>CAZKLG010000035.1:0-14191 GCA_964553675.1 uncultured Mageeibacillus sp. | reverse complement strand
TCTTGATCGCTTTGCCATGGCTTTGATTATGACACATGGCGGCCTGAATTCCTTGTAAATGGTCCTTTTTCACCCTGGATCCTCTTTGACATCCCCAGGCCCATGAGTTATCGTTTATAGGGATTATCAAAAGAATACTCGGTAGGTAAGGCTCCTGCCAGGATATGGATTGCTGCCGCAAAATGGTGGAGACACCATGAGCTGGTATGAACAGTTGTTGTCGATGAAGGCTTCAACCAATGCAATTTCACCGCCTCGCAGTGTCAAAGCTCAAACGAGATGATAGGTGACAATCGGCTCCATGGTCTCTTTGAGGTACATGGGCTTTTTTATGGGGAAGAGGACAGGGACAGACTTTCCTGTTTTCCGACAGGCTTCCCCGGTCCCGTCAAAGCTCCCTGCTTCTTCAACCGGGTTTTCGGTCCATACTTCTGCGAAAAGGAGGTGCGTCGAATGGAATCTGATCCTTCAGGTAGAAGTCATTTAGCCAAGGCAGAATGGCGTCTTTTCGATGCATTCTGCCGGAAGATACAGGAGTATGCCAAGTATGAATACCAATGAAATTGAAGTCCTGATCCAGGCAAAAGACTACCTCAAGGCCAGTGAGGTCTTGGCCAAGATGAATGAGGCGGATGTCACGGAAGTCTTAAGAGACTACGACTCCTTTATGACCCTGCTCCTCTTTCGTATGTTGCCCAAGAAAATGGCCGCTGAGGTCTTCTCGCGCTTTGAACCCGAACAACAATTACAGATTGTAGAAGCTGTCACCCATGAGGAGCTGAAAGATATCATGGATGAGCTCTTCTTTGACGACATGGTCGATATGATCGAAGAGATGCCGGCCAATGTGGTCAAACGGATCCTGAGCATCGCCGGCCAGGAGGAAAGGGACCTGATCAATCAGTTCCTCCAGTATCCCGAGGATTCTGCCGGAAGCCTCATGACCATCGAGTATGTGGATTTGAAAAAAGCTATGACGGTCAAGGAGGCCCTGGCCCGCATCAAGAAGACGGGCATGACCAAGGAGACCATCTACACCTGTTATGTCACCGACAGCGAAAGGCGGCTGGAGGGAATCGTCTCCCTGAGGACCCTGGTGACTTCTGAGGAGGATCTGATCATCGGGGACATCATGGAACCCGATATTGTCCGGGTCAGCACCCATGACGACCAGGAGGTGGTGGCTCATTCCTTTAAGAAATACGGTTACCTGGCCCTGCCGGTCATTGACAACGAGAACCGCCTGACCGGCATCATCACGGTCGATGACATCATCGACATCATGGAGCAGGAGGCCACCGAAGACTTTCAAAAAATGGCCGCCATGTCACCCTCAGAAGAAGCCTATCTGTCCAGCAGTATTATGGCCATGGCCAGGCAGCGCCTGCCCTGGCTTTTAATCCTCATGGTCTCGGCCACCTTTACCGGAAGGATCATGGGACGCTTCGAAGATATCCTGACCCAGGCCGTGGTCCTCAGCGCCTTCATCCCCATGCTCATGGACACGGGGGGTAATTCAGGCAGCCAGTCCTCCACTCTGGTTATCCGGGGGCTGGCCATCGGCTCCATCGATACGGGTGACTGGTGGAAGGTGATCTGGAAGGAGATGAGTGTCAGCTTCCTGGTGGGGGTTGCCCTGGCTGCCACCAACTTCGTCCGTTTGCTCTTGCTGGAGAGAATCGACAGCATGATTGCCCTGACTGTCTCAATCACCATGGTGGTCACGGTCATGGTCTCCAAGATCGTGGGAGGTTTGCTCCCCCTGATCGCCAAGAAATTGAAGTTGGACCCCGCTGTTATGGCAGGCCCCCTGATCACCACCATTGTGGACGCCCTGGCCCTCATGGTCTACTTCGCCGTGGCGACTGCCCTCCTGGGGCTTTAGTTGGAAAGGAGTCGATTCTATGGACTCTTTTCCAAGTAAACCGCTCCTCAACTATCAGTCGCCCCCATTCAACTTCTTTTGGCTTGGCCAAAGCTACCAGCTCTTATATCGTGGAAGTAAGAAAGAGAGGATAGGACCATGAAGGAAGATAGTCTCGGTAAAAAGATCTCGACCCTGAGAAAGGCCAGGGGCATGACCCAGCTGGAACTGGCAGATAAAATGAATGTGACCGACAAGGCCGTGTCCAAGTGGGAACGGGATCTGTCCCGGCCCGATATCGACAGCTTGCCCAAGTTGGCTGAGGCTCTGGGCCTGTCAGTCGATGACCTGATGCGGTCGCATCAAAGACCAGTGTCCACGGCGACCAAGCTGGGGGAGATCGTCCGGATTATCCTGAAGGCCATCCCCTTGGCCATGGGTGTCGCCGTCATCGTCCTCTCCATCCTGAAAGAAATTGATATGGCGTCAGCCATTCTCCTCTTGGGCATTGGGATGACCTCTTTGGCCATCCTCCTCTTGGATCAGGCGGCCAGCCCCTAGTTTGGATGGGTCAGTGAAATGCTTCCAGCAGGGTGATCTCCCGGTTATTGATTTCAATCAAGCCCTGGTCCTTCATACGCTTGAGTTCACGAAAAAGCGAGGGCCTTTGAACGCCAAAGTAATCTGCCATTTGTTTTTTTGTTATGGGTAAAAAGATGGTGCTTGAGCCTTGCTCCAAGGACAGGGCGGTGAAGTAGTCCAGGAGATTTTTCCTTAGCGACCCGCGGGCATAGATGGCGATTTTCTGATTCATCCGCTGGGCATTGAGCGAGATGGCACGAACAAAAGCCAGGGTGAAGTCATAATGGGCCAGGAGGCGGCGGACAGCTTCCCTGGTGATATAGATGACCTGGCAGTCACTCATGCAAAAGACATTGAGTGGATAAAGGCTGGCTTCTCCAAAAAGGAAGTTGGCGCCGATGACATCTCCCGGCCCGAATTCAAAGACTATGGTTTCCGAACCATTGGCTTCCAGGGAATAGGTCACCAGCTTCCCCTGACAGAGGAGATGCATGCCCTGGCAGGGGCTGCCTTTTTCCTGCAAGGTCCTGCCCCTGGGGTAGGACCGCTTGACCATTTCCCGGTCTGCGATCAAGTCCAGGAGTATTTGATTGTCGACCGATCGAAAGAGATCGTATCCTTTAATAGCTTCTATCATGGTCCAATCCTAACAAATAGACACTTAAGTGTCTATTTTCTCCTCTCCTCTATTGTTAGTCTGTAGGGGATTTTGTTTTGATAGATAAAAGAGATTAGGAGTTTTTATGGATGTATTTACACTGGCCATTTGGGTGGGCACCCTGCTTTTCTTGACCTTTTCTTTTGTCAAAAGTAAGGAAAAGACGATCAAAGCCCTGAAAATGGCATTCAAGATGGGCAAGGGAATGGCCCTTAGTATTCTGACCATTATCTTTGCCATTGGCCTGATCCTTACCCTGCTGCCCCCTGCCGACATTGCTTCCTTTGTGGGCGGGCAGCCGGTATTTCTGGCCACCATTGCCTTCGCCCTTTTGGGCACCATCACCCTGATACCAGCCTTCATTGCCTTTCCCCTGATCGGGACTCTGATAGGAGCAGGAGTCAGCATTGTACCCACGGTGGCTTTTTTGACCACCTTGACCATGGTGGGAATCGTCACCTTTCCGCTTGAGAAGAAGGAGTTCGGCATGAAGTTCACGGTCGTCCGCAACAGCTTGTCTTTCCTTTTTGCCCTGGTCATTGCTTTGGTTATGGGGGTGGTCCTATGAAAATTCTAAAGAAAATAAAGGACAACCGATTCTTTGTCCTGGTTTCATTGGCATACATAGCCCTCAGCCTGATCAAGCCATCCATGGGCCTTGATTCGGTAAAAAACGCGGCCTATTACCTGAAAGAAATGCTCCTGATCATGCCGGTCATCTTTGTCTTGACCGCCCTCCTGGATCTCTGGGTGCCAAAAGACAAGATCATGCGCTATCTGGGCCAGGAAGCAGGGGCCAAGGGCCTCGTTCTGTCCTTCGTCATAGGGAGCGTCTCAGCGGGCCCCATCTATGCGGCCTTCCCCATGTGCGTCATGCTCCACAAGAAGGGCGCATCCATCCGCAACATCGTGATCATCCTCAGCGCCTGGGCCGTCATCAAGGTGCCCATGCTCTTAAATGAAGCCAAGTATCTGGGACCCAAGTTCATGGCCTTGCGCTGGGTGTTGACGGTCTTGGCCATCCTGGTCTTTTCCTGGATTGCCGCCCGCATTGTCAAGGATGAGGATTTACCCCAGGTAGAGGAGAAGATAGACAAGGTCACCATCAATAAAGACGCCTGCATGGGGTGTAGCGTCTGTGCCGAAGATTATCCCCAGCTCTTCGAGATGAAACAAGGGAAAGCCCGGGTAAAAGACCTGGATCCCGGTTTGGTCGACAAGGATAAGTTGGAAAAAGCCATCGCTGACTGCCCTGTCAATGCCATTGAAGGCCCTGATGCTTGAGACTTCCTGACTGACTGAAAGCCAACTGACTAAGGGGGATGAAGCAAAGCGCTTTGTCCCCCTTTAACTTAAGGCTTTGACTAAAAGACGGTAGGAGGCGGCCATGGCGGCGTCAACCTCCAGATTGTCCAGGGGCCGGTAAAGGCCATGACCGAAGGCGGCCAAAGCCCCGATAAGCGCCATTTCCCGATAATCCTCATCCTGGAGGGCCTCCCGGGAAATCAAATCTTCATTGTCTCCCGCCTGGAAAATGTCCTCATAGATTTTTTTGATCCAGACCTGGTTTGCCCGAAAATCTCTTTGATAGTCAGCCAGGTGGCCGTAAAAATCCTGCAGGTCTCCCAGGGGCGACATGAGCTTGCACTGCTCCTTGTTTTCCTGGGCCTGCCGGGCCAGGATCCGGAGGATCTCATAGTATTTATCCTGAAAAGATTTTTGGCCTTTGACGGCCAGATAGGCTTCCTCAAGCCCCCGGCCGATGTAGAAGAGGATGGCCTTGGAGATGGCCTCCTCCTTGGTCTTGAAGTACTCATAGAGGGTACCCTTGCCCACATCGGCTTGCCTGGCAATATCGGAGACCTTGATGGTATAAGGGTTGATGCCCTCTTTAATCAGCTTGATGATCCCCTCAAAAATGGCGATTTCCTTCTGAGCTAAACCATGATCCATCATGCCTCTGATTCTCCTTTCTCGGTCAAGGCCTCCCCCTTGTCGCGGTGGAGCAGGTCGTAGACGACCGGGGTGACCACCAGGGTCAAGAGGGTTGAATAGATAAGTCCGCCTATGGAGACGATGGCCAGAGGCTGGAGCATTTCGGCGCCCATCCCTACACCGAAGGAGAGGGTGGACAGGCCCAGGATGGTGGTGACAGCCGTCATCAGGATGGGTCTTAAGCGGGTGCGGCCTGCCAGCATCAGGGCGTCACGCTTCTTCATGCCTGACCGCCTCAGCTGGTTGGTGAAGTCAATGAAAACGATGCCGTTATTGACCACCACCCCGCTCAGGACCAGGAAGCCCAGCATGGAGATGACGCTGACCTCATAGCCCATGATGAAGAGGGCCAGAAGGCCTCCTGTGAAGGCCAGGGGGATGGTGAACATGACAATGAAGGGTGAGAGGAGGGACTGGAACTGGACCACCATAATCAGGTAGATGAAGGCGATGGCCAGGATCAGCATATAGCCCAGGTCTTCCAGGGAGTCCGTAATCACCTGGTTTTCGCCGGCCATCTCAATCCGGTAACCGGAGGGCAATTCATAGTCCTTGATTTGGTTTTCAAAGTCCCGGCTGACCAGGCCGATATTGTGGTCGGTGTCGATAGCTGCCGTCACAGACAGATACCTTTGCTGTTTGTCCCGGCGGATGGAGGCCAGACCTGTCCCTTCCTGGATGCTGGCAATATCACCCAGCTTGACCTTGATGTCGCCTTCCAGACCCTTGCCGGTCAATTCGATGGATTCCAAATCACCAGGCCCCATATCCCGGGTGGCTTCGTCGATGAGGATGACCGGGTAGTCCTGGCTGTCCATGGTCAGGCTGGTGGCCGCCTTGCCCTGGGAGAGGGTGGAGGAGACCTTGGCGAAGACCTGGGCTACGGTCAGCCCCTTGGACATGGCCTGGTTCTTGTCCACCACGATCCGCATTTCAGTCAGGGTCTCTTCCTGGCCATAGGCCACATCCACGGCGCCTTCCACTTTTTCGAGGATGTCACCCAGGTCGCGGGCAATGGCCTGGAGGGTATCCAGGTCTTCCCCCTTGACCATGACATCGATGCCGGAGCCACTCAAGGCCGACATATCCATATTGGAGGCAGAGACCGAGATCTCGGCATCCAGATCCTGGGTAGCATCAAGGATGGCCCTTTCCATATCCTTGTTCTTAATGCGGAGCTCCTGGTCCAGGAGGATGTAAAGGGACATGCTGCTTCGGCTACTGCCGCCGCCACCCATCATGCCCATGCCTGACATCAGGCCCCCCTCAAAGACGCCTATGGTCTCGATCCCTTCCAGCTCCATGAGCCGGTCGATGACTTCCTCGGTGGAAGCCAGGAGTTCTTCCCTGCTGGATTCCTTGTCGGCCCGGATAGACAGGGACATCTGGGGGGCATCCATATCAGGGATAAAAGAGGTGCCAAGGGAGGTGGCCAGGACCAGGCTGAGGACTGCCAGGCCGACCACGGCCAAAAGGATCAGGGCCCGGTGTCTCAGGGACCAGCCCAAAAAGCGACTGTAGCCTTCCGTAAAACCCTTGAAGAGGCGGCTCTTTTTCTCCTTGGATTTCTCCAGCATATTGGAGGCCAGCATGGGGACCAGAGTCAGGGCCACGATCAGGCTGGCCAGGAGGGAGTAGGCGATGGTCAGGCCCATGTCCGTGAAGATCTGCCTTGAAATACCCTTGACAAAGACAATAGGGAAGAAGACGGAGGCAGTGGTGACTGTGGAGGAGATGATGGCTCCGCCGATCTCCTTGGCCCCCTCAATGCTGGCTTCTATGGTGGACATGCCTTCCAGGCGCAGCCGGTAGATGTTTTCTATGACCACGATGGAGTTATCCACCAACATACCCACCCCCAGGGCCAGGCCGGCCAGGGAGATGATATTGATGCTGACCCCGGTAAAGTACATCATGGCAATGGCAAAGACCAGGCTGATGGGGATGGAGACGGCAATGATAAAGGTGGGCCGGATATCCTTCAGGAACAAGAGCAGGATGAGGATGGCTAAAAGGCCACCATAAACCACATTCTTGAGGACGGAGTCCACGACAATATCAATATAGATGCCCTGGTCCATAAGAGGGGTGAAGTTGAGGCCTTCCAGGTCCCCTGCCAGCTCTTCCGCCCTGTCCCGGATGGCGCCCGTGACCTGGGAAGTGGAGAAGTTGGATTGTTTTTGAAAGGTCAGGATGACCGCCGCATTGCCATTGACCCTGGCGTAGCTTTCATCCGAATTATCCATGATGGTGACCTGGGCCAGGTCTTTCAGATAGATGGGGCCGATGCCCTGGTCGCCCGTGTCAAAGAGGAGGAGATTCTCCATGGCTTCCTGGTCCTGGAATTTATCCCCCACCTTGACCAGGAGCTCCTGGCCCTGGTCGGTCAGGGAGCCTGCCGGCATGGAGAAGTTTTGTGCGGCCAGGATGGTGGAGACCATCTCTCTTGTAATGATCCCGTCCAGGGAGGCTTCCTTGAAAGCCAGGTCCCGGGCCTCTTCAAATTCGGCCATTTTTTCGGCCAGGGTGGCTTCACCCTCTGTCAGCTTGTCCCGGGCCTTGCCCATTTCCAGGGTCAGGACCAGGCCGCCAAAGGCAAGTTCCTGTTCTCTATCGCCCAATTCATCGATTTGCTGGTCCAAAAAAGCCTTGCCCTCGGCAAGTTCAAGCTTTTTCTCTTCCAGCATGGCCAGGCCCTGGTCGATTTCGCCGAGGCCCTGAGACAAGAGGATGGCCAGCTGCTTGAGCTCCGCCTTGAGATTGGCAATCAGGCCTTGAAGATCCATGGCCGTCATGCCCTCGGACTCTTGCAGCCTCTCTTCCAGGGCCTGGAGGGCTGGACCCATGGCCAGCTTGATTTCCGGAGGCAGATTGTCCAGGAAGGCCTGCAAGGCCGCCCTCAGGTCATCTTGAGCACCCAATCCCGGGACACCTGAAGAGGGGAGGTTTTTTTCCAGTTCATCCAAAAGACTCAGGATGGCCTTGAGGCTGTTTTCCTGGGCCACCAGTTCCATCCGCTTGTTACCAAGCTCGGTCTCGGCCTCTAAGAGTTCTTTCTCGCCTGCCAGTAGCTCTGTCTTGGCCTCATCCAGCTTAAGCTTGCCCAGCTGGATGGCTTTCTTGCCCTGTTCCAGTTTTTGTTTTTGATTTTTTTCTTCCGCATCCAGCTTGGCCAGGCCTTCTGCCAGTTCCTCCTGGGCCTCTTCCAGCTTGTCTTCTGCCTGGGAGAGTTCCTGGTCGACTTTCTTGAGAAGGTCCTTATTGAGGGTAGCCATTTTATCGGTTTCTAAAAGAATCTGGATCCTTTCTTCCAAAAGGCCTGTGGCAGAGATGGAGGCCAGACCGGGGATGCTCTCCAGCTTGGGAATAACCTCTTCTTCCACCCTTTGGGAGACCTGGATCATGTCCAAATCCTGGACGTCGACGGCGGCCACCATGATGGGCAGCATGTCGGGATTGAGCCGCATCTGCATAGGGGACCCGATGCCATCAGGCCAGGCCGCCTTGACAAGATCCAGTAGTCCGCTGATCTCAATGGTGGCAGAGTCCATGTTGGTGTCGTTGTTGAATTCCAAAATGACGACTGATGAATTTTCACTTGAAACTGAATTGATCTGCTTTATGTTACTGACCGTAGCCATGACCTGTTCCAGGGGCTTGGTCACCACCATCTCCACCTCTTCGGGACTGGCCCCGGGGTAGGGGGTCATGACCAGGACATAGGGCAAATCAAAGCTGGGGAGAAGATCCGTCTCCAGATTAATGAAGGAAATGACGCCCAGAATCAGGACTAAGACAACGGCGACCACCACCGTGTAAGGTCTTTTGACAGAATATTTTGCTAGCACGCGATAAAGCCTCTCGATCAAACAGGATACCGACCGACCGGTCGGTCGGCAGGCTTCATCTTAACATAATCTTCTGGCATTCAAATTGATTCAGTTACCAAATGGGAAGAAAAAGAAAATGGTCTTTTTTAAGTGCATAGGCATTTTCAAATGTCACTTGTCGCTTTTTGTCAAGTGGAAACTGAAAAGGTCTCCCTCAGTCTTTGTCTCCAATAATTGAAAGCCTGTCTTTTGACACAGGTTTAAGACATAAGCTTGATCCTGACCGGCATCCTTGTCATAAATGCCATAGCTGGTTTCAATGATTTCCTGCCCCGTATCGATCTGCAAGTTGACAATAAAGGGATCTGCCTGCTGGATGACACTATCCCAGATATAGAGATTGCCCCCCCTTTTCAGGACCCTGTAGGCCTCTTTTATGACCTGGCGATGCTGTCTCTTATCGATGAACATGAGGGAGTAAAAAAGGCTGACATTATCAAAGCTCTGATCTTCAAATTGGAGATCACACGCATCCATCCTCAGCTTGGTGAAACCACCCGGCGCTTCATCCAATTCTTCCTGGCTCTTATCGATGGCCGTCACCTGGGATTGATAGATACGGCCTATGATGCCTTCACCGCCGCCCCCTATATCCAGGATGCTGCCCTTGATTTCCCGATTCATCGTGATCTTGATCATGCGAGTTTCCCTCCAGTGGTTGAATCGATCATTCGGAATTCACCGGATGATCAATGAAGGATATCTTGAGCACTTTCCCCAGTGCATGGGCCAACCTTTGGAGGGTACGAATGGAGGGATTGGCTGTCCCGTTTTCCAGTTTGCTGATATCACTTTGGGCGATGCCTGTCTGGTAGGAGAGTTCTTTTTGGGTGATCTGTCTTTCACTTCGACCTTCCAGCAAGGCTCGGATAATCTGAAACTCAGGTTCCAGCCTATCCCATTCTTCACGAAAGCCAGGATCTCTCAGTTCTTCATCCAGCGTTTGTCGAAAATGTTTAGTCATTATCCCTTATCTTCAATTCCGATAATTTGAGGAGTCGGAGTATGCGTGCCCCATCTTTTGCTCCTGTTTCAAAATGAAACACATGACAAGGCTTTACCCTAATCAATTCGAGCCTATGAAAGATATTTAGGATATAACCTATAATCTCAAGGCATCGAATGATCATATGGCTGAAGGGGAGCCCAGGGTCTTGACCATGACCAGGCAAGGATTCCATTCATCCCAAAGATTGGGGAAGATCTGGAGTTTATAGAAGCCCAGGCTCCGGTAGAAGGCAATGGTCTGATCGTAAGTCTCGTAGTGGCCTTCATCCACAGTCTTGACCTGGAGGAAGCGATATTTGCTTTTTGCAAATTCTTCAAGTTCCCGGATCAAGGCACGGCCAATCCCCTGTCTGTGGAAGGCCCGTTTGACCCCCATGCAATGAATCTCTCCCGTGTCCGGGCTCGTTTCTGCCAGGGTCACAAAGCCCAGAAGCAGGTCTGCCTGATAGGCAGCCCAAAGGGGGAGGGCTTGGGCCTCACGGATATAGTTTCGGGTACTTTCCGGCAGGCCGAACCAGTCCGGCAGGTCCAGGAGGACTTCCTGGACGATCCGGGCCTTTTCAGGGGCATCTTCTATTTTTGTAATCTGGACCTTTTCCTGCATGGCAGCCTCCCTGGTAAAAACAGCTTATAGGAAGGGGTAGGGTTTGACGATAAGGAAGACAAGTCGGGCTTTAATTGCTTGTGTAAAGATACTTGCAAATAGGAAGCATCCGGCCTTGATAGAGATCAGGCCCTTCATAGATCAGGCTAAAGTCGCAGGCCTCCATGACCTTTCGAGACCCCAGATTGGCCTGGTGACAGATGCCATAGACCCGCTGGATCTTCAGCTTGTCCATCATGGCCGGAAGGAAGGTCTTGACCGCCTCACTGGCATAACCCTGATGTCGGTAGGCCTGACCGATCTGAAAGCCCAGTTCCCAACCCTCCTGGATTTTGACCAGCTGGATATAGCCGATCTGCTGGTCATCTTTTAGAAGAATGGCATAGACAAAGGGGCCCGCTTGGCTGGCATAGCAGGAGATCAGGTATTGGAGTGCCCTTAAGGCCCGGGCCGGGCTTTCAAAGACTTCGTCGGGCAGAAAACGACGATTGTCAGCATCCAGGGAATTGAGGTGAATGCGCTTGGCCATGGATTCATCCAGGTCCCGGATGATCAGTCGTGGGCTTTCCAGATACATGATTCATGTCCCCCTTCTTGAAACTATGCCACAAGGTCAGCAAAAGAGTCGCTTGACAAGTCAGTTTATTGGGGATAAACTAAATCTAGTCTATTGACAGTAAACCAGTGAGGTAAGGGTAATGGTAGAGACCAAATTGGGTGAAGTCGAATCCCGTTTCGCGGACATTATCTGGGACAATGAACCCCTGCATTCGCGGGAGCTGGTCAGGCTATGTGAGGAGATCCTGGACTGGAATCGCTCCACTACCTATACAGTCCTTCGAAAACTGAGCGATAGGGGACTCTTCAAGAATGAAGGGGGTATGGTCTCCTCCCGGATCTCCCGCAAGGACTTTGCTGCCCTGCAAAGTGAGCAGTTTGTCGACAAGACCTTTGATGGTTCCCTTCCGGCCTTTATTGCGGCCTTTACCCGGAGAAAATCCCTGTCAGCCAAGGAAGCGGAAGCCATCCGGCGGATGATTGACAAGGCCGCTGGTGAGGATTAGATCATGGCCACCATTTTTCTCAAGCTTCTCAACCTGAGCATCACCGCCAGCTGGTTGATCCTGGCCGTTTTGGGTCTCCGCCTGCTTTTGAAAAAGGCCCCCAGATGGCAGGTCTGCCTTTTATGGTCGGCGGTGGCTGTCCGACTGATCTTTCCTTTTTCCATCAAGAGTTCCCTGAGCCTGATTCCCAGCGCACAAACCATCAGCCCCGATATCCTGACCATGCCCAGACCAGAAATTCATAGCGGAATTCCTGCCGTCAACAGCCTGGTCAACCCGGTCATCCAGGGATCTTTATCAGCGACACCCACGGCCTCTGCCAATCCCTTGCAGATCTGGACTCAGCTGGCTGCCTTGGTCTGGCTGGCCGGTATGATCCTCCTCTTTCTTTATGCCCTGGTCAGCTACCTGCGTCTTGGCCGGAGGGTCAAGGCCTCCTTGCAGGTAAAAGAAGGGGTTTGGATCTGCGATGATATCGACAGCCCCTTCATCCTGGGTTTCATCAAGCCCCGAATCTACCTGCCCTCCGGCTTGGAGCCGGATCAGCTGACCCTGATCCTGGCCCATGAAGAGGCCCATTTAAAACGCCGGGACCATTGGTGGAAGCCCCTGGGCTTTGTCCTCCTTGCCCTTTACTGGTTCAATCCCCTCTCCTGGCTGGCCTATGTCCTCCTTTGCCGGGATATTGAGATGGCCTGTGATGAAAAGGTTATCCGGACCATGGGGAAAGAGGGACGCCTGGCCTATTCCCAGACCCTCCTGGCCTCCAGCATCCCTCATCGGGCCATCATGGCCTGCCCCTTGGCCTTCGGGGAAGTGGCTGTCAAAGAAAGAATCAAGACCATTCTTAACTATAAAAAGCCGGCCTTTTGGATCATCCTCCTGGCCATCATTGCCTCCCTGGCCTTGGCCATAGGCTTTCTGACTCACCCCAGGGAGCCGGCGCCGACGGAGCCCGGTAAGACGGATCCCGCCCCCCTCGGGCAGGTCGCTCAGGAGTGGTACAACTATCTGGGCAAGGACACCATTGACTGGCCCCAGAGCCAGGAGATCCAGCTGGAGGCCTTTCCCGGGGTGACCTTCCGTTCCAGCCCAGGGGAGATAGAAGCCATCACTGACCTGGGGGCTGAATCGCTTTACCTGGGCATGCCCATCTGGAATACCTACTTTTCTGACCTGACAGGTGACGGCAAACCGGAGCTTTGCTCAACGGTCAGTGTCGGATCGGGGATTGTGGACAATCATATCCTGGTCTATGACTACCAGGAAAAGACCGCTTACACCCTCTGGGACCGGGGCTACTATGACTATGAGCTGACCCTGGAAGGCGACCGCCTCTATGCCGTCAAGCGACCCTATAAGAAAGACCAAGTCCTGGAAAAATGGCTCCTGTCTTTGCAAGACCTTAGTGAGGTCTCCGATATGGATGGACCCATCAAGGAGCTGGATTTTCGCTTCTTTGCCTCAGCCGTCGGTTATTCAGAGGCGGGTAGCCAGGCCATGCGGGACTGGTCGGGCCCATCAGGCGGGCCTGTCCAGGGGTCGGAGGATCTGATCCCCCTGGTCAAGTTGGACAGCCGGGCTGATCTTGATGCTTTTACCCGGGACCTGTCAGCCTATTTTGACTTTGACATGGAGTATCCTGCTTCGATGGCTTTTTCCCAAAAGGCTAAAGACTACACGGACGCTTTCTTTGCTGACCACAGCCTTTTCATGGTCTATCTGACGGCAGGCAGCTCCTCCGCCCGTTTCGACTTACAGCAGGTCTACAAGACAGGGGAGAGGCTGGATCTGGCTTTCCTCGGCCTGGATATGGGGCCTGGTGATGCGGTGATGACGGGCTGGTGCCTGATGGTCGAAGTCGACAAGGCTGACATAGTCGGCTGCTCCCACTATGTCGTCAGTATGGGGGAGCTGACCTGGCCGGAAGAGGGTGATCGGGCCCGGATCTACCGCTACCAGGGTCAGAGTCTTTCGGACAGCGCCCAGATTCAACTCTTTGACAGCGGAGGCTTCATCCTTTCCCTGTCCCCCCTCAGCAGCTATATGGCCTATGGCCCCTATGTGATGGAAGAGGATCGCTTGATCTTAAAAACAGGGGATGGTCAGTACACCTATGTTTTCAATAAAAGGTCGGATGGTTGGTCTTTCAACCAGTCACTTTCGTCACCCCTTTTTACCAGCCTGTCCAGCCTGACAGATGGCAGTCTTTTCCGCTACAGGGAGCGCAGCCTCCATGACCTGAAAACCCTGGTGGACTGGTGGCAGCTATGGGCCCCGGACAGGGGAGAACCCAGCGCCCTCCAGCTTACTTTCTACCTTACCCAGGAAGGCGTCTCCAGTAAGTTCTATCAGGTCTCTGTCAAAGAGGAAGCCAAGCGGGAGGACCTCTTCCAGAGGCTGCTGGATCTTGAGATAATCGAGGTTGAAAATCCGTCAGGGATCGATCAAAAGGGCCATCGCCTGGAGCTGCTCTTCTATGATAAGGCCAACCAACCCCTGCTCTTTCTGGCCTTTCAGGGCCTG
>CAZKLG010000034.1:0-15393 GCA_964553675.1 uncultured Mageeibacillus sp. | reverse complement strand
GAGCGGTTGAAGACCAGATGGTCCTCAGTGCAGTCGTGACTGTCATGGATGAAGTAGCCGGTTCGCATGAACTGGTAGCCCAGGTGTGACCGGTCCTCCTTGAGCCAGGGCTCAACCATGGCCTGGTCGATGACGATCAGGGAATCAGGATTCAGAAGTTCGTGGTAGTCTCTTTCATCCTCATCAGGTGCCTCCACGGTAAAGAGCTTGTCGTAGAGCCTGACCTGGGCGGGGACAGCCGTCTTTTCGTCCAGCCAATGGATGGTACCTCTGACCTTCTGGCCCTCCCGGGCTGCACCGCCCCGGGTCTGGGGATCGTATTCAGCCAGGACCTCAATGATCTTGCCCGTCTCGTCCTTGACGCAACCGGTACAGCGGATGATATAGGAGCCCCGGAGGCGGACCTCATTGCCGGGGAAGAGGCGGTAGTACTTGCGGGCCGGCACTTCCATGAAATCATCCCGCTCAATTAAAAGATGACGTGAGAAGGTGATGTCATGACAACTGGCCTCTGCCTGCCCGGGCAGATCTTGGACGCTGAAAGTCTCCGACTGGTCTTCCGGGTAGTTGGTGATGGTCAGCTTGAGGGGGTCCAGGACGGCCATGGCCCGGGGGGCCCGGTCATTGAGATCCTCTCTCAGGCAGTGCTCCAAAAACTTGATATCCACCATGCTGGGGACCTTGGAGACACCATTTCGCTCGGTGAAGTCCCGGATGGCCCGTGGGGTATATCCCCGGCGCCTGAGACCGCTCAGGGTGGGCAGGCGGGGATCATCCCAGCCGTCTACCAGGCCCTCATCGACCAGGGTACGGAGCTTGCGCTTGCTCATGACGGTGTAGTTGATGTCCAGACGGGCGAACTCGATCTGACGCGGTCTTGACGGCAGGTCGCAGTTATCGATTACCCAGTCATAGAGGGGACGGTGGTCCTGGAACTCCAGGGAGCAAAGGGAGTGGGTGATATGCTCCAGGGCATCGTTGATGGGATGGGCGAAATCGTACATGGGATAGATACACCAGTCATTGCCCGTCCGGTGGTGGTGTTCGTGCTGGATCCGGTAGATGACCGGGTCCCTCATATTCATGTTGCCCGAGGTCATGTCGATCTTGGCCCGCAGGGTATAGCGGCCGTCGGGAAATTCACCCGCCCGCATGCGGCGGAAAAGATCCATGCTCTCCTCCCGGGGCCGGTAGCGCCAGGGGCTTTCAATGCCGGGGCTGGTCAGGGTGCCTCTTGATTCGCGGACCTCTGCCGGTGTCTGCTCACAGACAAAGGCCAGTTCCTTTTCGATCAGGCCTTCTGCTTGCAGGTAGATCTCCTCAAAAAAGTCGGATGCGTGAAAGAATCGGTCTTCCCAGTCATAGCCCAGCCAATGGATGTCTTCCATGATGGCTCTTACATAGGCCTCATCCTCCTTGACCGGATTGGTGTCATCCATGCGGAGATTGCAAAGGCCTCCCAGGAGTTCTGCCATGCCGAAATCGATGACGATGGCCTTGGCATGACCGATATGGAGGAAGCCGTTGGGTTCGGGTGGAAAGCGGGTGTGGGCCATCAAGCCCTCGCTCCGGCCGCCCGGCCCCAGGTCCTCACGCATGGCGTCAAGGACGAAATGGGAGATCTCATTGCCTGTCACAGTCTCTTCTTTGGGGGTGACACCCGAAACGACACCGGGCAGGCGTTCTTTTGTCTTGTCTTTCATATTTTATGCCTCACTTAGGAAGTTTATTACGCTTTCAAGGCGCTCCAGGGCTTCTTGCCGGCCCAGGATCAGGGCGGTTTCAATGGCGCCGCCCGGGGTTACTTGTTGGGCTGCCAGACCGGCCCGCAGGCTGCCCATGATCTGGCCTTTCTTGATGTCCAATGCCTCTGCCGCCTCTTCCAGGAGCCGGGACAGGGATTCTTCCGTCCAGACTTCAAGGGAACGGAGCCTGGGCAGGAGGGAGGCCAGGATTTGGGCCGCCTTGTCGGCGTCCAGTTTGGCCCGCTTATTGAAAAAGAGTTCCCGGGACAGGGGGAGTCTTTGGGTCAGAAAGGTGATCATATCGGGGATATCGGACAGTTTGGTTACACGGGGTTGGAGGACCTGGGCCAGGATATCAAGGTCGTAGACCTTGTCCCCGAAGGCAGGATCCGCCTTGGCCTGGACTATGGCCTTCCATTCCGGAAAAGCCAGGGCCCGGATATATTGTTCATTCATCCACTTGAGTTTGGCATAGGAGAAAACAGCCGGGGCCTTGTTGATTCCTTCGATATGAAAGCGGGACTCCAGTTCCTGGAGGGAGAAAATCTCCTGGGTCTCGTCACCCGGGGACCAGCCCAGAAAGGCGATCATATTGACCACGGCCTGGGCCAGGTAGCCTTCCCGGATCAGGTCGTCAAAGCCGGTGGAGCCGTGGCGTTTGGACAGCTTCCTGCCATCTTCGCCTACGATCAGGGGCAGGTGGACGAAATGGGGGATCTCCCAGCCCAGGGCCTCATAGAGCTGGCAGTATTTAGGTGTCGATGACAGGTATTCGGAACCCCGGACAATATGGGTGATCTCCATCAGGTGGTCATCGATGACATTGGCAAAGTTGTAGGTGGGATAACCGTCGGACTTGAGGAGGATCTGGTCCTCCAGTTCCTTGTTTTGGACGGTAATTTTTCCATAGACCTGGTCGATAAAGGAAGTCTGGCCCTCAAGGGGCATCTTTTGGCGGATGACATAGGATTCACCCTTGAGAATCCTTTCCTTGGCCAGATCCGGATCCAGATCCCGGCAGCGGCGGTCATAGCCGAAATGCACCCTTTCCTCTCCCTCGTCTTCTCTCTCATAGCCCTGGGCCGGGCAAAAGCAGGGATAGGCCTTGCCCTCTGCCAGGAGGCGGTCCGCATGTTCCCGGTAGAAGGTCAGTCTTTGACTTTGAGTGTAGGGGCCGTGGGGACCTCCGATGTCGGGTCCCTCGTCATGGTGGAGACCACAGAGGTCCAAGGTCTTATAGATGACCTCTACAGCCCCCTCCACGTAACGTTCACGGTCGGTGTCCTCGATCCGGAGGATAAATTTACCCCCCAGGGACCGGGCGATCAGGTACTCATAAAGTGCCGAGCGCAGGTTACCGATATGCATGAAGCCGGTGGGGCTGGGTGCGAATCGTGTTTTTGCAATTTTATTCATCATATGGCCTTCATCCCGGATAGAAATCAGATTTCTTTTGAATCAAAGCTGATGATAACATATAAGGGTCAGCTGGCGCCCTCCCTGTGCGCCTTTGGAGGTTGCCACATGTTCGGATATGTCAGACCAGAAAAACCCGATCTCCTCATCCGTGATTTCACGGCCTACAAGGCTATCTATTGTGGTCTTTGCAAGGCATTGGGCAGGCGTTCGGGACAAATTCCCCGGACTGCAGTCACCTATGACATGACTTTCCTGGCCCTCCTCCTTCTGGCCCTGGCCCCCCAGGAGCCTGCTATAGGTGAAGAGTCCTGTATCTTGAACCCCCTGAAGAAAAGACCTGTCCTGGAGACCCACCCGGTCCTGGATTATGCGGCTGATCTGACGGTCATCCTGGCTTATTATTCAGCCAAGGATGATGCGGCCGACGAAAAGCCCCTGCGGGGCCGCCTCCTGGCCGGCCTTTTTTCCAGGCCGGCCGGCCGGGCCCGCCGACGTCATGCGGATCTGGACAGGCTGATCCGTCAGCAGCTGGGCCGGATTGACAGCCTCCAAAAAGGAGACCAGCCCCTGGAAGCGGCCCAGGCCTTCGGTGACCTCTTGAAGGCAGTCTTTGGCAAAGGTTTTGAAAATCTGGGCCGCCAGGATGAGGATGATGACCTGACCCTCCACTTACTGGAGGAGGCCGGATCAGCCCTGGGCCGTTGGGTCTACCTCATGGATGCAATCGATGATCTGGCAGCTGATCGTAAGGCCGGTAATCCCAATCCTTTCCTGGCCCTGTCCGATGAGGAGGCCAGGCTTCAGGCCAGGGATCTTCTGCTTGAAGCGGAAGAGGCCCTGGACCGTCATCTGGCCCTGGTCTCCTACGAGCGCCTGGGGCAGCTGGTGTATAATATCGTAACGCTGGGAATACCTGCTACCCGCAGACGTATTCTGGCAGGGGAGCGCTTGCCGGCACTTTGAGGCATCCCCCCATGGATAAGCGGAGGAGATCATGACCAACAACCCCTATCAAGTCCTTGGCATTTCTCCGGGGGCATCCGAAGAAACGGTCCGTCAGGCCTACCGTGAATTGGTCCGCAAGTATCATCCGGACCAGTTTCCTGATGCCAGGGCCAAGGAACTGGCTGAGGCCAAGATGCGGGAGATCAATGCCGCCTACGACGCCATCACCCTGGGCAACCAGCAGGAAGCTACCCAGACGGGCTGGACCCACCAACAGACACCCCAGCAGCCTCCCTACCAGGGGCCCTTTTATGGTCATCCCAATCAATCGCCCTACTACCGCTCCCGAGGGGCTGGCGGCGGTTCCTGTTGTCAGACCCTGACCTGCCTTTGCTGCGCTGACTCCTGTTGTGAGTGTTTGGGCGGCGACCTTTGTCTTTGCTGCTGACCCTCCTTTCACCCCATGCAGACCTCCTGGAAAATCGCAAGAGCTGCCATCTTGTCGGCCCTCTCCTGGCTACTTTTGATCCTGGCGGCCAGCCTGCCGACCGGCCGCCTTTTTGTCCTGACACTGGCTTCTTTTTTGCTGGTAGCTGCCTGTCAGGAGCTGGGCCTGGCCGCTGCCGCCTTGGTCTACCTGGCCTCATCCATTCTGGCCCTGATTTGGCCTGGTCCCCTGATGGTCCTCCTTTATGCCCTCTGTTTCGGTCTCCTGCCCCTGGTCATCTATTGTCTCCGCAGGCATGTCAGTCCCTTTTGGACCCGCCTTTTGACCCATGCCCTCATGACAGGTCTTGTCTTTTTGATCATCCAGCTCCTGGGCCTGGACCGGCTCTTCAAGAGCGATTTTCCAGCCAGCAAGCAGGTTTTGACAGGACTGGTGCTGTTGGCCTTCCAGCTCTTTCTTCTCGTCTACTATTACGCCCTCCAGCATTTTGAGGTTTTTTACAGCCAAAGGATAGCCCCCTGGCTGCGCCGTAAAGGTTAAACCTTCAAGTTATTGTTTCCTGGGGGTTCTCTTTTTTCCGAACATGATGGCCCGCGCCTCCCGGGCCTTGGATTCGATCTGCAAGAGGCGGATCCAGTTTCTCAGTTGGATGGATTCCCGGATAATGATGACCAGGCAGGTCAAAGAGAGGAGAAGGGCCAGGCCCGTGATGGTATAGGCCAGATTGGGGTTTCTCAGCAGCTGGACCAGGCCCCGGCTGATCCAGTTGTTGTCAGCCAGGATGTCCCGGTCAGATCCGACCCGGACCGGAATCCGGGCACCGTCCTTGAGGGTGAAGACAACCTGGCCGGTCATGGCGCCCTTCTGGACCGGGATGGTGTAGGGGGCATTGCCCAGATAGTCCAGGATGGGTTCCAGATAATGGTCGGTCCGGGGGTGGATGTAATCAATGGAATCCAGATAAATGAGATCGAAGAGTTCGCCATTGGCTGCCTTTTCAGGCGCCCCGGGATAACTTTCCCCATTACGGGTCAGAGGTGATCGCCTGTAAAAATCATCCAGGGCCGTGTAAAGCTGGAGGCTTGGCTGGCTGAGGCCCGCCTGCCTGAGACTGAGCGTAATGGTCATGACGGGCAAATTCTCGGGGCTTGTCCCGGCGCTGCAAAGGACAGAATAACGGTCGGACTGGTGAAGGAAGGAAGCCGTGATCCGGTTTTCTGACAAGGTGACAAAATGGGCGGAAGGGGAGCGCATGGAAATGACCTGGGCCTGGCCGCCGGAGGTGATCTGGACCAGATCCTCGGAGACAGCCAGGATGGCCCGTGACCGGGAGTTGCTGAGCAGGGAAGTCAAAAGGCGTGTCATATCCGCCAGGCTGGTCTTGACCGTCTGTACACGGGTGCCCGCCTCAGGCAGCTGGAGGGGACCCGGCTCCTCCTCTTTCAAGTGGTCATCATAGGCCTGGATGGCATTGACTATTTCTTCGGGCAGGAAGGAGTTGTTTTCCATCCGGGCCACGTCACAGGCAAAAAAGCGGGTCTGGTTCATGCCCAGGCTTTCGGCTGTCCTTTGCATCTCCTCGACGAAGGCTTCTGCTGAACCGGCCACCCTTTCCGCGATTGCCACCGCGGCCGCATCCGAATTGTCAAAAAGCATCTTGAGAAGAAGAAAGCGGAGGGGAAGGACATCGCCGGCCTTCAATTCCAGCCGACCTCCCCGCCTTTCCTGGCGGTCATACTGTTCGACCAGGCGGCTGATGGTGATGGTCTCGTCGGCGGGCAGGCGCTCAATGGCCAGATAAAGGGTCATCAGGCGGGCAGCGCCGGGGATCTCCAGAACCAGCTTGCTGTTTTTTTCGTAGAGTTCGGAGGCATGCAGGGTACCCGTTACCAAAGCCGCGGGGAGCTGGGTGTCGTGGATGAAGCCATCGCTCATCTTCTCGGCAAAAACGGGCTGGGGAAAGGTCAGGGAAAGGAGAAGGAAAAGCAGGCTGATCAAAAGCACAGACTGGCGGTATGGCCGCCTTCCCGGCTTGCCCGGATAAGTCTTTTTCACCTGGTCTTTCATGCCTGAATCATACCATAGGAGGGCCTCCTTGACGGGGAGGTCAGGAGAAGCCCTGTGTTATAATTGCACGAGAAAAGTCTGCCCGAGGGGCAGTTTAGGAGGCTCTTGGTGAGAGAGGACAAGCGACAGCGCAAAGCCATGAAAAGAAGCCGGGTCTTTGTGGGTCGGCGATTTTTCGGACTCTTTTTAGTCCTTTTGATCAGCCTGTCCCTCTTTGCCTGTTCCCTGGGAGCGGAAGAAGAGGAGGGGGGAATCGCCCAGTATGGCGAAGATGGGGCCCGCTTTGCCCGAAAGTTGGCCCAGCTATGTCCCAGCCGGACTCCCTATTCTCCCCAGGAAGAAAAAGCGGCCAACTTCATCATGGAAGAGCTCCGCGCTTATGGCTACCAGCCTGAGAAACAGGTCTTTACCGCTTTTGACCAAGAAGGCAACAGGCGGACTTCGGCCAATATCATCGCCCACCTGAAGGGCAGGGGCTTTTCCCTGTCGACCAAGTTGAGTGATGAGGATAAAGCGGGGCTGCCAGCCGAGGAAAATGACCTGATCATGATCCTGGGGGCCCACTATGATACCCCGCCTTTGGCTTTTCCCCAGGACGACAATGAGGCGGATGACCCCTCCGGGGAAGAAGATGAGGAAGGGGAAGTCACCAATCTTTATCCGGATGGCATCCATGACAATGCGTCCGGTGTGGCCGCCCTTTTGACAGCCGCCCGGATCATGCGGGAAGAAAACCCCGGTTATGATGTGACCTTTGTCTTTTTTGGTGCCGGCAATGACAGCTATCAAGGGGCCAGGCACTATCTGTCAAGCCTGTCGGCCCAGGAAAGAAAACAGGTGGATGTCATGGTCAATATCGGGCCCATTTACGCGGGAGACAAGGTCTACGCCCATGCCGGGCAAAACTCTGTCAGAAGCGGTGAATACAAGGACTACGCCAAGAGGCGCAAGCTCTATCAGGTGACCGATATCTTCTTTGACAACCAGCTGAATTCACGTAACAAGTATGCGATTTATACCAACCAGGCCTCTTTCTTCGTCGAAACGGATACGGGCGCCCGGGCTGTCTTTCGCGAGTGGACCACCAAGCTGTCGGATCACACCCCCTTTGACCGGGCCGGCATTCCCGTCGTTTTTATGGAATCGGGCGATTACCGGGTCAAGGACAGGGATGAGGTCAGGATTGAGAGCCGTAACCCCTTCTTCCAGGAAACGGGCGGTGTCATTTCCGGCAGCCGCTTTGACCGGACAGAGGTCCTGGAGGAACTTTTCAGGCAGATGGACGAACAGACCGCCCGCCAGACCATTCCGGCCATAGACCGGGATGACCCCTTGACCGAGACTGAGCCGACCGATCCTGATGAAGAGGAAGCCGGCAAGGTCATCGTGCCCAGGTTGACCCTGCGGATCAACAATACCGCCTTTGTCCTGGTCCAACTGGCGCGAA
Source organism: uncultured Mageeibacillus sp. (assembly GCA_964553675.1). Taxonomy (GTDB): domain Bacteria; phylum Bacillota; class Clostridia; order Saccharofermentanales; family DTU023; genus UBA4923. Next base: position 7,322 of record CAZKLG010000034.1, on the reverse strand, counting down.
AGGGCCCGCTCCATTATGATTTTAGTGAATAGATTAAAAGAAAGAGGTACATCATGAACCGAATCCTCGCAGCCCTTCCCATTCTGGGCTTACCTGCCGTCCTCTTTTGGGGACTGGTACTGGCCTTGGCTGCAATCGCAGAGATCGCCACCTTCAACCTGGTCTCCATCTGGTTTGTGATCGGCGCCCTGGCAGCCATGATTGCCGCCTTGATGGGGGCTTCCTCAGCCCTGCAGTTCATCCTCTTTGGAATCCTGTCTGTGATCGGTTTTCTGGTCTTCATGCTGGTGATCAAACCCCGGCTGGGCAAGCGACCCTTCGTCGCCACCAATGCCGACCGCGTCCTGGACAAAGAGGGTGTGGTCATCGAGACCATCGACTCAGTCACCGGCAGGGGACTGGTCAAGGTGGAAGGACAGACCTGGAGTGCCCGCCTGGTGGGCGAGGGCCAGATCCAAGAAGGTTCCCTGGTCAGGGTGACCGGCATCCGGGGAGTCAAAGTCATTGTCCAGACACTGGACGGCAATCAGCATTCTCAAGATTGAGAAAAAAAAAGGAGATTACCATGACACTATTGCTCGCAGCCAGCCTGCTCAGCGCCCTTGATTGGGGCTTGATTGCCCTGATTCTGGTGGCCCTGGCCATCCTGATACTCTTTATCCGCAACGTCCGGATCGTCCCCCAGGCCATGGCCTTTGTCATCGAAAGACTGGGCACCTACCGGACCACCTGGCAGACAGGGATTCATATCAAGATGCCTTTCATCGACCGGATTGAACGGCGGATCTCGCTCAAAGAGCGGGTGGCCGACTTCCCGCCCCAGCCGGTTATCACCCGGGACAACGTGACCATGCAGATTGATACCGTCGTCTTCTACCAGATTGTGGACCCGATCCTTTATTGTTACGGGATTGAAAACCCCATCTTGGGTATCGAAAACCTGTCAGCCACCACCCTGAGAAATATCATCGGAGACCTGGAATTGGATGAGACCTTGACCTCCCGTGATGTCATCAACACACGCATGCGCCTGACCCTGGACGAGGCAACCGACCCCTGGGGTATCCGGGTCAATCGGGTGGAGTTGAAGAACATCCTGCCGCCCCGTGAAATACAGACAGCCATGGAAAGGCAGATGAAGGCAGAACGTGAGAAGCGGGAGAATATCCTGATCTCAGAAGGCCAAAAAGAAGCCCTGATCCGGGTCGCTGAAGGTGAAAAAGAAGCCGCCATCCTCAGGGCTGATGCCAAGAAGGAACAGGCCATCCGTGAATCTGCCGGTAAGGCAGAAGCCATCCTCAAGATCCAGGAAGCGACCGCCAAGGGCCTGCAGATGATCAAGGACGTGGGGGCCGACGAAGCCCTGATCGCCCTGAAGAGCCTGGAGACCATGGCCAGCGTGGCCGATGGCCGGGCGACCAAGATCATCATTCCATCCAACCTCCAGGGTCTGGCGGGCCTGGCTGTCTCCTTCAAGGAACTCATGTCCGACAGCAATATTGACATGTCAGCCAAAGGGACGGATGACAAAGCCTAAAGAAAGATCTGACCATCGGATTGAAGCAGAGGTGACCTATGCCGCCAGGCAAAAGGTCACCTCCCTTTATATCCATGTGCCTTTTTGTGATGCCAAGTGCCATTACTGTGACTTTTATTCACTGGCTTCGGTTGCTTCTGAGACGGTTATGGCTTGGTTTCAGGGAGTCCGCCTGGAGTTGGACCGCCTGGCCGGGGAGGCCGGCCGGCATGGCCTTGAGCTGGCTCCCCTTGAAACAGTCTATTTTGGCGGTGGAACGCCTTCTTCGATCCCAGCTGGCTTAATTGCAGACCTGATCGGTCAATGCCGGTCTCTTTTCGGCCTGGCCCCGGACTGCCAGATTACCCTGGAGGCCAATCCCGAGTGCATGGATGGTCCTGACAAGGCAGAGGCCCTTGGCATCTGGCGGCAGGCCGGGGTCAACCGGCTCAGTCTGGGCCTTCAAACAAGCATCGATCCCCTTTTGAGAAATCTGGGCCGCCGCCACTCTGCCCAGGCTGCCGTTTATGCGGTCCAGGCCGCCTGGGAGGCTGGCTTTCCCCATCTGGCCCTGGATCTCATGACCGGTCTTCCCGGTCAGACCATGGACCATGTCGCCCAGAGCCTGGATTTCATCCAGGGGCTGCCCATCGATCACCTCTCTGCCTATGCCCTGACCCTGGCAGAAGAGACCCCTTTTTATGCCTTGAAAAAGCGGCAACCCCAGCTCTTTCCCGACGATGACCTGGAGCGGGACATGACGGACATGATCAGGGAAGTGCTCATATCCCGGGGATTTGAGCATTACGAGATCAGTAATTTTGCCAGGCCGGGGGCCCAGTCCCGCCATAACCGGGTCTATTGGCTGGCTGACTCCTATCTGGCAGCCGGACCTGCCGCCGCCAGCTATATGGCCGGGATCAGGCGCTCTAATCCGCCCTCCCTGGCCGCCTGGCTGGACCAGGTCAAGGATCCGGATCAAGGACCCTTTGGCCAGCTGACCATTGAAGAGCATGTGGATGAAGAATCTGCCCGCCAGGAGACCATGATCCTGGGCCTTCGCCTTCTGGAGGGGGTAAGCCGCCAGCGCTTTATTGATCGGCACGGCCTGGATTTTGACCTGCTTTTTGGAGATATTCTCTCCGATCTTGAAGCAGGAGGGCAGATCATCCGGGATGAGCTGGGTGTCCGTTTAAGCCCCCTGGGGCTGGACTTTGCCGACGCCGTCGCCCGGGCCTTCCTCTAGTTTCCCGTCTTTTTCCCCAAAACTTCACCTCTTTGTCACCTTGGACACACCTGCCTGATTGACAGCTTTTTCCGCAGGTGTTAAAGTCGTATTAGCACTCGGGCCCTTCGAGTGCTAATATTTGGAAAGGATGATCTCATGGACGACCGTAAACGGCAAATTCTCAAGGCTATTGTGGACGATTATGTGGAGACCGCGGAACCAGTTGGCTCCAAATCCCTGGTCGAGCGGCATAAGTTGAAATTCTCCTCAGCCACCATCCGTCATGAAATGGCGGAATTGGAAGAGATGGGCTATCTGGAAAAACCCCACACATCGGCTGGCAGGATGCCCTCTGATAAGGGTTACCGTGCCTATGTCGACAATATGCTGTCCCTGTCTGAGATCTCCCCCAAAGAAGTCAAGGATATAAGGACTTTTCTGGCCAATAATCTGGAAGAGGCCAGGGAGTTGATTGAAAGGGCGGCCGAGTATCTGGCCGGTAAAACCAACTACCTGTCGGTGGCCCTGTCGCCCCAATATTCCGATTCCAATCTGGAGCAGATCAAGATCATGATGATCGAACCGGGCCGGGCCATTGTGGTCCTGGTCCTGTCCGCCGGCGTGGTCCATGACCGTCTGATCCGGATTCCTGCCATGCTGGACGCTGAGCAGCTGGACAGCATTGGCCGGGCCGTGGAACGCTGTCTGGCCGGCAAAAAACTGGACGACATCAGTCTGGTCACCATCTCATCGGTGGCAGGGGAAACCGGCCTGCCTGAGGCCCTGGTCAATCAGGTCCTCTACGAAGCCTATGTGGCCATCAAGCAAACCGAGAAGATTGAAGTCTTCATGGACGGCAAGCATCATCTGCTCAGGCATCCTGAGTTCCGCGACGTGGACCGGGCCAACCGTTTTTACCGGGCTGTCCACGAGGAACAGATGGTAGCAGGCTACATGATGGAGATGAAGCAGGAGCTGGAGGAGCAGGTGGCTGAGTCCTGTGAATGGGACCTGGACTGCATGGAAGGTCAGGAAGAGGACAAGGAAGGCGCCTTGGCCCTTCCAAGGGCCAGGCCGGCCTATATGGTCCGCATCGGCCAGGAAATTGCCCTGGAGGGGATGGAGGACATGTCCTTTATTACCACTACCTACCGGATCGGACGCAAGATCTCCGGTCAGATCGGGGTCATTGGACCCAAAAGGATGCAATACGGCAATATTATTTCGCAAATATCCTTTGTCAACCGGGCTTTGACCCAGGTGGCCGACGACCATTACGGTCGGGGCGATGACAAGGCCGGATATGAGCAGGAAGACTAAGAAAAGCAGAGGAAGAAGCATGGCAGAGCCTAAGAAAAAGAAAAAAATCAAGGAAGAAGATCTGGAGACCCCGGTCAGCCAGGAAGATCCTTGCCAGGAGGCCCCTGAGCAAAAGACCAGCCAGGAGCTGATGGATGAACTGAACAACCGCTACTTGCGGGTTTGTGCCGATTACGACAACTTCCGCCGCCGGTCCAGACAGGACAAGGCCAACAGCTATGAGGAAGGTGTCATCGACACCATCCGGGCGCTGATGCCCCTGGTTGACAGCATTGACGGGGCCATCAAGGCGGCCGGGGACTGCAAGAGCGAAGAGGCCCGGGAGTTTGCTGAAGGGGTTCTTTTAATTGGCCAGCAGCTGAATGAGGCCCTGGGCAAACTGGGCGTCACTGAAATTGACGGTCAGGGCTCGGCCTTTGACCCCAATGTCCACCAGGCTGTCCTCCACGACCAGGATCCGACCCAGCCTGAGAATTGCGTGACAGAGGTCTTCCAGAAAGGCTATGTCAAGGGGGATCGGGTCATCCGCCATAGCATGGTCAAGGTGGTCAACTAGGATCGCCGCAAAAAATTAGCAAAAATTGTCTGGACGCCGCTTACCGCGCCGTGGCGGCCAGTCACTCATAGGCACGGTAAAAGAAGCAGATTTAGGAAAAGAGGGAATTGAAATGGCAAAAATGATTGGAATTGACTTGGGAACGACAAATTCAGTTGTCTCCGTTATGGAAGGCGGCGAACCGGTTGTTATTACCAACGCAGAGGGAAGCCGGACGACACCGTCAGTGGTGGCCTTTACCAGCACAGGTGAGCGCCTGGTAGGACAGATCGCCAAGAACCAGGCACAGAAGAACCCCGACCGGACCATTATGTCCATCAAGCGGGAGATGGGGACCAACCACAGCGATATGATTGATGGCAAGGCCTACACGCCGCCGGAGATCTCGGCCATGATCCTGCAAAAGTTGAAGCAGGACGCCGAGGCTTATCTGGGCGAGCCGGTTACCCACGCCGTGGTCACCGTACCGGCCTACTTCTCCGACTCCCAGCGCCAGGCCACCAAGGATGCGGGCCGGATTGCCGGACTGACCGTAGACCGGATCATCAACGAGCCCACCGCAGCCTCCCTGGCCTATGGCCTGGATAAGGAACAGGACCAGAAGATCGTCATCTTCGATCTGGGCGGCGGTACCTTCGACGTCTCCATCCTGGAGATTGGCGATGGGGTCTTTGAGGTCAAGTCGACCTCGGGAAATACCCGTTTGGGTGGCGATGACTTTGATAACAAGATCGTGGACTGGATGGTTGCGACCATGAAGCAGGAGCAGGGTGTGGATCTGTCCAATGACAGGCTGGCCATGCAGCGCCTGCGTGAGGCGGCAGAAAAGGCCAAGGTGGAGTTGTCCAATGTCCTGACAGCCTCCATCAACCTGCCCTTTATCACGGCCGATCAGGATGGTCCCAAGCACTTGGACCTGTCCCTGACCCGGGCCAAGTTTGATGACATGACAGCTGACCTGGTCGAAAAGACCAAGGAACCTTTGACGGCTGCCATGAATGACGCAGGACTGAAGCCGGCGGATATCGACAAGATTCTTCTGGTAGGGGGATCAACCCGGATCCCGGCCGTCCAGGAGATGGTCCGCCAGTATTTTGGCAAGGATCCCTTCAAGGGCATCAACCCCGACGAGTGTGTCGCCATGGGAGCGGCCATCCAGGCCGGTATCCTGGCAGGGGACATCGACGACATGATCCTGATCGACGTCACCCCCCTGACCCTGGGCATTGAGACCCTGGGCGGGGTCATGACCCGGATGATTGACCGCAATACCAGGATTCCCACCAGCAAGAAGCGGGTATTCTCCACGGCTGCTGACGGTCAGACCCAGGTTGAGGTCCATGTCCTCCAGGGTGAAAGAGAGATGGCCGCAGGCAACAAGTCCCTGGGCCGCTTTATCCTGGATGGTATTGCACCGGCACCCAGGGGCATCCCCCAGATCGAGGTCAGTTTTGACATCGACGCCAATGGCATTGTCAATGTCTCGGCCATCGACAAGGGAACCAACCGCGAACAGCACATCACCATTACGGCCTCCTCCAACCTGTCCGATGCCGATATCGATCAGGCGGTCAAGGACGCAGAGCGCTTTGCCGAGGAAGACCGCAAGAAGAAGGATGAGGTCGATACCAAGAACCGGGCAGAGACCACCATCTATGAGACGGAAAAACTGCTCAAGGATTCGGGCGACAAGTTTGAAGATGCCGATAGAGCGGCCGTCGACGAACATCTGGCCAAACTGAGAGACAGCCATGACAGGGGCGACTTGGAGGCCATGAAAGCTGATATGGAAGCCCTGAGCCAGGCGGTCTACAAGGCCTCTGAAGCCATGTACCAGAAGGTCCAGCAGGAACAGCAGGCCCAGGAAGCCCAGGAGGCCCCGCCTCAACAGGAGGCCCCGGGTACCTATGAAGCCGACTTCAAAGATGTAGGCGGTGACGATCAGTAAAACTCAGGCTGATCCCATAAAAAAGGGGGGAGCAGGTATCCGCTGGATACCTGCTCCCCTCATGCGCTTGGGATCGGCTGACATGTTACACTAGTTAACGGCTGTCAATACGGCCGCTGGAGGATCAAGTGGCGACAAAACGCGACTATTATGACATTCTGGGCGTAGCCAGAGATGCCGACGAGGATACCATCAAGAAGGCCTTCTGGAAGCTGGCCAAAAAGTATCATCCGGACGTCAATCCGGACGACAAGGAAGCTGAGGCCAAGTTCAAGGAAGCCAATGAGGCCTATGAGATCCTGTCGGATGCAGACAAGCGTGCCAAATATGACCAGCTGGGTCATGCGGGCGTAGACGATTCCTATGGTGCGGGCGCTGCTGCCTATAACATCAATCTGGATGACCTTTTCTCCACCCTCTTTGGCAGCTTTGGTGGTTTTGGCGGCTTTGGCGGCTTCGGCCAGCAGACGGCCCGCCGGCGGACCGGTCCCAGGCGGGGGGCCAACCTCCGCTACCGGATGAATCTGGACTTCATGGAAGCGGCCTTTGGTGTGGAGCGTGAGATCACCATCAAGAAGGCCGACCGCTGCAGCAAGTGTCAGGGCAAGGGAACCGAGGATGGTTCGGACCCGGCCATTTGCCCGGTCTGTGACGGCAGCGGCCAGGAATACACCCAGCAGCAGACCCTTTTTGGCCAGGTCATGACCACCCGGACCTGTTCCCATTGTGGGGGCAGCGGTCAGGTCATCGACAA
>CAZKLG010000033.1:0-15628 GCA_964553675.1 uncultured Mageeibacillus sp. | reverse complement strand
ATACCGTCCTAACACCCTATTTAGATCTTTTACTTTAATGATCAAAACAGCCCAACAGCTCAAAGACAAGATTAGAAATCTTGCTAAAGGTAATTCGGCTGAGGCTCAATATTTGATGCGTAATTTCATGATGGAGCGCTTTTTGGAGCGCATTGCTCAGTCCAATTATAAAGAATATTTCATTTTGAAAGGCGGTGTACTGATCGCCTCTCTGGTCGGATTCAACTTGCGAAGTACTATGGACATCGATGCGACTATTAACGGACTCACTATCCACCTGCCTGAGATCGAAAAGATGATACAAGAAGTGATTGCCATTCCTTTAGAAGATGGAGTCAGATTTCAAATTGAAAACATTAACCCGATTCGGAAGGAAGCTGAATATCCAGGGATACGAGTTGGGCTACAAGCTTTTTTTGATGGCACGGTCACTACGCTGAAAGTTGATGTGACGGCGGGCGACATCTTAACGCCCAGTGCTAGGATCTACCCATACAAATTAATGTTTGAGGATCGATATATTCAGATTCTGTCATACAATCTAGAGACTCTTCTAGCAGAAAAAATGGAAACCATTATTTCGCGTCATGTGACCAATACGCGAATGAGGGATTTTTACGACATCTATATCCTGAACAAGCTCTTTGTGGAGGAAATCTCGAAGGAAGTTCTCCAACAAGCCATGGGCTACAGCACGAAGAAGAGGCAGCGCGGACCAATTGAAGTTGGCAAAGACAGCTCTTTTAGAGATTGAAGCCAATGAAGATATGCAAGGGCGTTGGCGCGCTTACCAGGCCCACTTTCTTTTTGCGAGGGATATCGAATGGCTGGATGTGATGGAGACCGTCTATGCCCTTGCCCTGACCGCAGCTGGTATACTTTAAGGCATCAAAGAGGGGGGCAGACAAGTAATGTACTTGATTGAAACAGAAAGAACAGGAGCCCGCTACTTTCTTGAAAGTGATTTTGACGACCTCCATGAAATCTTCAGCAATCCGCTGGTCATGGAGAATACCGAAGCTCCCTATGACCAGGAAAAAACACGCGCCTTCTTAAATGGCTTTTGTATCAAGATGAAAAGAGCGCTGGCCGTTGTTCACAAGGAAGATGATAAGGTGATCGGCTATCTCCTTTTCTCGGATAGCCTGGAGGAAGATGTCTACGAGCTTGGTTGGATTTTCAATGAAAACTACTGGCGGCAGGGTTTAGCTTTTGAAGTCATGAGCTCCCTCATCCACTACACCTTTCGGGAACTCAAGGCTCACAAGGTTTTTGCGGAGGCCATCGATGATCTCAAATCCGTCGGTTTGATGAAAAAGCTGGGCATGTATCTTGAAGGCAGGCAGAAAGAACAAGTTCGGGACCAAAAGGGTCTCTGGCGTGATCTTTATTTCTATGGCCTTCTGGAGGAAGATTATCAGCCGATGGAAGGCTATTGAAAATGAAGTAGGGTCACTTCAGCTATGAAAAGTGGCTTTAATGCTCCCCTTCACCTCTATATTTCTGCCCGCATGCTTTTGATTTCACCCATTCCTGAAGTAAAATTCTTATAGAAGACAATAGCTTGTCTGGTCAGGTAAAGGCTATGGGTAATCCGATCAATATCTCAATCATGAAAACGGATCAAGAGATGGACGGCAAAGGCTATGCCCATTGGAAGTCCTGGCAGGAAACCTATGCCGGCCTGATCGCTCCCCAGTATCTGGAAAAACTGACCTTGGAAAAATGCATGGCATGGGCCCATCAGTGGCCGCAAAATACCCTGGTTTTGAAAATCGACGACCAGGTCATTGGCTTTTCCTGCTATGGTCAAAGCCAGGATCCCGATTTCCAAGATGCCGGTGAAGTCATCGCCCTCTATCTATTAGCTGAGTACCAGGGCCGGGGGCTAGGCCTTGAACTGATGAAGGCCACCATGGACAAGCTGGCTGATAAAAGACAGGTAATCCTTTGGGTGCTTGAAAGTAACAAGAAGGCCATCCGCTTTTACCAAGACTACGGTTTCCGGCTGGATGGAGGCGACCGGACAGAGCCATTCGGCAGGGCCCTTCGAATGGTTTATGAGAAAGGTTGATCGGCTGATAGTGGCGGATTCCAAATCTAAAAGCTTTTTTTGTAACAAATACCCTCAAGCTTTTGCCCTGACCGCCAAGACGTCGTAAAGTGATAGAGAAGCTCTGCCAGAGGAGGCGCCAAGAGGTCCGCCCTGATCCTGGAAGCTTCGGATAAGCAAGCAAAAAAGACCCGGTCCGAAAGCCGGGCAAGAGCATCCCAGGAGGAATGATAATGGAACACAAACTACCCCCACTCCCCTTTAAGGACGACGCCCTGGAGCCAGTCATCTCCAAAGAAACACTGGAATACCATCACGGCAAACACCATCAGGCCTACGTCAACAATCTCAACAAACTGATCGAAGGCACCGACTTTGAAGCCATGACACTGGAAGAGATCATCAAGAAATCCTCCGGCGGTGTTTTCAACAATGCAGCCCAGGTTTTCAACCACACCTTCTACTGGAACTGTCTGTCACCCGAGGGTGGCGGGAAGCCGGAAGGCGACCTGGCCAAGGCCATTGATGAGGCTTTTGGTTCTTTCGACGAGTTCAAGGAAAAGTTCTCGGCTACGGCAGTCGGCACCTTTGGTTCCGGTTGGGCCTGGCTGGTCAAAGACCAGGATGGGAAGCTTGAGCTCATGAGCACGGGGAATGCAGGGACACCTTTGACAGAAGACAAGACCCCGCTCCTGACTTGTGATGTTTGGGAACATGCCTACTACATTGACTATCGCAATGCCCGTCCCGCCTATGTCGACAAGTTCTGGGACCTGGTCAACTGGGACTTCGTTGCCAGCAATCTGTAAGTAGCGTCTTCGGCCTGAATGATTCCAGGCCAATCCACTGAGCCTGAGGGGAGGGATCTTCCAGAAGATCCCTCCTTTTTATGTCCATTTTGGGTCCATGGCATAAAGGGCAGGATCTTCCTCAATCAACCCTTCCTCTGTCAGGCGCAGGACCCTGTCGCAGATCTCCCGTAAAAAGGCCCGGTCATGGCTGACGCTGATAATGGCACCTGGATAATCTGCCAGACTTCCCCTGAATGCCGGTTGGCTTAGAGGAGACAAATAGCGACTGGCCTCATCCAAGAGGAGGACATTGGGCTTTGTCAACCGCAATTTGGCATAGGCCAATTTGATCTTCTGGCCACCTGAAAGCCTGGCAGGTGGCTGGAGCATCTCTTCCCGGGAAAACTGGAGGCTGCCTAAAAGCGTCGATGCCTCCTGGCGGACCTCCGCTGAACCCTCCGGGTCCAAAAATGCCAGGGCACTTGCCTGATCATCCATAAAGTGCCGCCATTCCTGGGGGAAATAGAAAAGAGACAGATCCTTTCTTTCCTGAAGTTGGTCACGGATCAGGGCCAGAAGGGTACTTTTGCCGCAGCCATTGGTCCCGGTGAGCCCAATCCGCTCATTGCCCCTGACATGAAGGCGGATATCTTTTGCAAGAAGCCGATCGCCCACCCTAAGTTGATCCAGGTCCAGCCTCAGCAGGTCCTTGTCATTGGGCAGGCCAGGCATATCAGCAAGGAAGAAATCCAGCAGGTCTTCCCTATCGGTTCTTTTGACCCGATTCTCATATTGACGTTCCATCCGCCTGCCCGTTGATTTGACCGCGTGCATCTTCTTTTTTAAGAGCCTGCCTCCTGAGGGATCAGCCCTGCTTATATTGATCTGGTCCCGGTGGACCTTATCCTGGATTTCCAGATGTCGCCTTCTTTGCTTCTGGTAGTCTGCCTCGGCCTTGGCCGCCAGCTGATTTTGCTTTTCGTAGTTATAAAGATAAGCCTTTTGATAGTCGCGAAAACCCAGGCCGCTGAAGCTTACCCTGGCCTCTGTCCGCCGCCAGATCTGCTCAATATGGAGGATACCGGTGGCCGTCCGCTCAAGAAGGGTTTCATCATGGGAAACATAAAGTACCGGTGCCTGCAGTTCCCTGATCAGGTTTTCGACGAAAGCGATTCCAGCCAGATCCAAATCATTTCCCGGTTCATCCAAAATATAGATATCCGGGCGGTCCAGGATAAGGCGAAGCAGACGGATCTTCATCCGCTCGCCACCCGATAATTGGCCCAAGGGGCGGGACACATAAAACAAGGCCGGATCCAGATCCAGCTGGCCTGCTTGTCGAAAGATATCCGCGTCTTCCAAATAAGGGAGGATGAAATCGCAGACTGTTTGGTTAAGCAAGGCCTGGGAGCTCTCCTGCTCCAGATAACCCAATCGCCAGGGCTTAAGAGAAATGGATCCCTCCCATTGCAGGTAAGAGGCAGCCAGTTCCGGCTGACAGATGACCCGAAGCAGGGCAGTCTTCCCGTTGCCTTCGGCACCGATCAGAGCCAGCTTATCTCCTTTATGGAGGTTGAAAGAGAGTTTTGAAATAAGGGGGTAACCGTCACGCGCCCGGCAGACGGTCAAGTCTTTGATCTGCAACATAAGAACTCCTGAATCAGGCCCAAAGCCACTGGGGCAGGGCGGTTGAATGAATCGTGATGTTCTTAGTTGATCACGGGCGCACCTCAAGTCTGATATTGTTTCTTATCCTAACAAGAAGACAGATCATCTGCAAATGGATTAACAGAAGGATCTAGAAATTTTTCCCAAGCATGCTATAATGTCATAGCGCTGACGCGCCCGGCTTGGAGAAGTACCCAAGAGGTCGAAGGGGACGGTTTGCTAAACCGTTAGTGGGGGCAACTCCAGCGAGGGTTCAAATCCCTCCTTCTCCGCCAACAAAAGGGCTGTCTCAAAAGGAGATAGCCCTTTTTCATTCTCGACTCTCTGTCCATTTGGGAAGCATTTCGTCGGGTTCGCCTGATAACCAAGCAATGTTCGATCAAGACCGAAAGCGATAACCCCTCCAAGTCGCCACTTAGTTTCAGCAGCGTAATAACCTTCCAATTTGCATTCCCTCAAAACCCCTCGTCTATACGTCCGAGATTTCGTCCGCACCACCCTTGCTAAACCGTTGATGTCCTCAAGCGATCAGATCTTGTGAATTTGGCACTGAACCCCCGGGTTTCAATCGGGGGCTCGGCCTTACTGACAAACTCACAAATTAAAAGAAAACGATCATTGGTCTCTTAACGGTCCGGATGATACTCTGAAACAGCAAATCCAGCATCAATGTAGCCCTTTTTAATCTTTTCTTCGTAATCAGGACCAGCTTTTTTATCCAGGCGGTTTTTATGGCTGTCGGTCATTACATAAACTAAGGCTGCAACCATCTTCCCCTTGACATTGACCATCAATTCTCTCTTATCGTAAAAACGAGGATAGCCTTCATATCTGTCCAGCTTACGCTCATCTTCATCAGATATCTCCCAGATGAGCACCGGCACCCTACCGCCTTGCCTGGGTTCTATGTTGGCAACATGCGGCATTTTCAACTGCCAGTCACGTAAATGGCTACTTGCTACCACTTGGGCATCCGGGCATCTGATCGCCATCTGTTCCTGATTCATATTGCTTCCGTATGCTATGTACAATCTTCGTGTCATCTTCAGTCCCTCCGTTAACATCTGCCAATCTTTCCGGTAGTCCACACCGAAAGGACATTGCGTGTGCCCCTTCTTTAATCCTGAGTTATACCCATGTAATCGATTAAGCACCAGGCAATTAAATGAAGGACAGAGCTCTCTTTCTTCAATCAGGAATTGACGCAGGCCACCCCTGACAAAAATGCTCAAACTGTTAATTTCTGTTCCAAGTGCATCATAGCCATGACCTCTGAATCCAGTTTTGACAGTGAAGGCCAGTCCCTTTTGAAGCGGTTTCTTAACAGCTTCGTTGCCGTTCAAATACTCTTTCATCAAGACTGCGGACGCGATATATGTAGGTGTGTTGGTGAAATCGACCACGGCTTCATTTGGCATGTCTCCCGATTCAAAAAGGCTGAATGACCCGTCATCCCCCTGGAAGCTAAGAAGTTCTTCCAAGCTAATGTTTGAGTCACGGCCATCCAAGAGACTGTTCATCGCTTCCAGCATTCCTTGAAGTTTCTCAAAATCCGGTTTTCTTGTGTCCAGTCTGTGTAAGTACATTTTCTTTCTCCTTTCAATTTGTACTTACATCTTGCAGGGGTCAGGAGAAACAAAACATACAATGGGATTTCCGTTTTTTACATGTATTCGACTTTGGACCAATCAACAGCAATATCCCCATAATCGATCCAGCGACTTTGGCAACCTCTTTCTTCAATCTTAAGTTTGTTGTTTTTCACATCAATCAATTTGACTTCCGCGGTGACAAGATGATCGGTCTCATCCAAATAGCTGATCTCAATATACTTTCCGCTTTTGTTCCAAAAGACCAGCTTGTAGTCAATGCTCTTCTTAAAAGCTTCCTCCTCCAAGACATTCATGACCTGACGCCTCACATACGACTTCTTGAGATTGGGTTTTAGAATTTTCTCCGCGTAGTCCGTTAACTGGCTGTAAATACTGTCAAAAATATTTTGATAGACCTCGCCGCCGGCAGCTTCCGATTTTTCTTCCAGAAGTTTCAAGAGCATGAGCAATTCACTCAGATTCAGTCCCAAAACGAGAGGATGAACGGTTGATTGATAGAAATGATGTTGACTCCCCTCGTGCTTCGATTCAATTTTAAAAACGGAACCCAAAATATTGAGCCCTTCTCTTAATTCATCAACATCACTCCGTATGGTCCGTTCGTCTACGTTAAAGTACTCTGCAATTTCACCGATTCGCATCTTTTTTCCATGTAATAGCTTCAATATTTCAATCCGTCTCTCTGTTTTTCCCAGGCCTGCCATCATGTATCTTTCCCTCCTTTTCAATTTCAGCTACCGGTAAGGAGATAGCCCTTCTTTTATGTCTTCTATAGAAAAAGGCGGAGCCCAGCCCCGCCCATCCTCTAAGATTTTTGTCCGTTCCAGATCCGATTATTCATTGCCAAATTCAGGGAGGAGAAGTGAGCCATCCTCGCCACTTGTGGCCAGATAGAAATACCTGGTCCTGCCGCTTTCATCTTTAAAAGATATGCCTCTGTGGGGAAGGCTGCCCCACTCCGTCCAGTTGACGACGAAAGGTTTTGCAGGTGATAATTCCTCCACTTGATACAAGACCCTGTTTTCAACAATTACAAGAGTCGTATCTTCCACTTCATGGCCGATTTCTATGAAGCGGAAATCTTCTACGGCCACACTGCTTGTGAAAATAATCTTTTGAGGACCTTCCTCTTCAGGATCAACAAATTCATGGTAAACATCATATTGGCTTAAGACTTCATCCGTCGCAATGTCGACACTTATAAGCACTTCCTCCTTGATGGAAGCGGTAGGCTCAGGGGCTTCTGAAGCCTCTGTCTCCTGGGAAGCGGAAGGGTTGGTCGGCTGTAAACGATCCATGTCTGGTGGAGGCAAAATGGTACAACCAGCCAATAAAACGGTAAATACTACCAGAAATAGCAAGAGCAGTTTAGCTTCTTTCATAGGATACTCCCTTCCTCATCAAGGACAGATTCATCGTAAGGTCATTTTACCTGATCGCCTGGAATAAGTGGCTCTTGACTGGAGATATCCTTTTTGAAGTCGAATCGATATTAGGTGAACTCAGTCCTGGCTCATGGCCAGCCCCCTTGTATGGGTGTAGTATTAACTGTCAGGTAGCTTTTGGATACTTGATTACCCGACTATACATATCTTCGAGGAGAAGGCCCATGGATTTTGATCAGGATATATCATTTATAAAAGACAAGCAGCTTTTTCGTCTGCGGGCCGCTGCGGTTATCATCCATGACGACAAACTCTTGATGGCTTGGAATATAAAAGATAACCACTATTATTCAATTGGCGGCGCCGTCCGCTTGGGTGAAAGTCTGGAAGCTGCCGTGATTCGGGAAGTCTGTGAAGAATGTGGTATTGAAATGAAAATTGACCGTCTCCTGGCAGTCCACCAAAATTTTGTTCATGACCTGAAGGGCTATGACTGGCATGAGATCAGCTTTTATTATCTGATGGACTCAGACTCTGTAGAGGATTGGTCAAGGCTTGGCAAACATAAATCACGGAACATGTACGGTGTCGAGGAGGGAGTCGCCTGGCTTTCTATCGACAAATACGAAAAGGCAAAGGCTTATCCTCTTTTCTTTAAAGATATAAGACAAATCATGATGGAAGATGGACCCCTCATGCTGGTGACAAGGGATCTTTGATCTTTCTACAGGCAGTCCCGGTCGAAAGCAACCCGGATCCAGGCGTCAAGGGGGATCGACAACAAAATACATGGCCCGGTTCTCCCAGTCCCTGCCAGCCTGTCAATAGATCGTAGAAGGTTGGAGATCTGCCATTATCGCGATAGTTTCAAAGGTGAGAAGGACGCCGACTCAGCCTCCGCTATAGGGGGAACCAGGTCATGTGGATCAGTCTGGAGGGGCGGTCAGCCCTTCTCTCTTAAGGTTTACAACGCTTGCATGGCACATAGCCGGCTTCAATCGCCTCTTCCCTGCTGTCAAAGTAGACTCGGTTGGACACCTTTGTTTGAGCTGCCGAATTACAGGTAGTCAGATGGAGTATCATCGAGTTGGCATTACCCATATAGGTGTAATTCATATCGACATCCGTCAGGCCTTCAGGATCCTCAGGGTCATCCAAAGCGGCCTGGCTGGTCTGAGCCGCCGTCACTTGGCTTTGGTCAGAGGGCTGCACAGATCGGGCTATGTCGGCCTCTGTCACGGCTGCCTGACTTGGCTGGGGGTCGACTCTAACAGGATCCGCCTGATCCGGGGGATCAATGCTGCCTCCTCCACAGGCAGTCGCCAGCACTGAGAGTCCTAATAAAATGACGATAATAATGATTGGCCACTGATTCCTCTTCATGGTATGAACCTCCCATTCATTGGATGCAAGTCCAGACCCACAGGTTTCTCCAAGGCCCTATCGGAACAATTTAATCCTATCATATTACTTGCCAAAGCCCAATTTTAGGGCTATTTGGGCATAGTTCTGTCGTTTGCTCCATGCCAAAAGCGACTAATCGGCCGAGCCTATTTCAGTAGACAAGAAGAGATGATCATCCCACTAAGAAATATAGTGATTGCATCTTGTGTGCATAAACATAAAAAATATGGACGCATGTGTTCTTTTCTGACAGAAGAAAACGATTGAATGTCTTGAGAGCCTGTCTATCTTTTATTGGCATCCTCCCGATCAAGGCAGGATCATAAGGACAAATGGTAGACTCAAAAGAAGATTCTATTATCAGGGATTGTTTTAACTGCAAAGGCAACTTGGCTTCTTAAGGGGAATACATGAAACATCGATATCTCATCTCTTTGCTCCTTCTCTTCTTCTTGCTTTTTATCTCGTTTCAAAATAAGACGGTGCATGCACTTGATATTGAACATGAGGGTCTTGTGGTTTACCTGGAGACCCAAAAAGTATCCTACAAAAGTGATGACAAGATAGAAGTCAATGTGAGCGTGACAAACTTCAAGACTCAGCCCGTTTATAATCTCACCCTATACGGCCTGCCCCTGGAAGATTACCGGGAAGCAAGCGATAATCCTGAGAAAAAAGGCCAGGATCAATTGGCAGCCGGCGCCACTGCCCAACTGGCCCTCAGCTTTGAAAGGGCCGGGATCGCACCACTTGAATCGGAATCGTCATCCAGCTATAAGATCATCATCAGGGTCGTCATCCTTCTTCTTGGCTTCTTGGTCCTCCTTTTGCTCCTGAGCAAGGTCAGAAAAAAGATCAAGGCCAAAACCTTTATCCTCTTCTTGGCATTACTCATGGTTTTTGGCAAGGCTTCCCCTGTCGCCGCCATCCAGGTCGATACGACAGATTCCTTGAATTTGACTAAGACCGTCATGATTGATGGAGAGGAGACAACACTCCAGATAGAGCTTCGATACATGGTCAGGGAAGATGCGACCAATATAAGCTTTCCCCTGGAAGGCAGTCCCTTGGTGGATCCGGGCAGGGTGGCTTTCCAGGCACCTACCAGCGACAAGATCCTCAAGGACCAGGAAAAGGGGCTTTACTATGTCCAGGATGAGATCCTTTTAACGGTCCATGATGGCGTGACAAGGGCAGAGGTTGAAGCCATGCTGGCGGACTATGGGGGCTTCATCGTAGGGGAGATCGAACTGACGGGTGACTATCAGATCCAGCTGTCAGGAAACTATCCCTTGTCTGAGCTTAAGGCCATAATCGCCGACATGGGCCAGCAGTCTTGGGTTGAAAGCCTTGATATGCACTATCTTTTTGAGGAAGCCATATGGAGGAAGGAAGTCAGGGACGAGGATGAAGGCTATATCCCCCAAGACAGCCAATGGGCCAGCCAGAATTGGGACAAGCTGGAGCCGGGGACCCTTCATTGGGGCGTGATGGCTATCAATGCCCTGGATGCCTGGAGGAGGCTTGACAGCCCGGTCAATACCAAAGTGGGCATCATCGATTCCATGTATTATCCGCAACATGAAGATCTACATTTCGTTCGCATTTGGAACAATCCGCTTGACCTGCTGGCAGAAAAAGCATTATTGAAAGACGATCCAGAGCTGGAAAATGTCCAAAGCCTCCTGACACACGGCACCCATGTTGCGGGCACTATCGCCGCCACACATAATGATCTGGGGATCGCTGGAGTGGCTCGTCAAGTGGAACTATACGCCTATTCTTGCCGTGGCAGTTCGACAAATCCCCTGATTCAGGAAAGCGACAGGCGCAGTCTCCTGACAAGCCACATGGAGATAAAGTATGGCCTGGCCAACCTGATCCTGTCTGGATGCCGGGTCATCAACTACAGTATGGGATTCTCCATGTCTTATCTGGAGACCCTTGAGGATCCATCCGCCTTGATTGAAGCTGAGAGCCTGCTATTTGGGACATTTTTGAGCAAATTGATCGACAAGGGCTACGATTTTGTCATCGTTGAGTCAGCCGGCAATGACGGGGTCGATGCCAAAGAGAGCAGTTGTTTCGGGAATATCAGGATCCCCCAAGTCAGGCAAAGGGTGATTGTGGTAGGTAACCTGGGCTATAACAAAAAAAGCCTGGGAGTGAGCGCCAGCTCCAATTATGGGGATCTGGTCGATATCCTGGCTCCCGGAGTAGACATTCTCAGCACGGTCCCCCACTTCTCCCTTCTGGGCAAGGTGTCCAGCAGCTACGAGAAGTCGACTGGCACATCCATGGCTGCCCCACATGTGTCCGGCATAGCTGCCTTGTGCTATGCGGTGAACCCCGCCTTTAACGGCAAAGAGGTCAAGTCCTTCATTGTTGATCCAGAGGGCCTGGAGCTTGTGGAGTCCAGCCGGGGGGACTATTGGATTGCCGATGCAGATCTGGCTGTCAGGCGGGCCATGGATGCCCGGGGTCAGGCCGATTTACCTGAAGAGCCTGCCACCCTTGGTCTTGTTATGGGCCAGGTTCTTCTGAGAGCATCAGGGGGAGCAGAGCCCACTATAAAGGGCCGGGACCTTCTGATCCAAGCCAGGCGGATGGCCCCGCCCGCTTCGCGTGAAGCGCTGGACAGGGAAGAAAACTATGCCAGCTATGGGCAACTTTCCGGTTTCTATGAGTTTCCTCTGCCGGCAGGCTACTATGAGTTGGTCTTTTCCTACCCTGGCTATCGGTCCGCCAGCCGCCGCATTTATGTCAACAAGAATCAGATCACTTATTTGGATGATGTCATTTTAAACTCCCTGGATATGCCCACCATAGGCCCGGGGCCGGGCCAGACAGAGCCTGAACCCAGTGCAAGCAGCCCGCCTCTGGAAACCCAACCCCAGGTCAGAGCCCACCAACAGATACAAGTCGTTTATGTTGAAAAAAGCGATCCCATAAATGAAAGCCTTTATGCCCGAATTGAGGGATGGTCCAGGGAAAGAACAACGCTTCCGGCACTTGATAATGGTTATGAATATGCCTCTATGTCCAATTTCCCCGCATCCAAAGGCCAATCAGCTCTATGGACATATGAAAGTAAAAGAATGGATGACAATCCCTGGATCGTCAGTCTTTCCAGTTTGGGCGTCATAGAAGACGTCTTTGTTTACTATGAGGATGGCAAGCTCATTGGCCTGGATCTGGAAACCGGGAAAGTTGCCTGGGAGAACAGGGACTTTGAATGCTATGACTCGCCCCGGGCAGTCACCATCAATGGGGTCATGTATTTGACTGATGCCGGTCGCCCAAGCCCAGGCACCAAGTGCATGGCCCTGGACAATAAGGGCAGGACGCTTTTTAAGTTGGATCGATTAATCCTGGGATCAATCGAGTACACAAATGTCGCAAGGATCCACGCTTTTGGCGATCAGTTGTGGCTGAAGGCCGGTCGTGGCCAGATTGAAGAGGGAGGCGATACCGGACAGATCGACTATGACCATGTCTTTATCAACCGTTTAGACGGAAGCGCCAGCCTGGACCCTTATGCTGCCTTTGTCAGGGAGGGTGCCCAGACCTTTTACTTGGATGCATTCAAAAACCGCTTCCCCCATTCCATTCCCATCAAGGTCTTTGTCCGTGACTTCGAAGGCTATGGTCAGCAGGGCGCCTTTGTGATCAGCAAGAAAGCTGCGCGGGATGCCTACAGTATGCAGTATAAAGAGACCCCCTATGCCTTTGACATAGCCTATATAAACCAGGAGGGGGACTTTTATCCCTTTGTATCTGATTTGGAAGGCATGCCCTGGGGTTGGTTCTGGGCTCTGGATGATCATCAATGGCTTCTCTTTTGGAATCAGGACGGCGTCACCAACACGACTCCCGTCCATGTCTTCGGGCTAAAGGACGGAGTCCCCTTCGCCATTGATTTCCCCTCACTTGGGGGCGCTCACTTGGATCCGGTTAGAGAAGGGGTCTACATGGGCTATGAGATCCACTTTGAACAAGGCCACAGAGATTTCAGAAAGAAGGCTTTCCGCTTTGACAAGCACTCGACAAGCTTCTATGGAATTGACTAGGGTGTGATGAAATGTTGAGCCCAATAGATCTTGTAGGGGGTACTGGTGTCGTAATAACAGCCGACGCCGATCAGCTTGAGAGCGGGATTCATGATATTGGCCCGGTGGGAGGCTGAGGCCATCCAGCTTTTGACCACCCGTTCGGGTGTCGATTGACCGGCCGCAATATTTTCAGCTGCCTTGCAGTAGGGAGACTTGATGGCCGTACAAAAACGCTGACCATCGGGCCGGGTATGACCCCAGCAGGCCACGATCTCTTTTGCCCGCAGACGGGCAGATGATTTGAGCGAGTTATCCAGGCGGAGGGGGGCCAGTCCCTCCTTGGCCCGCTCGGCATTGACCAGGCGGATGACTTCTGCTTCATAGTTTTCATAATAAGTGCCCTGGGCTTTTGCCTGGGTTGTTTGGCTGGCCTTGGTGCTTGGGCTGGCCTTGGTCGTTGTCGCCTGGCTGGACGATTTGGTCGTGGTTTTTGCTTTATTTGTTGTCGCCGGCTTTTGACTGGTCGAGGCGGTCTTGGACTGAAGCGGCTGGCTCTTCCTGGTCTCCGACGTCATTTGTGTCTCTGGACTGTTCGTCGTCCTGGGCACTTCCTTCTTTTCCAGGAATAGGTCGGATCCACAGGTCGTGGAACAGCTGGCAGAGGCCTGGCTGGCCTCGCAAACAGGTGTCGACTGTGTGCTTGATGTAGGGGGGCTTGTCTGGATAGGGGATTCAGGCTCTTTAGAATCAAAGTCTGCCAAGAGGTGCTCACCGCAACAATTGCAGTCCTCATCGTGCAAATCTTGGCCTCTCAACTCTGTCGCAGGCAACCGGCCCGCCGCAAAGAGATTTAGACCCAGCCCTCCTTGCACCGAATAATGGCAACCCAAAAGCATGGCAAAGGCAAAGAGGAGTAAAATCGGGAGAACAATACGTTTCCTCATAGCATCCTTTAGATTTGTAATTAGTTTCAACAGTCCTAATGAGAAGGTAGTACAAAGTGCCCAAAAAGAAAAGACCCAGAAGGGGGTCTCCAGGGTCAATCAGGTTACAAAATGAACACATCTTGCCAATTTGTCCCCTAAGCCATTTATTCAGCTCTTATTTTGGCCGATCCAGGGACCATCGGCTGATCTTTCTTGGCGCTTGAGGCGGCCAAGTTACTTGAGGGGAGGCAGTTTTTCCGCATCATAGGATCCGGACAGATAAAGGCCCAACTTGGCACTGGCTGGCCCGATCAGCTCGTAAAGAACACTGGAGGCCAGGATGATGGTTTGCAAGGTGGCGCCCACATCCGGACCCAACTGGCGGGCGGCCAGGAAGGAGAGGCCAATGGCTACCCCGGCCTGGGGTGCCAGGGCCAGACCCAAGTAATTTTTTACCTCCTTGGATTTTCCCGTCACCAGGGCACCGGCATAGGCCCCCATGTACTTGCCCAGGAAGCGGACCAAAAAGTAGAGGACGGCGACCAGGATCAGGGGGACGGAGCCGACCATGGCCTTGGAGGTCAGGGCGCCCAGGTCAAAGGAGAGTCCCGACCGGACAAAGAAGATAAGCAGGATGGGGGGGCTGAAGTAATTCAGCTGTTTGAAGAGTTTTTCATGGCCTTCAATATTGGCAAAGACCATGCCCATCATCATGCAGCCCAGCAAGGGGGAGACATCAAAGAGGGCCGCCACACCTGAGAAGAGGAGGAGGATGGCCACCGCGATGATCAGGCGGTTGTCAGCCGTCCGCCGGGTAGGGGTCATGACCTTGAGCAGCCAGGCAAAAAAGGCGCCCAGGGCCATGAGGATCAGATTGATGATCAGGGGCTGGATGATGAGCTTGAAGGAGCTGGTGGCCGAGGGGGAACCAGAGGAACCGGAGATCAGGGATGCGGCAGCTGCTATGGCCACGCTGTAGGCGACCAGGCCCACCACATCGTCCATGGCCACCACCTGGAGCAGGGTATCCACATAGTCCCCCCGGGCTCCGGTCTGGCGGATGGTCATCATGGTTGAGGCGGGGGCGGTCGCCGAGGCCAGGGCGGCCAGGACGATGGAGAAGACCAGATCCAAGCCCAGGATGCTGTAGGTCAAGAGGAAGACCAAAAGGGAAGCTGTCAGGGCTTCAAAAAGGGTGATAACGACTGACTTGGCCCCGGTCTTCTTGAGTTTTGCGAATTCGAAATGCTCCCCTACGCTGAAGGCGATGAAGGCCAGGGCGATATCCGTGACAAACTCCGTCCCTTCTATGAAGGAAGCAGGGATGACATCCAGGACATAGGGACCCAGGAGGATACCGGTCACAATGTAGGCGGTCACATTGGGCAGGCGCAAGCGCTTGGACAGGCGGGTCATGGCAAAGCCCAAAATAAGAATCAGGGCCAGGGAGATCATCGTAACCGCCACCTCCTTGGCGCCACCATTAAAATCATAAAGCCAGTCCAACATGTCATCCCCTCCTTTCATTACTTATGGTTCAGAAGCATTCAATCCAGCTATGACAGCCCTTTCTTGTGCTAGCTGTAGTGGCATGATAAAGTGAATTTATCAGAAAGTAAAATAATCATTTCACCTGGACTGATCATAAACGCTTATAAAAGGAGTTTTCCTATGATTGATCGCAGAGTAACCTCCCTCCTCACCGTGGCCCAAGAAAAGAATTTCACCAAGGCAGC
>CAZKLG010000032.1:0-16002 GCA_964553675.1 uncultured Mageeibacillus sp. | reverse complement strand
GAAGCCGACAAGATTGACGGCAACCAGATTATTGGCATGATGACGCCCCGGACCCGCCTGGTCATTAACCTGGCTGCCCGGGAGGCTGAAAGCCGGACCCAAAGTGGTGTCATTGAACCTGAACACCTGCTCATGGGCATCCTGAGAGAAGGGGACAGCGTGGCGGTCCGCATCCTGGAGGAGGCAGGCCTGTCGCCCCGCCAGTTCTACAGCCTCCTGTCCGACAAGGTTCAGGCAGGCGGCCAGCCTCAGGCCTCGGTCGCATCCGACCGGGAGACTCCTACCCGCTCTGAGGGCCGGTCAGAGGGTGAGACGGATACCCCCAATCTGGACAAGTTCAGCCGTGACCTGACGGCCATGGCCCGGGAAAAACGTTTTGACCCCATCATCGGCCGGGAAGAGGAGATCCGCCGCATCGAGCAGATCCTCTGCCGGAGGACCAAGAATAATCCGGTCCTGATCGGTGAACCCGGGGTGGGCAAGACCGCCATCGCTGAAGGCCTGGCCCAAAAAATCATCTCAGGTGAGGTGCCGGACCTGCTCCAGGGCAAGCGTCTGGTCTCGCTTGATCTGGGCGGCATGCTGGCCGGTTCCAAATACCGGGGTGAGTTTGAGGAAAGACTAAAAAAGGGCATTGATGAGGCGATCGAGTCCGGCAAGGTCATCCTCTTCATCGATGAGCTCCACACCATCATCGGTGCCGGGGCGTCCGAGGGGGCCATGGATGCCTCCAATATTCTCAAGCCCATGTTGGCCAGGGGGGAAGTCCAGGTGATCGGGGCCACCACCCTGGATGAATACCGTAAACATATTGAAAAGGATGCGGCCCTTGAAAGGCGTTTTCAGCCGGTCATGGTCAATGAGCCAGCCCAGGAGGATGCCGTTGAGATCCTTTATGGCCTCCGGCCTCATTATGAGTGCCATCACCGGGTCCAGATCTCTGATGAAGCCATTGAAGAAGCGGTCCAGCTGTCCACTCGCTATATCACCGACCGCTTCCTGCCTGACAAGGCCATTGACCTGATCGATGAGGCGGCCTCAAGGCTGCGGATCAGCCGGGAGGGCGGATCCGATGAGTCCAGGGAGCTCAGGCAGGCCCTGGAGGCCGTGGTGGCGGAAAAAGAAAAGGCAGTCCGGGAAGAAGCTTTCGAGAAGGCGGCTGACCTGAAAGAGGAGGAAGACCGGCTGACCCAAAGTCTGGGCCAGCTGGGCGACTGCAGTCTGGAGTCCAATCGCCAGGATTGGCCGGTGCTGACGGCCGATATGATCGCTGATATCGTCTCCTCCTGGACCAGCATCCCGGTCCGGAGTCTGACAGAGGATGACAGCGAGCGCCTGCGCCGTCTGGAGGATGAACTGAAAAAACGGGTCCTGGGCCAGGATGAGGCGGTCACCGCCGTGGCCAAGGCCATCCGCAGGGGACGCCTGGGTCTCAAGGATCCTCAAAGGCCCACCGGTTCCTTCATCTTCCTGGGTACGACAGGTGTCGGTAAGACAGAATTGGCCAAGGCCCTGGCAGAGACTATGTTCGGCAATGAGAATGCCCTGGTCCGGATCGACATGTCCGAGTACATGGAGAAATTTGATGTATCAAAACTGATCGGGGCACCTCCCGGTTATGTTGGCTACGACGAGGGCGGCCAGCTGACTGAGAAAGTCAGACGTCGGCCCTACTCAGTGGTCCTCTTTGATGAGATCGAAAAGGCCCATCCTGACGTCATGAATGCCATGCTTCAGATCCTGGAGGATGGCCGCTTGACTGATGGTCAGGGCCGGACGGTCGACTTCAAGAACACCATCCTGATCATGACCTCCAATATCGGGGCCCGACTCCTGGTTGGCCAGGAAGGCCGGCGGATCGGCTTTAAGTTCGACCATAAGGAGGAAGACAGGGAGGAGGAAAGGGAGGCGGAAATCTACGGCGGCAAAACCTATGGGGAGGCAAGGGACCTGGTCATGGAAGAACTGCACCGGACCTTCTCACCAGAGTTTGTCAACCGGGTGGATGAGATTATCTTCTTCCGTATGTTGGACAGGGGGACCATGCGTCTGATCGTGGACATCATGCTCAACCAGCTCTCGGCCAGGATTGCCGATATTGGTCTCATGACCCAGGTGACTGACCAGGCCAAGGATTGGCTGGCCGACCGGGGCTACCAGCCTCAGTACGGTGCCAGACCCCTCCGCCGCCTGATCCAGACCGAAGTCGAAGACCGCTTCTCTGAGGCCCTTTTGGACCATACCATTGCCAAGGGCGACACGGCCCTGGTTGATCTGGACCAGAGCGGAGATCATCTGGTCATCTCCAAAAAGGAGATGCCTCAAGAGGAGCTCCCTCCTGAGCCGGCTGCCCAAGACCAGGCAGAGGATGAAGAGGATGAGCAAGTCAAGGAAGAGGACTGATAGGGAATAATCCCAGGTCAGGCCCGGGCGCCGGCTTTCCAGGATGAAGGCCGGCGCCCTTTCATGCTAGAATAAATGGGCTGATTCAAGATTCAATCCCTGAGGAGGAAAAAGATGGCCAATATTTTGCTGGGTAAAGATGTCGCAGATCACCTGTCAGATGAACTGATCGAACGGGTGGAAAAATTGCGGGACAAGGGTATCCATCCCACCCTGGCGATTGTACGCGTAGGCGAAGAAGGGGATGACCTGGCCTACGAGAGAGGCGCCCTCAAGCGGGCGGAAAAAGTTGGTGTCCGGGTCCTTGTCCGGGCCCTCCCGCTCGATGTTTCCCAGGACGCCATTGAAGGAGAGCTTGCCAAAATCAACGCCGATGACAGCATCCATGGCTGCCTTTTGTTCAGGCCCCTTCCCCCTCATCTGGATGAGAAGAAGGTCTGTGACAGTCTTTGTCCCGAAAAGGACGTGGACGGGATCAGTTCGGCTTCCATGGCAGGCATATTCATGGCCTCCGGCAGAGGTTTTGCCCCCTGTACGGCTGAGGCCACCATGGCGGTCCTGGACTTCAACAAGATTCCCATCCAGGGAGCCAAAGCAACAGTTATCGGGCGCAGCCTGGTCATCGGTAAACCGGTCGCCATGATGCTCCTGGCCCGACATGCCACGGTGACCATCTGCCATACAAGGACCAAGGATTTGCCGGCTATCACCCGGCAAAGTGACATCATCATCGCCTGCGCCGGCAAGGCCGAAATGGTGACGGCCGATATGGTGGCGCCAGGCCAGACCGTCATCGACGTGGGCATCAATGTGACTGAAGATGGCCGCCTGACGGGTGACGTGGCCTTTGACCAGGTCCAGGACATCGTTGAAAACATTACCCCGGTTCCCCGGGGGGTCGGATCGGTCACCACCACTGTCCTCATGAGTCATGTCATTGAGGCGGCGGAAAAATGCCAGAATTCCTGAATCAGCCGGGGTTCAGCTGCCCTTGTTGACGGAGGGGCATAGAATTAAGTATAATTCGATCGTTATGCCTTTGTTTGGTCAGGGGCTGTCAAAAGCGCAAGAAACCTTTCATGAAAGGTTGAAATACTAGATTAGTTTGGGGGGGTACCATGAAACGGACCTATCAGCCGAAACGCAAGCAGCGTGCTCGCGAACACGGTTTTAGAAAAAGAATGTCAACGGCTTCAGGCCGCGCCGTCTTAAAACGTCGCCGTCTTAAAGGCCGCAAGAAACTCTCCTCTTAGTTCGGGGCAAGCGGGTGGCGGTCGCGGAAAGACTGAAACGCAATCGTGAATTTTCACGCGTTTACCGTCTGGGCAGCTACCAGGCAGGCCATTGGATCGGGCTACACGCCTATAAAAGACGCGGAGCCCAGGCAAAAAAGCCGTCAAGGCTTGGATTTGCCGTCAGCCGTGTGAACAAGGGAGCGGTCCGCCGCAATCGGGCCAAGAGGCTTCTTCGCGAATCTTTCAGATTGAGTGGTGTCCAGATGGCAGATGGTTTTGACCTGATCATGACCGCCAGATGGCAAGCGGACAAGGAACCTGCTTTTGCCTCCCTGCTGGCGGAAACGGATCAGTTGATGGTCAAGGCCGGTGCCGGCCGACTTGAGACCAGGGACGAAGAAAGCACATAAGATAGAAAATGCGATGACGGATAAGAAGCAGACAGTCAGAGCGGACAAAGAGCTGGAAGCCATGGAAGGCATGCAGGCAGTCGATGCCGGGCGGCCTTCGCTTCTTGCGTCCGCCATGCTGGGTTTAATCGCTTTTTATCAAGGTTTTCTGTCCCCGGCCCACCCGGCCTGTTGTCGTTTTGCACCAACTTGTTCGGCCTATGCCGCCCAAGCTATCCGCCGCCACGGTGCCCTCAAGGGATCGGGATTGGCCTTTTGGCGACTCCTTCGTTGCCAGCCCTTTTCCAAGGGTGGCTACGACCCTGTTCCGGAGAAAAAAATCAGCGCCAGGAAAAGCATCCTGTCAGATAAGACAGGCCAGCAGACCATGCGCCCCATAAGGAAAGAAATGATATGACGCCAATAATACCGGTCCAGCTGGGCTTGCTGGATCCCCTCTATAACCTCTTTGGATGGATCCTGGGCAGCCTTTATGCCTGGCTCAATAACTACGGTCTGGTGATCATCCTCTTTACCAGCGCCATCCGCCTGGTCCTGATGCCCTTGGGCCTTCGAAGCCAACGGGGCACCTTGCGTCAGCAGATGCTGCAAACGGAAGTCAACGAGATCAAGCGGCGCTATCCCAAGAATCAGGCCAGGGTCCAGGAACTGACCCAGCAGCTTTATAAGGACAATGGCATATCCATGATGTCCGGCTGCCTGCCTACTCTCCTGCAGCTGGCCGTTATCTGGCCCATCATCTATATCTTCCGGGCCCCCTTGCGCTTTATCAGCGGTGTCGATTTTCACAATATCAGCAAAATCGCCAACCTGCTTGAGGGTAAGGGCCTGATGACTGCCGCCCAGGTCAAGAATGTGGCTATCATGGATATCCCGGTGCTCAATGGACTCCACGCGTCAGGCAGCGCCCTCCAGCAGTCGGTCTCAGAAGGCTGGATCAAGTTGCCCCAGTTGATCAATACCAAATTCCTGGGCATCGACCTGGGTGCCACCCCCTCCTATTATCCCTGGCAGTGGTTTGGTCCTGAATGGCGGGTACAGCTCCCCCTGGTCCTTCTCATCCTGATCACCATGGTGACCTACTATTTCCAGATGAAAATCATGAGAAACAGTACGGCCAGACCAGAGAAGACAAAAGAAGAAAAAGAACGCGAAAAAGCCAATCCGGCCAAGCGGGGACAGAATCCCGATCCCGGCGCCGGTATGATGAAGAGCATGAACCTCATGATGCCCCTGATCATGCTGATTACCATGTTCAGCATGCCCTCGGCCATGTGTCTTTACTGGCTTTTCCAGAATGTCCTGTACATCATCCAGTCCCTCCTGGGCTATGAATTCTATGTCAAACCGCTTCGTCTGGCCTATGCCGAGGAACAGTCCGCCTTTGAACGTCCCTCAACCCGTCGGAGCGACCGGCATGAATCCGGCGAGGCCAAGGGCTGGAAGGCCTTTACCGCCAAATTCAAGTCCGGGAAAGTTGACTGATTAAAAAGACTCCATGCGCGGCCAGGCCGCGCTTCAGATAACCCCGGGACCGGAAGGTCCCCTGGTATATGCCTTAGGAGGCAAACCGTATGGAACGCACCATAGAGATGACGGCAAGGACCGTCGAACAAGCCATCAGCCAGGCCCTGGAAGAGCTGGCTGTCAGTGAGGACTTCGCCCTGATCGAGGTCCTGGACGAAGGAGAGACCGGTGGTTTGCTGGGCTTCGGGCGCCGGCCGGCCCGCGTCCGCGTCTCCGTTGATGTAGATAAGGAAAAAGCAGCCGCCAAGAATGGTGGAGGCAAAAGTCCCAAGGCCTCCAAGCCCCGTCAAGAGGGGGAAGAGGATCAAGGCTGGAAGGTGGCCGAAGAAGACCGCGGTTTTTCATCGGCAGAAAATGCCACCCTGGATTATATTGAGGCCATCCTGTCCGGAATCGGCATTCATGGCCGGATCGAATCCTATATGGGCGAAGATGAGAGCCTGCATATTGAGATTCTGGGCTCCGACTGTGGCGTGGCCATCGGCCGCCATGGTGAGACCCTGGATGCCATCCAGTATCTGACCAATATTGTGGCCAACCGCTGGATGGATCAGCACCTGCGTGTGGTCGTCGATGTGGCCGGCTACAGGAGCCGCCAGGAAGAGCGTCTGAGACAGCAGGCCAGGCGGACGGCCGAGAGGGTACTGGATACCGGCCGTGAATCGCGTCTCAAACCCATGACGCCGGCCGAGCGCCGGATCATCCATCTGGAGTTGCGTGAGGCCGAGGGTATCACCACCTACAGTGAAGGCGCTGAACCCAGACGCTATGTGGTTATTTCACCGACAGCCGGCCTGGAGTTTATCGGATGATCCGACCATGACGCCCATGAATCTTGACACGATTGCGGCATTTTCAACACCGCCAGGCGAGAGCGGCTTGGCGGTGTTTCGCATTTCAGGCCCCCAGGCGGCGGCTATTTGTGACCGTTTATTCACCCCCTATGGGAGCCGTTTTCCCCTTCCTTCCAAGATGGAAGGCTACAGCATGGCGCCGGGGATCTGGGCGGGGGTTGACGAGGTCATCCTCTCCGCTTTTCGGGCTCCCCATTCTTACACCGGCGAAGATGTCTATGAGGTCTCCTGCCATGGCGGCCAGGCCATCCGCCAGGCCGTCATGGATTCGGCCCTGGCCGCCGGCGCCAGACCGGCAGGCCCGGGTGAGTTCAGCCGCCGGGCCTTCATCAACGGCAAGATGGACCTATCTTCGGCCGAAGCCGTCATGGACATGATCAGCGCCCAAGCAGAAGCCCAGGCCCGGGTGGCCTTCCGCCAGCTCCGGGGGGTTCTCTCCCAAACCATCAGGCGGCGGATCGACCAGCTTTATGGGGCCCTGGCCCACCTTGAGATGCTTTTGGACTGGGATGAAGAAGAGGAACGCCCCCAGGACCGTCAGGCCATCATGGCCCAACTGGAAGAGGCCCAAGAAGACCTGAAAGCCCTGGCTGATACTTTTGAAAGCGGCCGGGTCATCCGGGAGGGACTCTCAGTGGTCATCGCCGGCAGCCCCAATGTGGGTAAATCCTCTATCCTCAATGCCCTGGCTGAAAGGGACCGGGCCATTGTCAGCCCCATCCCCGGCACCACCCGGGACACTGTGGAAATCGACCTGACCCTGGGCGGCTACCTGGTCCATCTGACCGACACGGCCGGCCTGGCCCATGAAAGCCCCGACCCCATCGAAAGGGAGGGCATCGTCAGGGCGGAAAAAGCCCTGGATGAGGCCGACCTGGTCCTCTGGGTCCTGTCCCCCCCCCTGCCTCCTCCTTCCATCAGGCAGGCAGAAGAGGCAAGGATCGATGGTCTGGTCCAGGCCGGACGTCCGGTCATTCTTGTCCTGGGCAAGGACGACTTGAGACCCAGTCTGCCCCCCCAGGAAGACCCGGTCCACTATGCGGCCGCCCGCTTCCCTCAAGTCCCTACCCTGACCTGGTCAGAAAGGCAGGAGGCGGATCTGGCCCGACTGCGGCAGACTCTCATTGCCCATATTGAAAAGGATCAGGCCCAGGCCAGCCCTGACCAGGCGGGAGACCGTCTGGCAGAAGAAAAGGAAGGCCAGGCACTCTTGACCCATGCCCGCCACAAGTCGGCCATCGACCGGGCCATCCAGCTGGTGGACAAGGCCAGGGAAGACCTGGCCCGTCAATGGTCCTTTGACCTGGTGGCCATCAGTCTCAAAGAGGCGCTGACGGAGCTTTCAGCCATCACGGGGGATGATGTCTCTGAGACCTTGATCGAAGAGATCTTCAACCGCTTCTGCATTGGGAAATAGGGGAAAGCTGTGATATCACCCAAAGAGGACATGTTAAATAAGGGAGCCTTTTTGGCCGGCCAGGCCGATGTCATCGTGGTCGGTGCAGGCCATGCCGGCTGTGAGGCTGCCCTGGCAGCTGCCCGCCTGGGCCGGCGGGTCATCCTCTTTACCATGACCCTGGACAGCCTGGCCAATCTGCCCTGCAATCCCAATATCGGGGGGACGGCCAAGGGCCAGATGGTCAGGGAGATTGACGCCCTGGGCGGGGAGATGGGCCGCCTGGCTGACCAGCATATGATCCAGTTCCGCATGCTGAATGCCACCAAGGGACCGGCTGTCATGTCGCCCCGGGCCCAGATGGACCGGACAGGCTACCAGCGGGGCATGAAGGAGATCCTGGAGGGGGAAGCCAATCTGATCCTGATTCAGCAGGAAGTGACAGGCCTGCTGGTGGCGGACAAGGAGGACGGAAGCGGGACCCGCAAGGTTGAAGGGGTGGTCTCAGCCATTGGATCCCTTTACCAGGCCCCCGATGTCATCCTCTGTCCGGGTACCTTCCTGGACGGCCGCGTCATCATCGGGGCTTCCGTCCGCTCCTCCGGTCCCGACCAGCTGAGTCCTGCCGTCGGCCTGGGTCAGGCCCTGACGGACCTGGGCCTCCCTACCCGCCGCTTCAAGACGGGGACCCCCGGCCGCTTCCATCGCAGGAGTATTGATCTCCAAGTCATGGAAACCCAGGAGGCCGATCGTCTGGCCAAGCCTTTCTCCTTTGACCATGAAGATGACCCCAACTGGCAGCCGGCGGCTGATATGCCCTGCTATATCACCTGGACTTCAGCGGAGACCAAGCGCCTGCTCATGGATAATATGGACCGTTCACCTCTTTATTCGGGTGTCATTGAAGGGGTGGGTCCCCGCTACTGTCCCTCCCTGGAAGATAAATTTGTCAAATTCCCCGACCACGCCCGCCATCACGTTTTTTTGGAACCCACGGGCCTTGACACCCAGGAGATGTATGCCTCGGGTCTGTCTACCTCCATGCCCGAGGATGTCCAGCTGGCCATGCTGAAAACAGTGGCTGGCATGGAAACCGCGGAAATGATGCGGCCTGGCTACGCCATTGAATACCTTTGTGTGGATCCCACCATTCTCAAATTGTCCCTGGAAGTCAAGGGTATCCAGGGGCTCTTCCTGGCCGGTCAGATCAATGGCTCTTCCGGCTATGAGGAGGCGGCTGCCCAGGGTCTGATGGCCGGCATCAACGCCGTCAGACGCCAGGAGGGGAAGGAGGCCATCGTCATCGACCGGTCAGAGGGCTACATCGGGGTCCTGATTGACGACCTGGTCACCAAGGGGACCAATGAACCCTATCGCCTCATGACCTCCCGGGCCGAGTACCGTCTCATTCTCCGCCAGGATAATGCCGACGCCAGGCTGACCCCCATCGGCCGGGAGATCGGTCTGGTGACAGAGGACCGTTGGCAGCGTTATCTGGCCAAGCAGGAGGCCATCGCCCGGGAAAAGAAAAGGCTTGAGGCCACCATGGTTAAAAAGACAGACCTGGCCGACCAGATCCTGGAGGGGGCAGGCAGTACCCCCCTCAAACGGACGGTCAGGCTCTATGATCTTTTAAAAAGACCCGAACTCAGCTACCAGATGCTGGCCCCCCTTGATCCCGACCGGCCTCTTTTGCCCCAGTCAGTCAGGGAGTCTGTGGAAATCCAGATCCGCTATGAGGGTTATATCAAGCTGGAACACGACCGGGTCCAACGTTTCAGAAAACTGGAACACAAACGCCTGCCCGACCATATCCGCTATGAATCCATCCGGGGGCTGAGACTTGAGGCCCGGCAAAAACTGGAGGAGCGGCGGCCCTTATCCCTGGGCCAGGCCAGCCGGATCTCAGGCGTGTCACCGGCCGATATCCAGGTCCTCCTGGTCTGGCTGGAACAAAACAGGGCCAGGGGAGGCAAGCATGGACCGGCAGCTGATTAAGGGGGCGGGCCAGCGGGCCGGCCTGGAACTGGACTCTGCCAGCCTGGAGGCTGTCGCTTTTTTTATTGAAAGATTGAAAGAAGCCAACCGCCATGTCAATCTGACGGCCATCACCGATGACGAGGCCATTGCCAGCCTCCATCTGGAAGACAGCTGGCACCTGTCATCTCATATACCCCTCGGCTCCCGCCTGGTGGACGTAGGCACAGGCGCGGGCTTTCCGGGCCTGGCCCTCCGCCTGGTCCGGCCGGACCTGGATGTGACCCTCCTTGACTCCACCCGAAAGAAAATCAATTTCTTAGAAGAGACTATCCAGGCCCTGGGACTTGATGGGGTCAAAGCCCTTCACGGCAGGGCCGAGGAATTGGGCCGGGATGCCCTTCACCGTGATTCCTACGATCTGGCCCTTGCCCGGGCAGTCTCTTCCTTACCGGTCCTGGCTGAGCTCTGCCTGCCCCTGGTCAAAAAGGGAGGCCTCTTCATCGCCATGAAGGGGGAAGCCGATGAAAGCCAGGAGGCATCAAAGGCCATCCGCAGCCTTAAAGGGCAAGTGGAGGACCGGATCCTCTATCACTTGCCTGGTCTGGACCAGGCCCGTTCCCTGGTCCTGATCCGGAAAACGGCAGCTACCCCCGGCCGCTATCCCAGGCGGATGGCCCAGATCCATAAATCCCCCCTTTAGGCTTTCCTGCCATGAGAATCCATGAGATGAGGCTTGCAGACCAGGCCTTCCAAAAAATCAAATCGGGCAGCAAGAAATTGGAGCTCAGGATCGGGGATGACAAGCGGCGGGCGGTCGCCCTGGGCGATCTCATTCGCTTCCACTGCATGGATGGGTCACAAAGTATCCTGGTCGAGGTCCTGGAGGTCCTGGCCTATGAAGACTTCTTTCAACTCTATCTGGATCTGGATCCCCGGGAGATGGGTTACGGCCCTCTGGACCTGCCGGATCCCCGCCATATGTATGCCATCTACCCGCCGGCCCTGATTAAGGAAAAAGGAGCGCTGGCCTTTCGAATCCGGCTCCTGGACCCGGCCCCCCAGGGTGGATGACCCCTGTCCTCCAGGGCGGAAAGATCAGGGATATGGTAAAATCAGGGGAGTAAAACCCGAGTCGATTTCATATTATTCCGATCGTACAATCCGGCCGGCAGGGAGGATCAAATGGCTTTGGAGCCAAGCAGCAAGAACAATTATCAAGCGCGTGAAGCAGCCGTAGACCAGGCTTTTCAGAATCCGGACAATATCGTCATACCCGTGGACCTTGATGAGGAGATGAAAAAATCCTTCATCGATTATGCCATGAGCGTCATTTCTGACCGGGCCTTGCCTGATGTACGGGACGGGCTCAAGCCTGTTCACCGCCGCATCCTTTATTCCATGTATACCCAGGGCTTTACCTGGGACAAGCCCCACCGCAAGAGTGCCACCACCATTGGTGATGTCCTGGGGCGCTTTCACCCCCATGGCGACCAGAGCGTCTACGATGCCCTGGTCCGGATGGCCCAGGATTTTTCCATGCGCCATCCCCTGGTCGACGGCCACGGCAACTTTGGATCCCGTGATGGTGATCCGCCGGCTGCCTACCGCTATACAGAAGCCCGCTTGACCCGTCTGGGCGGGGAGATGATGAATGACCTCAACAAGGACACCGTCGATTTCCAGCCCAACTACGACGACCGTTTCGAGGAACCGGTGGTGCTTCCGGCAGGTTTTCCCAACCTCCTGGTATCGGGTTCAACCGGTATCGCTGTGGGCATGGTCACCAATATTCCCCCCCATAACCTGCGTGAGGTCATCGAGGGGACCATCCACCTGATTGATAACCCCCAGGCCACCACCGACGATCTTATGGAATTCATCCCCGCCCCCGATTTTCCGACCGGGGGACAGATCATGGGGATTTCCGGTTCACGGTCAGCCTACCGGCGGGGCCGGGGCCGTATCGTGGTCCGGGGCCATGCCGATATTGAGGAGATGGCCAACAACCGTTTCCGGATCATCATCAAGTCCCTGCCTTATATGGTCAACAAGGCCCGCCTGATCGAGCGGATTGCCGACCTGGTCAAGGACAAGCGGATTGAAGGCATCTCCGATGTCCGCGATGAGTCCGACCGCCACGATGCCATCCGGATTGTGGTGGAACTCCGCCGCGATGCCACCCCCATGGTGGTCCTCAACCAGCTCTACCGCCATACCCAGCTCCAGGACACCTTCGGGGCCAATATGCTGGCCCTGATCCCGGATGAGGGCAAGTATGTACCCCAGCAGCTGGAGCTCAGACAAATCCTGGACTACTTTATCTGTCACCAGCGTGAGGTCATCACCAGGCGGATCCAATTTGACCTCAAACGGGCAGAGGCCCGTCTCCACCTGGTCGAAGGCCTGCAGCTGGCCATTGACCACATTGATGAAGTCATCAGCATCATCCGCTCTTCCAAGGACGAGGAAACAGCCAAGACCCGTCTTTGTGAACGCTTCGAATTTTCAGACAAGCAGGCTCAGCATGTGGTCGACATGCGCCTGGGCCGTTTGTCGGGCCTGGAGCGGGAAAAACTTATGGCCGAGCACCAGGACCTGACCGGGAAAATAGACGGTTTCCGTCGCACCCTGGGTGACCCGGAGCTCCTGCACGGGGTCATGAAAGAAGAGTTGCTGGCTATTTCAGCCCGCTATGGGGATGACCGCCGGACCGAGATCCTGCCCGCCGGTGAATTTGAAATTGACGACGAGGAACTGATTGAGGAAGAACAGGTAGTCATCGCCATGACCCACGCCGGCTACATCAAGCGGATGCCGGTGGATGTTTACAGCGCCCAGCATCGGGGAGGCCGGGGGATTACAGCCATGCAACCCCGGGAGGACGACTTTGTCGACACCATCCTCATTACCTCCACCCACCAGACCCTGCTTTTCTTTACCGACTTTGGCAAGTGTTACCGGCTCAAGGGCTACCAGATCCCCGAGTCGGGCCGGATGGCCCGGGGCATGGCCATTGTCAACCTCCTCCACCTGGAGGCGGGTGAGAAGGTCCGGACCCTGATCCAGATCGACTCCTTTGACCAGGGCGGCTATCTGGTCACTGCCACTGAAAGCGGCATGGTCAAGAAGACGGCTCTGGCAGATTATTCCAACATCCATAAGCGGGGCCTGATTGCCATCAACCTCCGCGAAGGTGACCGCCTGGTCAATGTCCGCCTGTCCGATGACGACCATGACATTATCCTGGTCACCCGCAAGGGCATGTCCATCCGCTTCCCCGAGTCTTCCATCCGGGCCACAGGCCGCAATACCATGGGGGTCCGGGGGATCAACCTGGCCAAGGATGATTCGGTCATCGGTATGTTGGCCACGGATTCAGGGGATACCCTCCTGGTCGTGACAGAAGAGGGCTTTGGCAAGCGTTCCCTCCTCTCTGACTACCGGGTGCAAAACCGGGCGGGCAAGGGCCTGATCACCTATCGGACCAGCAAGCGGACCGGCAAACTGGTCGGCGTCGCCCAGGTCAATGACTCGGACGACATCCTCCTTATCAATGACCTGGGGATTATCATCCGTTTCCGGGCCAGCGAGATCCCCGTCCTGGGCCGCAATACCTCAGGGGTCACCCTGATGAGGAGCCGGGAGGGCCAGGTGGTCGATATGTCCATCGTGTCAGGGGAGGAGGACCAGGAACACGAGGAGGTCAATGGCCAGGTCCTGGACCATGACCCGGACGATGAGCTCCTGGTCAGTGAAGCCGATGAAGGGGATGTGGACCCCGAGGAATTGCAGGCTGAGGAAGATGACCTGGACCAGGCAGAAGATCAATAAAGGCGGGAGCCATAGTTGCTTCAGAAGGAGAAGAGAATGACCCTGAGGATAAATGCAAGAAAAGAAGAAGCTGACCCGGCTGCCGGCCAGGTCAAGCGTTCCCATGTGGCGGTGGAGAAGACCTGGGATATGACCACGGTCTATCCGGGCCTGGAGGACTGGGAAGCAGCCTTTAGCCAGCTGGCCGGTCAAAAGGATCAGATAGGCCTTTATCAGGGGCGTTTGACGGAGTCAGCCGACACCCTTTATCAGGCCATCCAGCACCGGGAAAGCCTGATGATGGATCTTTGGAAACTGGCCGTTTATGCCTTCCATCGAAGTGATGAAGACACCTCCGACCCCGGCTTTTTAGCCATGAAAGGCCGCTTGGGTGCCTTGATGGCAGCCCTCATGGGGGAGGATGCCTGGTTCGAGCCGGAGATCGCCCAGATCCCCCAGGAGACCCTGGATCTCTTCATGGAGGACAAGGCGGAGCTGGAAGCCTACCGTCACTTCTTTGACGATATCATCCGGGAGAAAGCCTACCAGCTTTCCCCCAAGGAGGAAGCCCTCCTGGCCCGGGCCAGTCAGATCTTTTCTGCCCCTGACGAAGTCTTTGGCATCTTGTCAGACGCTGACATGACCTTTGATCCCATCAGGAATGAGAAGGGTCAAGAGGTCCCCATGTCCCATGCCCACTTCAGCCTCTACCTGGAAAGCCGGGATCCCAGGGTCAGACGGGAAGCCTTTGCCAGCATGTACAAGTCCTTTGGCCAGTTCCGCAATACCTGTGCGGCCACCCTGTCCAATGCCATCCGGGTCAATACCTATAATAAGACGATCCGGGGTTTCGACTCAGGCCGTCATGCAGCCCTTTTCAAGAATGCCATCCCCGAGTCGGTCTATGACAGCCTGATCGAGGCCGTCCACCAGCGCCTGCCCCTCCTCCACCGCTATGTAGGTCTTCGTAAGGCCATGATGGGGGTGGAAGAACTCCATTCCTATGATATGTATGTCTCCCTGGTTGAGGATGTGGACCCCCATTACAGCTTTGACGAGGCAAAAGAGATCCTCTATAAGGCCCTGGCCCCTCTGGGCCAGGAATATATCAATGTTCTGAAGCGGGCCTTTGACGAGCGCTGGATCGACTGGGCGGTCAATGAGGGCAAGCGGTCAGGGGCCTATTCAGGCGGGGCCTACAATACCAACCCCTTTATCCTGATCAGCTGGCAGGGCACCCTGGACAATCTTTATACCCTGGCCCATGAGCTGGGTCACAGCCTCCATTCCTATTTCACCCGTAAGGCCCAGCCCTTCCAGTATGGGGACTATCCCATCTTCCTGGCTGAGATCGCCTCCACCTGCAATGAGATCCTTTTGACCGACTATCTACTGAAGACGGCCACGGATGACAAGATGCGGGCGGCGGTTGTCAATCATTACCTGGATGGTTTCAAGGGGACGGTCTTCCGCCAGACCCAGTTTGCGGAGTTTGAGCAACTGATCCATGAGGCTGATGAAGACGGGACCGCCCTGACCGCCGATTACTTAAGTGAAGTATATGGGGAACTTAATAAGAAGTATTACGGGGAGTCTCTGACCTTCGATCCGGATATCGCCAACGAATGGGCCCGGATCCCCCACTTCTACTACAATTTCTATGTCTTCCAGTATGCCACGGGCTTTGCTGCGGCTACGGCCTTCGCCCAGGCCATCCTGGAAGAAGGGCAGCCGGCAGTTGACCGCTATCTGGCCTTCCTGGCTGCCGGTTCCTCTGATTGGCCCATCGATACCCTCAAGCAGGCGGGGGTCGATATGACCAAGGCAGAGACTATCGTCCGGGCCCTGGATGCCTTTGAGCGTTCCTTGGACGAGATGGAAGCATTGGCAGGTAAGACCAATGGATAAGCTTTACTACTTCCTGGCCCTGGTCCTGATTGTCGCCGCCTTGATTGGCATGGTCTTTGTCATGCAGAAGCTGCAGGCCAGAAAGCTCCGCTACTGGAATGAGAAACGCAAGTATGAAATGAAGCTGGCCGACCAGCTGCAAGAAGAAATCCAAAAATCAAGAGAGGCATGAGGCTGGGTACAAGGCCTCCATCCTCTTAGCTCCAGGACCGGCCCAAGCGGCCGGTCCTTTGATTAGCTGAACACCCGGAGGGGACGTGAAAGTGGTTTTATGATAAAAAGAAAGAAGAGATTTCCGGCAATTTGGCTGATCCCAGGAGTATGTCAAGGCTCAAAGCCAGCCCTGGCAGGGCTTTCAACCTATATTCACATATACAATGCATATTCGAAGAACCTGGGTAACAGCGGTTGACAAGGCTGTTTCCAGCTGGTATTCTAGCAGGGCGCCTTTCGGGAGAGAGGTGCGGTTGGACCTTGAA
>CAZKLG010000031.1:0-16519 GCA_964553675.1 uncultured Mageeibacillus sp. | reverse complement strand
CTCAGTTCATGAGTCGACTTCAGACGCTTATCTTTGTCCCCGTTGCTACAAGCTGGTCAGCTACGTCCCCGTTCAATCCATTAAGCGTTGTGTTTATTGTAATCAGGAACTGGACTGGTCGCTGCCCTTCGTCCCCCCGCCCAAGGATGCCCCCATTGAGCAAGCCTGACCGGCTGCCTTTAACCCTTCTCACATAGCTGAATAAAATAGCCAAAGAGGGCCGCCATCTCGGGCCTGGTCTTTGTCAGCTCTTCGGGATGCCACTGGACAGCCAGGATCTTCTCTTTGTCCATATCCAGGGCTTCCATGGCTTCAATGACCCCGTCATCGCTTGTAGCTGAGACCCTGAATCCGCCCGCCAGGTCCCGGATGGCCTGGTGGTGGAAAGAATTGACCTGGATCCGGTCACCCAAAAGGTCATGAAGCCTGCTGCCAGGCGTCAGCGTCACACTATGGCTGATCTGGTCGCGGCCGGCCTCCTGGAGATGCTTGAGTTTAAAGGTGCTTTCCCGGGCCAGGTCCTGGTAAAGACTTCCCCCCTCGGCCACATTGATGACCTGCATGCCCCGGCAGATGCCAAAAATGGGCAGGCCCATGTCTTTGGCCAGTCCATAAAGGGCCAGATCGTAGTCATCCCTGGCCTCAGATACCTCCCCCAGACCCTTCTCTGGTTCCTGACCATAATGCAGGGGTGACATATCCTGTCCCCCGGTCAGGATCAGGCCCGAACAGGCCGCCAGAGCAGTCCTCAGGGCCTCTTTATTATCCATGACAGGAATCAGAAGAGGCAGGCCTCCTGCCCCCAGGACCGAATCCACATAAGCCTGGTTGACCCGGCTTTGTTGCAAGCCTTCCCAGTGTTTGTCCCCTGACTTATCCAGGGAGGCTGACAGGCCGATAAGAATCATAAATCACCTCTAGGGCCAAGGGCCCTCATTTGATGAGGACAGCCTATCACAGGTCCTGACCCAGACGAAAGCCGCCGGTCGCCCGGCGGCTTTCTCACAAGGAAGACAAGGGCAGGAGCTTCCTTACAAGCCTTTAATAAGAGCCGTCCAGGATGGCGGCAAGCTGGGCTTCGTCCAGGTCAACCCCATAGAAGAGCTGGAAGAAATTAGTTACGGCCTCCTGGGGACCTGTCCCGTAGAGATCAGGGTAAAAGAGGGGGCCCAGCCAGGCCAGGCCGGCATAGCGGTTGACCGAGGGCGGGTCGGCCAAAAAGCCATAGGGGACGGAAGGGACAACCAGGACCCGTCCTGCCTTGACAGCTTCCAGGGCAGCCCAGGCGGGATCCGCCTTGATCTCATCAGCCAACTTGGCACCGTCGACCAGGATATAGTCCGGCTGCCAGCCGATGATCTGCTCCATGGAGACCTCACTGCCTCCCCCCCGGTTGGCGGGCTCCACGTCGGCCACATTGATGACTGGGATATAATCCAGAAGTTCACTGTGAAAGGAGCCCACCGCATTGGTATTGAGGCCGGCATCTCCCAGGGCCCAGTAGACAGAGACGCGTTCTGACTGGGGGAGGGCTGCCTGGGCCTTGGCGGACAGGTCCAGCCAGGCTTGACAGTAGTCAGCCAGGGCCTGGGTCCTTTCCTCATCAGCGATCAGGCGGCCAATGTCCCCATAGGTCTGGGGCATACTGGCGAAGGTGGCCTCAATAAAAACAGTGGGCAGCTTGATCTGCTGGGTGATCTCATCCAGATCCTCCTTGATGGAGGCCTTGGCCTCCCCTATGTCAACAATGACCTGGGTATTGGCCATGAGGGCCGCCTCCAGGTTGAAGCCGTCCCCCTTGCCGTAGAGCTGGCCGACACTGGGCAAGCCCTTATAGACTTCACCCAGGAGTCTGACCTGGCTTTCTGTGAAGGGATGGGCCACGGCCCCGATCAGGTCGGGTGCCGCTGTAAAAAGGATGATCTGGGCCAGGGGACCCGAGGGCACCATGTGGGTCAAGCGGTCAGGCAAAGTGACCTCCCGGCCGGCCGAGTCCTCGTAGATCCGGTCCTGGGCTGCTTGGCTTTCACTTGCCCCTGGCTCTGTTTTGGGTTCTGTGGTCTCTGTAGGCGCAGGTTCTGACCCTTGGGGGCTTTCGGCCGGCTGACAGGCGGTCAGGGCCAGGGCGGCCACCAGAAGCAACAGGACCAGGATAGTAACATCTTTGAATGTCTTTCTTTTCATCTTTCAGTCCTCATAATCCTATTTTTTTAATCGCCTGCCGTGGCGGATCTGATTAAAATCCGGCAGGACAGTGACTTCACCGGTGCGGGCGCTTTCCTCCAGGCGGATGGGGATCCCATAGACATGGCTGAGAAGACTCTCTGACAGGACCTCACGGGGGGGGCCAAAGGCCCGGGCCGAATGACCATCAATCAGAAGGATCTCATGGGCATAAAGGAAAACGTGTTGGGGGTTGTGGGTGGAGAAAAGGACCAGATAGCCCTTTTCCGACAGGGTCCGGATCTCTTCCAGGACCCGGATCTGGTTGCCATAGTCCAGGCTGGCGCAAGGTTCATCCATGATCAGGATGGGGGCATCCTGGGCCACCGCCCGGGCAATCAGGACCAGTTGTTGCTCCCCGCCCGACAGCTGGTCGAAGGGGCGGTGGGCAAAGTCTTGGATGCCCAATAAGGTCAGGGCCCGCCAGGCAGCTTCTTTTTCCCGGCTGCCCGGTTGTCCGAAGATGCCAAAGGAGGCCGTGGTCCCCATGAGAACCACCTCCATGACTGAAAACTGGAAGACGCCCGGCTGGGCCTGGGGGATGTAGGCCATCTCCTGGGCCCTTTTTCGGGCAGACAGGCTGTCCAGGGGCATGCCATTGACCTGGATCTGACCCTCCTGCAGGGGCAGGATGCCCAGGATCAATTTAAAGAGGGTGGACTTGCCGGCCCCATTGGCTCCCAGGACACCGATGACCCGGCCACCGCCCGACTTGAAGGAGAGGTCTTCCAGGACCCGGCCATTGCGGTAGGCAAAGGTGACCCCTTGGACGTCCAGGCCCCGGGTCATGACACTTGGCTCCCTGATCATGACAGCACATCCCTTCTACCCTGGCGAAGGATGAGGAAGACGAAAAAGGGCGCCCCCACGAAGGCCGTCAGGATACCCAGGGGGATACCGCTGGTGGTGGCCCGCCGGGCAATATCGTCCACCAGGACCAGGAAACCGGCCCCCATAAGGGCCGAGGCAGGCAGGGACAGGCGGTTATCGCTCCCCACTGTCATGCGGGCGATATGGGGGATGACCAGGCCGATCCAGCCGATGACCCCGCTGACAGAGACAGCCGTGGCCGTCACCAGGGTGGCCGCCAGGATAAGGATGGAGCGGATCAGGCGGGTCCGGACCCCCATACTGGCCGCCGCCTCCTCGCCCATGGTCAGGACATTGAGCTGCCAGCGCAGCAAGAAGATGACCAGGATGCCGATCAGGATGGCGGGCGCTGCAAAGGTTAAATTCTTCATTTTGGTTCCATTGAGGGAACCCATGAGCCAGTAGGTGATCTGGGGCAGCTGGTTGGTGGGATCGGCCACCAGTTTAACCAGGGAGAGGCCGGCTGAGAAAAGGGAGCTGACCACCATGCCGGTCAGGACCAGGGCCAGGATTTTCTGGGACCGGACAAAGGAGGTCAAAAAGAGGACCAGGAGGATGGACAGGAGACCGAAAAGAAAGGAGAGGGCCGTAATCCCTGTGGAGTTGAAACCCCAGAGGATGGCCAGGGCCGCACCAAAACCAGCCCCGGATGAGGCACCCAGGACATCGGGAGAGGCCATGGGATTGCGAAAGACTCCCTGGA
Source organism: uncultured Mageeibacillus sp. (assembly GCA_964553675.1). GTDB lineage: Bacteria > Bacillota > Clostridia > Saccharofermentanales > DTU023 > UBA4923. Next base: position 12,723 of record CAZKLG010000031.1, on the reverse strand, counting down.
AGGTATGACCGGCCACGGAAAGACCCGAGCCCACCAGAAGGCCCATGAGGATGCGGGGCAAGCGGACAAGCATGAGGACCGTGTGAATCTCATCGGGGAAGCTTGCCCCGGTCCTAAAAAGCCGGCTCCAAAAATAAGCGAAGATGGTGGCCGGTTCAATCCCATACCAACCGATGGCCAGGGAGACCAGGACAATGGCCAGGAGGGCTCCCCCTAAAAGCAGGAAGATAAGGGCTGTCCGCCGGCCGCTGGCAGGCGAAAGAGCCAGAGCTGGCCCTTCAGCAGGCAAGAAAGGATCCGGGTCTGGCTCCAGCTGGTCAGCCGGGGCCTTTTCAAGGTCTGCCTCCTCAGGCTCCCCCACCACCTCACTTCCCCAGACGGCCCTCTGCCAGTGGTCAGCGGGCCTGGCCCCATTGACCAGCTCCAGTCTGGTCAGTGATGGATGGCCGGAGATGGCCTCCCGCCGCCGGTAAAGGGTCTCCCTGTCATGGGGGCTGAGATGGGCCCGGGCCACCGACCGCTCAAAGGAGGCATCCTGTTTCCAGACCAGGATGACCGGCAGCTGACTCTGGTCCAGAAGATCCATGACCGTCTGGTAGAAGCTGTCAGATAAAAGCTCTTCCCCCCCCAATTCATCCAGGACAATCAATGAGCCCGGCCTCTTGAGCAGGACCTCCACCCTGGCCTGGAAGCGATCCAGGTCGAAGTGGCGTCCACTGCCGTCTACGTAAAGGAAGCACTGGTCCAGGGGGAAGCTTCCCTCTTCATGGTGGCGGATGGTCAAAAAACCTGTCCCCCGCTGATGGTCAGCGGGCACATGGGCAAAACCGATCCGCTTGTCATCGACATCCACATGGCGGATGGTCATATAGCCCGAAGGGCGGGCCTTGGTTTTATCGATCAGATGCTGGACAAAGGTCGATTTCCCCGAGCCGATAGCCCCGGTCACCAGAAAGTTACCGGTCCCGGGAGCCGGCTTGTCCCCCAAGCGGGAGGCGACAAAGTCCAAAAGCGCCTCCTCCTGGGCGGGGTATGAAAAGGAAATGGTTTTTTCAAGCTGTCTGTCCAAGATCAGTCCTATCCCTTTAGCCTTGACGCCTGGCTTCCCGTTTGCCGGCCCTGACAGCAATCATCTGGGCAGCAATACTGACGGCAATCTCTTCCGGCGTCTCCCCGCCTATATCCAGGCCGATGGGGGAAATAGACCGGTCAAGATCCGCCTGGCTGTGGCCCCGCTCCCTCAGCATCTTGTCGATGGTGGCCACCTTGTGGCGGCTGCCGATGACCCCGATATAACGGGCGGGGGTCCTCAGGACCTGGTCCTGGACCACCATGTCATTGCTGTGGCCCCGGGTCATGATGCAGACAAAATCCTCGGGCCCGATGGCCACTGTCCGGTCGATATGATCCAGATCACAGAGCTTGACATCGTAGGCGCCGGGGAAAAGGGCCGGGTCAGTAAATTCGGGCCTGTCATCCAGGACGACCACGGCGAAATGGACCTTGGCCAGGACAGGGGTCAGGGCCTGACCGACATGGCCGCCGCCGAAAATGTAGACCAGGCCGGGCACCACCAGCTCTTCCACATAAAACTGATGGTCACAAAGGTCAAAGGTCCTGCCCCGCTGGCAGAGGAGTTGGGGGTCGGCCAGGAGCGCCCGGGTGCAGGCGTGGTCAGGGGGGAAGCCGGAAAAACGCCAGCCTTCCTGATCAAAATCCGGGTCGGCCGGATTGGCACCCTGGGGGGCGGTAAAGAGGGCCAGGCCCAGTTGGTCTTCCTGGCTGATATCCGTAATCAACCAGGAGGGCTGGCGTTGACGGATGGCCTGGCGGGCCGCCTGGACCGTTTCCAGGGTCTCCTGATTATCCCCGGCCAGGAAAAGATAGTGAACCGTGGCATTGCCGCCACAGATCATGCCGATATCTTCAATCTGGTTCTTATTGAGAATAAAGTGATGGATATTGGACCGCCGCTCCCGGATGGCCTCCTGGGCGATGGCAATGGAGTGGAGCTCGACGGCTCCCCCACCCACTGTGCCTGCCAAGCGGCCCTCCAGACCGACCAGCATGCGGGCCCCCTCCCCCCGGGGGGTGGCCCCTGAACTGGCCGTGACGGTGGCCAGGACCGTATCTTCTTTTTTTAAGAGTGCTTCTTCCAGAGCTTGTAAAACCGGATCCATAGTCCTTTCCCACTTTCCTTAAGGGTCATATTCTATGGAAACAGTATAGCCGAATTGTATTTAAAAACAAGTCACTTTGAAATCGATTTTAAAGCTGCCTGTGAAGGAGGGCGGCCCCTAAAATACCGGCCTCATTGCCCAGCCGGCTGACCCGGACAGGGGGTGGGGCCAAGAGGTCCCCGGCGAAGCTGGTCCGGCGGACAGCCGTTTCAAGGGGCAGACAGAGAAGGTCGCCCGCCCGGCTGATGCCTCCACCCAAAAGGATGATCTCGGGCCGGTAGAGGACGACCAGGCTCCGAATGCCCAGGGCCAGGTAATGGACATATGACTCAAGGACCTCCAGGGCCAGGGGATCCCCCTCCTGGACCGCATCAAAGACCAGGCGGGCATTAAAAGAAGCCCCCTCCGGCTGCATCCAGTCTCTGAGCAGGGAGGACCGGTCCTCAACCAAGGCCTCCTGGACCAGGCGCTTCAAACCCCGGATGGAGACATAGGCCTCAAAGCAACCGGCCTGGCCACAGCTGCAAGGCCAGCCCTCCCCGGCCACCAGGACCATATGGCCCGGCTCAATCCCCCAACCGTCACCCCCCCGAAAGATCCGGCCCTGGTAAATAAAGCCCCCGCCCAGGCCTGTCCCCAGGGTTAATAAAAGGGCACTGTCATAGCCCCGGGCCCCGCCCACCATATATTCGGCCAGGACGGCGCAATCGGCATCGTTGCCAGTCAGGACAGGGGTCTGGGGAAAATAATCTGCCATAAGGGAGGGAAAATCGACCTCTTCCAAGCCCAGATTGGCCGCATAAAGCAGTTTACCGGTCCGGGAATCCACCATGCCCGGCAGGCCGATACCAATGGCCTCAAGTTGACTGGCCTGGATCCCCTGGCGGTCAAGCAGCCGCCTGACAGAGTCGGCCAGGCTCCCGGCCAGGGACCGGGCGGAACGGGGAGCCCGGGTCTTTTCATGCACCCGGTCAACCAGCTCCAGACGGTCATTGACCAAGCCCGCTTCAATATTGGTGCCACCCAGATCGATACCCACTGACCACTTCATATTTATAGGCCTCCCGGCTGAACTATCCCTTAAAGGATAGTATACTTTAAAGGCTAGGCTGATATGACAGGAGGCGCCCATGACCAAAGATTCCAAGATCCCTTTCACCCCCCCAACCCTTGATGGACCGCTACCACCTGACCCCGTCTTTGAAGCGGGTATCCGACGGGCGCCCAGGCGGGAAGCCAGGCTCACCCGTCAGGAAAAGGCGACGGCCTTGAAAAATGCCCTCCGCTACATTCCCCCGGCGCATCACGACAAGATGGCCCCGGAGTTTTTGAAGGAACTGGAAGACCACGGCAAGATCTACGGCTTCCGCTACCGGCCCCCCGGCCGTCTTTACGGCAAGCCCATCGACCAGTACAAGGGCAAGTGTGTGGAAGGCAAGGCTTTCCAGGTCATGATTGACAATAACCTGGACTTTGAAGTGGCCCTCTACCCCTATGAACTGATCACCTATGGGGAGACCGGGGCTGTCTGCCAGAACTGGATGCAGTACCGCCTGATCATGGCCTATCTGGAGCGTTTGACCCAGGAACAGACCCTGGTCCTCTTTTCAGGCCATCCGGTGGGTCTTTTCCACTCCCAGGTCTCGGCCCCCCGGGTCATCCTGACCAACGGACTCATGATCGGCCAGTACGACAACCTGACCGACTTTAACCGGGCCGCCTCCATGGGCGTCTCCAACTATGGGCAGATGACTGCCGGCGGCTGGATGTACATCGGCCCCCAGGGTATCGTCCACGGCACCTACAACACCCTCCTCAATGCGGGAAGGCAAGAGCTGGGCATCCCGGAGGACGGCGACCTGGCCGGCATCCTCTTTGTCTCCTCAGGCCTGGGCGGCATGTCCGGGGCCCAGGGCAAGGCCTGCAGCATTGCCGGAGGGGTCTCCATCATCGCTGAAGTGGATGAATCCCGGATCCAGACCCGCCACCAGCAGGGCTGGGTGGATCTGGTCGCCCATTCCCCTGCCCAGGCCTTTGACCTGGCCCGGGAGGCCATGGAAAAAAGGCAAGCCCTCTCCGTTGCCTATCTGGGCAATATCGTGGACCTTTTGGAATATGCCATCCAGGCAGACATCCATATTCATCTCCTCTCTGACCAGACCTCCTGCCATGAGCCCTACACGGGCGGCTACTGCCCACAGGGCCTGTCCTTTGAGGAGCGGACCCGGCTCCTGGCCCAGGACCCCGAAAGCTTCAAGGCGGCCGTGGACCAATCCTTTGCCGCCCACTTCAAGGCCATCCAGACCTTGACAGACCGGGGCACCTACTTCTTTGACTATGGCAACTCCTTCATGAAGGCCATCTTCGACTCGGGGATCAAGGCCATCTCCAAGAACGGCGACAATGACCGGGACGGCTTCATCTGGCCCTCCTATGTCGAAGACATCATGGGCCCCCTTCTTTTTGACTACGGCTATGGGCCCTTCCGCTGGATTTGCCTGTCCGGCAAGGATGAGGACCTGAAGTTAACCGACCAGGCGGCCATGGCCTGCATCGATCCCAATCGCCGGGGCCAGGACAGGGACAACTACAAGTGGATCAAGGATGCTGAAAAGAACAAGCTGGTCGTGGGCACCAAGGCCCGCATCCTCTACAGCGATGCCATGGGCCGCATGACCATCGCCCTGGCCTTCAATGAACTGGTCCGCCAGGGCAAGATCGGTCCTGTCATGATCGGCCGTGACCACCACGATACCGGCGGCACCGACTCCCCCTTCCGGGAAACCTCCAATATCTATGATGGCAGCAAGGTGACAGCCGACATGGCCACCTCGGTCTTTGCCGGCAATGCGGCCCGGGGCATGAGCCTTTGTGCCCTCCATAACGGCGGTGGCACCGGTATCGGCAAGGCCATAAACGGTGGCTTTGGATGCGTCCTGGACGGTTCCGAGCGGATCGACCGGGTGCTGGAAAATGCCGTCCTCTGGGATGTCATGGCCGGTGTGGCCCGCCGGGCCTGGGCCAGAAATGAAAATGCCATTGAAACGGTCATGGAATACAACCAGCTCATGGAGGGAAGGGATTGTCTGACCCTGCCTGCCCTGGCCTCCGATGACCTGATCGAAAGAACCCTGGGCCAAGCTGAATAAGAGAAAGGACCCCTATGTCTCAAGTCAATCAAATCGTTGAATGTGTACCCAACTTCTCTGAAGGACGGGATGCGGGCATTATTGAAGCAATCGTCGCCCCGCTCAAGGGCCGACCGGGCGTCCGCCTGGTCAACTATGAGGGCGATCCGGATTACAACCGCCTGGTGGTCACCGTCCTGGGCCAGCCCCAGGCCGTCAAGGAAGCCATCCTGGAGGCAGTGGGCGTCGCCACGGACCTGATCGACCTCAAGCAGCATGAAGGGGAGCATTCACGCATGGGAGCCACAGATGTGGTGCCCCTGATCCCCATCCGGAATATGACCATGGAAGAAGCGGTGGACCTGTCCCGGGATCTGGCCCGGGAGATCAACCAGCGCTTTGACATCCCCATCTTCCTCTATGAGGACTCTGCCTCCTCCCCTGACCGGGTCAACCTGGCCAGGATCCGCCGGGGCCAGTTCGAGGGGATGCCGGAAAAACTCCTCCTGCCCGAATGGGAGCCGGATTTTGGCCAAAGACTCATCCATCCCACGGCCGGGGTCACCGCCGTCGGGGCCCGCTTCCCCCTGATCGCCTACAACATCGATCTGGGTACGGACAATATCGAGATCGCCAACCAGATCGCCCGGGCCATCCGCCAGTCGGGAGGTGGTTTCCAGTTCATCAAGGCCGGTGGGGTCGAGCTCAAGGAAAAAGGGATCGTCCAGGTGACCATGAATATCACCGACTACCGGAAGAACCCCATTTACCGGGTCTTTGAAACCGTCCGCATGGAAGCAGCCCGTTATGGGGTTCCGGTCCTGGGCAGCGAAGTAGTGGGCCTGGCCCCCCTGGCCGCCCTGACCCAATCCCTGGAATATTATCTGGGCCTTCATGGATTTGATGAGGGCAAGATCATTGAACACTGGCTCCTGGACGACTGATAAGGACAAGATAAGAGATGAGCTTTGACGAGATTATCGACCGCAGGCATACGGGCTCGGGCAAGTGGGATGCCGCCCCGGGCCCCATCGACCCCGACCGCCATATCATCCCCCTTTCGGTGGCCGATATGGAGTTTCGAAGTCCCCCGGCCATCCGGGAACGACTGGTCCAGCTGGCCCAGGAGGGCGTATGGGGCTACACGGGACCCCGTCCCCAGTATTTTGAGGCCCTGGACCGTTGGTACCGGCTCCGCCACGATTTTCCCATCGAAAAAGACTGGGTCATCCCCACCACCGGCGTGGTCCAGGCAGTCTATGCCGCCGTCCGGGCCTTTTCCCGGGAGGGTGATGGGGTCCTGATCCAGACCCCGGTTTACCATCCCTTCTACCGGGCTATCGAAGGCAATGACCGCAGGCTGCTGGAAAACCCCCTGGTCATCCGCCAGGGCCGTTATGAGATTGATTTTGAGGACCTGGAGGCCAGGATGAAAGAGGCCAGGCTCTTCATCCTCTGCAACCCCCACAATCCGGTCGGCCGGGTCTGGGACCGGGATGAACTGGACCGGATGGCCCAGCTGGCCGCCCGCTATGATGTCTTTGTCATCTCCGATGAAATCCATTGTGATTTCACCTACGGAAAAGACCACATCGTTTTCAGCCATCTGGCCCGGGAGCGAGCCTGCCGACATCTTCTGGCCTTTTCGGCCAGCAAGACCTTCTCTTTGGCGGGGCTCAACCTGGCCAGCATGGTCCTGGAAGATCCTGAGGACAGGGCCCATTATGTCAAGCAGGTCCGAAGGGACGGGGTCAACACCCACAGCAGCTTTGGCTTTGCCGCCGCTGAAGCCGCCTACACCCTTTGCGACGACTGGTATTTTGCCATGCTGGACTATATCCAGGCCAACTACCAGACCCTGAAAGACTTTGCTACCCAGTATATGCCCCTACTCCATGTCTTCGACCTGGAGGGGACCTATCTGGCCTGGCTGGACTTTCGGGCAGTCTGCCAGGACCCTGAGGCCCTTGAGACTTACCTGAACGAGGCCTATCTCTATTTCAATCAGGGGTCCATGTTTGGCCATGATGGCCAAGGTTTTGAACGGATCAACCTGGCCTGTCCCCGCGCCCTTCTCATGACCTCCCTCCAGCGGCTGAAGACAGTCTACGATCGGCTGGTATCCGGGGCGGCTCGATGAGGTTTCCCGGCAAGCGCGGTTTTTGGTGGTATCTGGTGCTGGCAGCCCTGGCGGCGGCCAGTATCTTTTCCCTTTGGGTGGCCATAAGTGAACCTGGATGGATCTCAGGGATCAGTGCAGGCTTCATGCTGCTGGCCCTGGCCTTGAGCCTGTCCATTCAATTCCGCAACGACCTGACCCTGGAGGCGGATCATCTCCTCCTCCGCTTCGGCCCCCTGACCCGCCGGATCCCCTACCTGAACATCAAGTCCCTGACCCCGACCAAAAATCCCCTGGCGGCCACGGCCACTTCCCTGGACCGCCTGGCCCTGGAGCTTCGGGATGGGGGACTTTACTATGTGTCAGTCCAGGACAACGACCGCCTGGCTGCTGAAGTGGACAAAAGGCGTCGACAGGCCTTAAAAGGAGAATGACATGACTTATACCATGCTGGAGCAGGCATCGGAACTTGTGACCCCCCTGGGAAGGGAAGCTGTCCAGGGCAAGGCCATGGGGGACCTTCAAGTCATCCCCGACGGGGCCATCATCTGGAAGGAAGACCGGATTGTCTTTGTAGGGACCAGCCAGGATGCCAGGGACTGGATCAACAGCCAGCTGTCTGCTGACGACCAGCTTAACCGGGCCGATGTATCCGGCAAGACCATCATGCCCGGCTTTGTTGACCCCCACACCCACTTTGTCTTTGGCGGTTACCGGGACCATGAGTTCAACCAGCGACTTCAGGGCGCCTCCTATATGGAGATCATGGAGGCAGGCGGCGGGATTGCGGCCAGCAACAAGGCCACGGCCGAGGCCAGCGAGGATGAACTCTATGCCTCAGGCCTGAAACGCCTCAACCGCATGCTGGACCTGGGGATCACCACGGTAGAGGGCAAGACCGGCTATGGGGAATTCACCCTGGTCGAAGACAAGATGCTGAGGGTCATGGAACGCCTGGACAAGGACCATCCGGTCGACATCGTCAAGACCTATATGGGGGCCCATGCCCTGCCTGCCCGTTTCAAGGGCGACAGGGCCGCCTATATCGATTACCTGATCCAGGAGGGTCTGCCCATGGCCCGGGGCCGGGCCGACTTTTGCGATATCTTTACCGAGAAGAATGTCTTTGAACTGGAGGACTCCGAGCGCCTCCTCCTGGCCGCCAGGGATATGGGCTTCAAGCTCAAGATGCATGCCGATGAGATTGTCCCCCTGGGCGGGGCCGGCCTGGCCGCCAAGCTGGGAGCCACCAGCGCCGACCACCTGCTCAAGGCCTCAGACCAGGATCTCCTGGCCATGCGGGATGCCGGTGTCATCGCCACCCTCCTCCCCCTGACCGCCTTCAGTCTCAAGGAGCCCTATGCCCGGGGCCGGGACATGATTGATCTGGGATTGGCTGTGGCCCTGGGAACCGATCTTAACCCCGGCTCCTGTTACTCCCAGTCCATCCCCCTCATGCTGGCCCTGGCCACCATCTATATGGGGCTGACCATTGAGGAGGCCCTGACAGCCGTGACCTTGAATGCCGCCGCCTCCATCGGGCGGGCCGACAGGGTGGGTTCCCTGGAAGTTGGCAAAGAAGCCGACATCCTGGTCCTGGATTGCCCCAATCACGGCCACCTTTCCTACCATTTCGCCATGAACCTGGTGGAGATCGTCATCAAGAAGGGTTTTGTTGTCCGCATGCGGGACTGATGATCCGGCTCAGAAAGTAAGATAGAAGAAGATTCCCAAGGAGAAGTGATATGACCAACATCAAAGAGGGCTTGTTCCTGCAGGGCTTTCGCGTCCAGCGTTCAAGGGATTTACCCGAACAAAAGGCCCGCCTGCATGAGATGACCCACGAGAAAAGCGGGGCCCGCCTGATCTGGCTGGAGCGGCCGGAAGAGAACAAGACCTTCTCTGTCTCCTTCAAGACCATTCCCCAGGATGACAGCGGCGTCTTCCATATCCTGGAGCACTGCGTCCTGGGTGGTTCAAAAAAATACAAGGTCAAAGAGCCCTTCGCTGAACTTCTGAAAAATTCGGTCAATACCTTCCTCAATGCCATGACCTTCAGCGACAAGACCATGTACCCGGTGGCCAGCCGCAATGAGACCGATTTTTTCAATCTCATGGAAGTCTACCTGGACGGGGTCTTCAATCCGGCGGTCCTGGAGCAAGAAAGAATCTTCCGCCAGGAGGGCTGGGCCTACGCCTTTGACCAGGCCGGCAATCCCTCCTACCAGGGGGTGGTCTACAACGAGATGAAGGGCGCTTCCTCCTCCCTGGACCGCCTGGCCCGCCAGGAAACCTTGCGCCTCCTTTTCCCTGACAGCAATTATCGTTTCAATTCCGGCGGAGACCCTCCGGCCATCCTGGATCTGACCTATGAGGATTTCAAGGCGGCCCACCGGGACTTCTATCATCCATCCAATGCCTATTTTTTCCTGGATGGCCAACTGCCCATAGAGAGGGTCCTGGAAAAACTGGACAAAGACTATCTGGATGCTTATGAGGTCCAGGCCCAGACCCAGGATATCTGCCTGCAGGCGGTCCGCCCCGGCTTGTCCATCCATGACTATGAAATCAATGCCGATGAAGATCCCCAGGGAAAATGCCGCTTGACCCTGGCCCGACTGACCGCCTCCTGGGAGGAGGTGGAAAAGCAGACAGCCCTGCAAATCCTCTGCGACGCCCTGGCCGGATCCAATGAGGCCCCCTTGAAAAAGGCCATCCTGGACCAGGGCCTGGCCCAGGATTTCAGACTCTACCTGTCAACAGGCAGTGCCCAGGCCTGGCTCAATTACGAGGCCCATAACTGCCAGGAGTCCGATTTTGAACCCATCAAAAAAGCCATCAGTAGCAAGGTCACTTCCCTCCTGGAGGAAGGCCTGAACAAGGAAGATCTCCTGGCCTCCCTCAATTCCCTTTATTACCGGGAACTGGACCCCGAGGAACCCCGGGGCATCTATCTGGCCATCTCCTCTCTTTCTTCCTGGCTCTACGGGGGCGATCCTGCCCTCTACCTGACCAGGGGTCGGGCCTTCCAAAGCCTGAGGGACAAGATCCAGGGCGACTATTTCCAAAAGCTGCTAAAAGAATTCCTGCCTGACCAGGAGAGCTGGGTCCAGGTCCAGTCCCTGCCCTCCCGCCTCTTTGGCCAGGAAAGGGATGCCCGGGAGGCGGCCCGGCTGGCCCAAGAAGTGGCCAGCTGGACCCGGGCCCAGGAGGAGGATTTCAAGGCCCAGGCGGCCGCTCTGGAAGCCTGGCAGGCCAGCCCCGACAGCCAAGAGGCCCTGGCCAGCCTACCCAGCCTCCGCCTCCAGGACCTGACCCAGGATCCCGTCTATCTGGACAGCATCCCCTCCTCCCTGGAGGGCATCACCCTCCTCAGCCACCCCTCCCCTGCCCAGGGTATCCTCTATCTGAAATTCTATTTTGACTGCTCGGACACCAGCATGGAAGAACTGGCCTCCCTCAACTTCATGGCCCAGGTTCTGGGCAAGCTGGCCACCCAGAAGCGTGACGCCCAGGCCCTCCTTCGAGCCATCAAAACCCATATCGGCCAGCTGGGCTTCTCCCTTGTCCCCATGGCCCATCCCGACCGGGCCGACCGATGCAAGGTCTTCTTCACGGTCACTTGCAGCGTCCTGGACAGTGAAGTCGACCAGGCCCTGGCCTTGATCGGGGAAATCCTGACCCAGACCCGCTTCGATGACAAGGCGGCCATCCAGACCCTCCTGCTGCAAAACAGGGAATACCTGCGTCAGGCCAGCAACCAGGCCGCCCACTACTTCGGACTCCTGAGAGTCCGTGGCCAGGCCACGGCCAGGGACGCGGCCAGAGAAGGCTTGACCGGCCTGACCTTCCTCCTTTGGCTCAAGGGCTTTCTGGCCGATTTTGAAGCCGACTGGCCCGCCTACCAGGACTGGCTTTTGGCCAAGCAAGGGCAAATCTTCTCCAGGGACCGGCTGACACTGAGTCTGACGGGCCAGGCGGACGAAGGGAAGCTTGAGACCTTGATCAGGGGCCTGCCCCCATCCCCGGGCAGCCTGCCGGACTGGGGACACTACCAGGCCGGCTATCCCCGGCAGGAAGGGGTGGCCATCCCCTCGGCCGTCTCTTACGCCTGCCTGGGCTGCCACCTATCCCCTTATGGCGGCCAATACTCCGGCCATTGGCTGGCCCTGGAACAAATCCTCTCCCTGGAATTCCTCTGGAATAAGATCCGGGTCCAGGGTGGGGCCTATGGGGCAGGCTTCTCCATCGACCGGTCCACCAGCTCCGGCTTTTTCTCCTACCGGGACCCCAGCCCTGGCAAGTCCCTTGACATCTTCCGGGAATCGGCTGCCTTTATCCAGGCCTTCAGCCAGGACAAGGATAGTATCGAGCGCTATATCATGGGCAAGATGGCCTCTTTGGATCCCGACCTCTCCTACAAGGCCCAGGCCGACCTGGCTGATAATTGGTATTTCACCGGCTACGGGCCTGACAAGGCCCTGGCCCTCCGCCGTCAACTGATGGAAACCAGGCCCCAGGACCTCCTGCCCCTGGCCCGGATCCTGGACCAGGCCATTGGGGAGGGGGCTGTCTGCCTCCTGGGATCCCCCGATGCCCTGGCCCGGCACAAGGACCTGTCCCTGATCGATATCAGTTGACGGGGTAAAAGGTCGTAAAAAAAGGGCTCCCGCAGGAGCCCTTTTTTACTCAGTTGATGAATCGAGTCAAGCTTTCTCTTTCAAAATATGCTGGCGGATGGCTTCAACGGCCACCCGGATGCCCCGCATGGTGTCGTGGCTTTCCGTGTCGTCCAGGCCCTGGGCCCGCCTTTCCTGGTTCCAGATGGTGTTGAGAATACAGGCGGCCTTGGCACCAAGTGACTGGCAGACAATATAGAGGGCAGCGCTTTCCATCTCCGAAGCCATGGTCCCGCCCCTGACCCAGGCCTGCCATTTATTTTCCAGCTCATAGCTGACCGGCATCCTTTCCGGTGAATGCTGGCCATAGAAGGAATCCTTGCACTGGACCACCCCCGTATGATAGCGGTAGCCACCGGCCCTGGCCGCATCGACCAGGCAGCCCGTCAACTCAAAATCGGCCACTGCCGGAAATTCAATGGGCAGATACTCCCGGCTGGTCCCCTCCATGCGGATGGCCCCGGTGGCGATGACCAGGTCACCACCCATGACCTCCAGGTTCATACCCCCACAGGTACCCACCCGGACAAAGTTTCTGACCCCGGTCATGTAGAGTTCCTCGACGCCAATGGCCGTTGAGGGGCCTCCCATGCCGGTCGACATGACCAGGACAGGCT
>CAZKLG010000030.1:0-16830 GCA_964553675.1 uncultured Mageeibacillus sp. | reverse complement strand
GGGCCCGGATGGGCGAATCCCCGAAGCGGAGGTCAGAGATGGTGACCCCGCCTGACTTCTTGGAGTCATAGGAGAAATAGGCCTGGGCATACATGGGCGTGTTGTCGCCGATGATCTTGATGGAGTTCTGGTTGGCGCCCACGGTCCCGTCGGAACCCAGACCCCAGAAACGGGCCGTGAAGGTCCCCTCGGGCGACACGTCAATGGACTCGGTCAGGGGCAGGGAGAGATGGGTCACATCGTCCTCGATGCCGATGGTGAAGCGGGGCTTCTTGTTGCCGGCTGCCAGCATGTCAAAGACGGCATTGATCTGTGAAGGGGTGGTGTCCTTGGAACCCAGACCATAGCGGCCGCCGGAGACGGTGACCGGACGGTCGGCACAGGACACGGCAGAGACCACATCCAGGTAGAGGGGTTCACCCTGGGCACCCGGTTCCTTGACCCGGTCAAGGACGGCGATGCGGCGGACGCTCTGGGGGATGGCCTCCAAGAGGCGCTCGGCCGAGAAGGGGCGGAAGAGGTGGACATGGACCACCCCGGTCTTCCTGCCCTGGCAGTTAAGATAATCGACGGTTTCGCTGATGGTGTCGTAGACCGAACCCATGCAGACGATGATTTCCTCAGCCTCAGGATCCCCATGGTAGACAAAGGGCTTGTAGACCCGGCCGGTCAGCTGACTGATCTGGTCCATATAGCCTTCCACGATATCAGGCAGGGCCTGGTAGTGGAGGTTGGAGGCTTCCTTCATCTGGAAGAAGATGTCAGGGTTCTGGGCAGAGCCTCGGAGGCAGGGGTCGTTGGGTGTCAGGCCCCGCTCACGGAAGGCACGGACGGCATCCATGTCCACCATGGCGGCCAGGTCGGCATAGTCCAGTTGTTCCACCTTCTGGATTTCGTGCGAGGTCCTAAAGCCGTCGAAGAAGTGGACAAAGGGCATGCTGCCCTTGATGGCTGACAGGTGGGCGACGGCCCCCAGGTCCATGGCAGACTGGACCCCATAGGAGGCCAGGATGGCAAAGCCCGTCTGGCGGGCGGCCATGACGTCACTGTGGTCGCCGAAGATGGACAGGGCGTGCCCGGCAATGGCCCGGGCAGTGACATGGAAGACGGCCGGCATGAGTTCGCCGGATATCTTGTACATGTTGGGGACCATGAGCAGGAGTCCCTGGGAGGCCGTAAAGGTGGTGGTCAGGGCCCCGGTTGCCAGGGAGCCGTGGACGACTCCGGCAGCCCCTCCCTCGGACTGCATTTCGATGACCCGGACACTTTGACCGAAAATATTTTTTCGCCCTTGCTGTGCCCACTGGTCGACACTGTCCGCCATACCGGATGACGGCGTAATCGGATAGATACCGGCCACCTCCGTAAAGGCGTAAGAGGCATAGGCTGCCGCCGTATTCCCATCCATGGTCACATAAGTTTTTTTGTTTGGCATTGTATTCTCCCTATTCTTCATGGGCCCTCCCGGCCCTTCTTGTCAGTATATCACGGGGCGTCATGCCCCAGACCCCTTTCAGGCCTGCCCAAGCAGGCTCCGGCCGGTCATTTGAGGGGCCTTGTCCAGGCCCAAAAGTGCCAGCATGGTGGGGGCCAGATCGGCCAGGCGGCCGTCGGCCAGGGTCACCCCCTCCAGGCCTGCCCCGATCAGGGGGACCGGGTTGGTGGTATGGGCCGTCAGGGGGCCCCCATTAGTCCGGTCCAGCATGCCTTCCAGGTTGCCGTGGTCGGCCGTGATCAGGGCTGCACCGCCCAGATCCAGGATGGCCGGCACCAGGCGGGCCAGGCAGGCATCCACGGTCTCCATGGCCTGGACAGCGGCCTGGAAAATCCCTGTATGGCCGATCATGTCCCCATTGGCATAGTTGAGGATGATGACGTCGGGCGGGTCCTGGGCCAGGGCTTCCAGGAGCCGGTCGGTCACCTCAGGGGCACTCATCTCCGGTTGCAGATCATAGGTAGCCACCGAGGGCGAGGGGACCAGGATCCGGGCCTCACCAGGGAAGGCTTCCTCCCGGCCGCCATTGAAAAAGAAGGTGACATGGGCGTACTTTTCAGTCTCGGCAATCCGCAGCTGGGTCAGGCCGGCCCGGGCGATGATGTCGCCGAAGATCCCCTCAAGGGCCTGGGGGGGGAAGGCCGTCCGGTAGTCGGAAAAGGCCTCAAAATCGGCCGAGTATTCGGCCATGCCCACATAGGTCAGGCCCAGGGGCGATTTCACGACCGGGAAGTGGTCAAAGCCCGGCTGGCAGAAGGCCCGGGTCAGTTCCCGGGCCCTGTCGGGCCGGAAATTGAAGAAGATAAAAGAATCCCCTGCCTTGACCGGGGCCAGGGGACTGCCATCTTCATGGGTCATGAGGACGGGCAGGATGAACTCGTCAGTCACCCCGGCCTCATAGGAGGCCTGGACAGCGGCCAGGGGATCCTGGGCCCTCTGGCCCTCAAAGTCAAAGTCTGTCATGGCCCGGTAGGCCTTTTCCACCCGCTCCCAGCGGTTGTCCCGGTCCATGGCATAGTAGCGGCCGGACAGGCTGGCCACCCGGCCCAGTCCCCGGTCCGCCATGTGGTCCAGGAGGCTCTTCAGGTAGCCGGCCCCGGCCTGGGGCGGGGTATCCCGGCCGTCAAAGAAGGCATGGACGGCCAGGTCCTTGACCCCCAGGTCTTTCGCCATATCGACCAGGGCAAAAAGATGGGTCAGGTGACTGTGGACGCCCCCGTCTGAAAGAAGACCTGCCAGGTGGAGGGTTTGGCCCTGGTCCCTGGCCCGGGTCATGGCCCATAAGAGGGCCTCATTGTCGTAGAAGGACCGGTCCTCAATGGCCCGGCTGATCCTCAAAAGGTCCTGGTAGACGATCCGGCCGGCCCCCATATTGGTGTGGCCCACCTCTGAATTGCCCATCTGCCCTTCCGGCAGGCCCACATCGGGGCCGGATGTTTTGATGACCGAATGGGGCCAGGCGGCCGCCAGGCTGTCCAGATAGGGGGTATGGGCGGCCAGGACGGCATTCCCCTCTTCTTCTTCTGATATGCCCCAGCCATCCAGGATCAGGAGGGCCAGGGGACCCTTGATTTGTCTTGTCATTATTTTCCCCCGGCAATCTGGCTGAAGGCCTCCGCATCGAGGGAGGCACCGCCTACCAGACCGCCATCCACATGGGCCTGGGCAAAGAGCCCGGCCGCATTATCTGCATTGATGGATCCCCCGTAAAGGATCCGGACCTCTTCTGCCGCCTGGCCGTAAAGGTCCTCCAGGAGGGAACGGATATAGGCGCAGGCCTCCTCAGCCTGGGCCTCTGTGGCCGTCTCCCCTGTCCCGATGGCCCAGACCGGCTCATAGGCCAGGGTGATCTGGCAGAGGGAATCTGCCTTGATGCCTTCAAAGGCCTTCTGGATCTGGACCTTGAGGCGGTCCCGGGTCTGGCCGGCGGCCCTTTCCTCCCGGGTCTCCCCGCAGCAGACGATGGGCCTGACCCCCCAGTCCAGGGCCGCCTTGAGCTTGGCATTGACCCTGTCATCGCTCTCATGAAAATGGATCCGGCGCTCCGAGTGGCCGATGAGGACATAGGCTACCTGCATCTGGGCCAGCATCTTCATGGAGATCTCGCCGGTATAGGCCCCCTGGTCGGCCTCGTGACCATTTTGGGCAGCCAGCCTGACGGCCGTGCCGGCCGAGACAGCCTGGGCGGCTTCCAGGGCCGTATAGGGGACGGCGACAATAACCCGGGCCGGACTGTCGGCCACCTTGGGGATGAGTTTTTCAATCGTGGCCTTGGCTTCAGCGGGCAGGCCGTAATGCATCTTCCAGTTACCGGCCACGATCCGGGAACGGGGGTCCCGGTCCAGGAGGCAGTCGATACCTGGCAGGACCTTGCCTTCCAGGAACTCCAGGGAGGCGCCGCCCCCGGTGGAGATATGGGACATCTTGTCGGCATAGCCCAGCTGCTCGACGGCAGCGGCCGAATCGCCGCCGCCAATAATGGCGATGCTGCCGGATTCGGCCATGGCCTGGGCCAGATCTTTGGTCCCCCGGCTGAAGGCAGGAAATTCAAAAACGCCCACGGGTCCGTTCCAGACCACAGTGCCCGATTCCTTGACGATGTCGGCGAAAAGTTTGGAGGTCTCAGGGCCGATATCCATGCCCATCATGTCATCGGGGATGGCGTCGGAAGGGACGGTGGCGTAGCTGGCGTCCTCGGCAAAGCGGTCAGCCACGGTGGTGTCAACCGGCAGGACCAGGCGGACACCCTTGGCCTCTGCCAGCTCCATGAGCTCCCGGGCCAGGTCCAATTTATCGTTTTCACAAAGGGAGGTACCCACCGGCCAGCCCTTGGCTGCCTGGAAGGTGTAGGCCATGCCGCCCCCGATCAGGAGATTGTCCACATTGTCAATCAGATTGCGAATGACCCCGATCTTGTCAAAGACCTTGGCCCCGCCCAGGATGGCGGTCAGGGGTCTTTTGGGCTGGCCCACGGCCCGGCCCAGCATGTCCAGCTCCCGGTTGATGGTATAACCGGCTACTGCGGGCAAAAAGGAGGCGACGCCGGCCGTGGAGGCATGGGCCCGGTGGACGGCACCAAAGGCGTCACTGGCATAAAGTTCCGCCATGGAGGCCAGCTTCCTGGCAAATTCAGGCTGGTTCTTGGTCTCTTCCTTATGAAAGCGGACATTTTCCAGAAGGAGGATCTCCCCTTCTTCCAGGTCCCGGGCCTTGGCCATGGCATCGGGGCCGATGACGTCGGCGGCCATGGTGACCGGCCTGTCCAGGAGTTCTGACAGGCGCCTGGCCACCGGTGCCAGGGAGAGGCTGTCATCAAAGCCCTTGGGCCGGCCCAGGTGGGAGACGATAATCAGCTTGGCACCTCGTTCCACCAGAGACTTGATGGTCGGCAGGGCGGCCCGGATCCGGCGGTCATCGGTGATGGCCCCGCTGGCCTTGTCCAGGGGGACATTGAATTCAGCCCTCAAGAGGACCCGCTTGCCCTTGACTTCCACATCATCAATGGTCTTCTTATCGTAAATAATCATATCAACCTCACTTGTTCATGATCTGTCAGAGGACAGTTTTTTCTTATAGCTGCCAAAGCCTGTCTCCTTAACAGTTTAGCCCGGCTTTATAAAATTCGCAGTAGACATTTTAGCGGATTTTTTGGTTTTTTGTTGGGACATGGATAAAAAAGAGTCAAAAAGGCAAAGGATCAGGCCCGGAACATGGGAGCATGCCTGCCAGGCCGGCCGTGGCTGTCTGATCCGGCCGTGCAGATCATGTCCAGGGCTGCCGCCTCCCGGGCCATGAGGGCCGATTCCTCTTCAGTGGCTTCTCCATGAAAGCACTCAATACCCGAAAGGCCCGCCTCCTTGAAAAGGGCAAAACGCCGGGCCAGCTCCCTGGCCGTTTGGGGGGAGGCGGGATCCCGGCACCAGCCATACTGCTGGGGATGGGCCAAAACCGCCAGGCCGCCTGACTGGCGGATGACCCGGGCCACTTCTTCCGCCTGCCTGCGTTCCCGGTAGACAAAGGCCGGCCGCCCCTCGTCCAAAAGGGCCTGGAAGGCTGTCTCCACCGAGTCAAAATGCCCCTGGTCCACCAGCCAGAGGGCCATATGGACCCGGCCGGGCATGGTCCGGGCATGGCCATAGGCAAAAAGATCCTCCGCCTGGATGGGATAGCCCAGGGCCCGGAGTTTGGCCATCATGGCTTCATTTCTTTTGAAACGGTCCCGGGCCTGGCCCTTGAGATAGGCCAGCATGGCCGGGGGCTGGTCCTGGTCAAAATAGCCCAGGATGTGGACCTCCTGGTCCTCGAAGCGGGCGCTGCATTCGACACCGGGGATAAAGATCAGGTCAGGGGCCCGGGGCCTTGAAGCCAGGGCCTGGCGGATAAGGGGAACCCCTTCCAGGCTGTCATGATCGGTCAGGGAAAAGGCCCAGAGCCCGTGGTCCAGGGCCTGGTCCAGGATTTCCTGGGGGGTCTGGGCCCCGTCGGAATAAAGGGAATGCAGGTGAAAGTCGACCCCTCCCTGGCGGACGGCATGGGCCATAAAGGAAGCCAGGTCGCCCTCAGGTCGCCTGGCCCTCATCTTGCTTTTCCTCTATTGCTTGCCCGCCATCGTATTCTTCAGCGATGAAATAGCGGGGCCGGGCCTTGACCTCCCGAAAGAGGCTGTCCACATAAAGGCCGATCAGGCCCAGGCTGATCAGGATCAGGCTGCCGATCAGAAGTTGCAGGAGAATGACGGTGGTAAAGCCGGTGGCCGCCAGCCCCCGGAAATAATTGATCAGGGTCTGGATGGAAAGGACAAAGAAGGCCAGGAGAAAGAAACTGCCCAGGGTGGGAATCAATAAAAGGGGCCGGGAAGAAAAACCGGTCAGGGCACTGACTGACAGGCGGAAGAGCTTTCGAAAACCCCACTTGCTGCGGCCGGTCGGCCTTTCATCCACGACAAAGGAGAAGGAGGTCCGGCGAAAACCCATCCAGGCGGTCAGGGCCCGGAAGAAGGTGTCCTTTTCGGGCAGGGTCTTCCAGTAGTCCACCAGCTGGCGGTCCAGGAGCTTGAAGTCCGAGGCATTCTTCAGCTGGATGCCCGACATCTTTCGAAAGATGCCGTAGAAGAGGCCGGCGGCTGCCCTGGACAGGAAGGACTCCTTGCCCCTTGAGCACTTGACCCCCTCCACCAGCTGATAGCCCTCCTGCCAGAGGGCGATCATCTCAGGTATGTAGCGGGGCGGATGCTGGAGGTCACCGTCCATGACAATGACGGCATCCCCCCTGGCCTGGTCCAGGCCGGCGCAAAGGGCCGCCTCCTTGCCGAAATTCCGGGAGAGGCGGATCAGGCGGATGCCTGGATGCCGACCGGCATAGTCCAGGAGGACCTCCCAGGTCCTGTCACGGGAGCCGTCGTCCAGGGCCAGGATCTCATAGTCCAGACCCGTCCCCTTGAGAACCGCCTCTGTTGCCTCCAGGGTCAAGCCCACCTGGTCGGCTTCATTGTAAAAAGGGATGACGACAGAGACTGTCTCCTGGCTGTCTTGTGACTTCATGCCTTAACCTTCTTTATCGCTTAGTGACAAAAATGGACGCAGTTTTCGCTGCGTCCATTTCCATAATCAGATCGTCAGTTGGATCAGTCCAGCACCCGATTAACCCGGGCAGCCAAGGGATAGGTCATCAGGTTATCCAGGACGACGCCCCGCCCGCTGACGGCGTGGATCATCTGGTTGTTGCCCACATAGATACCCACGTGATGGTAGCCGTAGCCCCGGCTGAAGAAGATCAGGTCGCCGGGCAGGAGATTGGAGAAATCCCTCCCCGAGAAGTTGACCCGGGTCCCCAGCTGTCTGGCCTGGGGGTCAGAGCCGTGGGGGATATTGCGGTAGCCGATGGCCTCATAGGTGTACTTGACCAGACCCGAACAGTCAAAGGCACTCATGGTCTTGCCGCTCAGACGGTAAGGGGTGCCCAGGGCCGAGCGGGCGATGTCGACGACACGCTGCCTGAGATCACTGTTGGCGCTGTTGCCGGAAGATCCGGATGAGCCTCCGGAAGAGCCACCGCTGGATCCACCGGATGAGCCTCCCTGATTGGCCGCCGGTTTACTGGCTGAGATCAGGTCATTGGAGATATAACCGGTCTTGCCGGCCGAGGTCTCCACCATGGTCCAGGAGGAGCCGACTGCCTTTTTGGTCAGCTTGTCCCCATGACGGACGACGACCACGACAGAGGAGTTGGTATTGGGTTCAGAGCGGATATTGGCGGCGCCCGTGGTCACATAGAGGCTGCCCGAGCTCCGGGTGAAGCCTGAAGGTGGCGGGGTGGTCCGGGTCAGAAGGTCACTTCGGATAAAGCCGACGCTGCTGTCTTCCAGCCTGACCTTGGACCAGGTGTCGTTGGCCTCAAGCTCAGTGATGGCGGCATCCCGCTTGAGCCTGGTCAGGACCGAGGCATCCACGGTGGGTGAACTTCTGACATTGACCGAATCGGCGTCCACATAAAGGCGGCGGTTGGTCTGGATAAAGGGATTGGCGGGTGGAGTCTCGCGGAGGAGGTGGTTGAAGACATAGGCCTCGACGCCCCCCTCGGTCCGGATCTTGGACCAGCCGCCATTGTCGGAGATCTGGTAGACCCGGTCGTCCATGAAGGCCGCCCCGATCTTGGGCGCATCGGTTGAAGGCGACTCACGGAGGTTGGCTTCCTCGGTATCCACATACATATAACGGCCCCGCTCCAGCTCAGTGATTTCATCGGCTGGCTTATCGGGACCAAAGAGTTCATTGAACATATAGCCGGTCAGGCCGTGCTCTGTCCGGATCCGGGACCATTCCTGGCCGGACTCC
Organism: uncultured Mageeibacillus sp.; assembly: GCA_964553675.1. Lineage (GTDB taxonomy): Bacteria > Bacillota > Clostridia > Saccharofermentanales > DTU023 > UBA4923. The sequence goes on along the minus strand of CAZKLG010000030.1, from coordinate 8,502 downwards.
AGGACCTTGACCGACATACCCCTGAGGGCAAAGCCTTCCATGGCGTGCTGGGTGCCGGGGCCACTGCGGACGTAGACCTGGCGGTTTTGCACATAGTAGCTCTCCCCTGTCTTGGGGACAAAGATCCGGGTATGGCTGACCTGGTTATCCTTGACGTAACCTTCAAGGCCGGGACGGAGCTGGACCTGGAGCCAGCCCTCCAATTGGGCCAGCTTGATCAGGCTGTCGCCTGAAGAGACGGAACGGATCAGGTCGGATCCCAGATCGGGAGCGGCGTAGATATTGACCGGATCAGCGATGGCGTAAACCAGGTCCGGGGTTATGATGGTCAGGCCCGGATCCAGATCATCCTGGTCCGGATCTGTCGGACTTTCACTGGGCTCGGGTTCAGGATCAGGGTTGGGCAGGACAAGAATAACCGGCTCCGAAGGGGCCGGGTCGTCAAGATCATCTTCATCTTTATCCATGTCAAAGGGAATGGGGTGGTCCCGCTCGATCAAGCCACCTTGGGCTTCCAGTTTCTGGGCATCCAGAAGGGGGACCTCAACTTGCTCCTGGGAGGCAATCTTGACCACGAAGAGGGTCAGGATCATCACCAGGGCGGCCAGAGGAAGGCCATAGACCATGAGCCTGCCCCGGGCACCTGCGGTGAAGCGCTTTCGCTTTCTCACCTTGGGTCGAGCGCGTTCAACGGTCTTGAACGGTCGACTTTCCTGCCCGATCTCGTCTCCTATTTGCGGACTACGCATTGTCATTAAACATTTCCTTCCCAAACACAAGAGGGCCGAATTCAGAACCCGGCTTTGGGTCATTATAGCACCGGCCCAAAATGCCTTCAATGTGAAGACTGTTACAGATCCATAACAAGAAGGGTCTGAAAGCTGTCCACCAGGCGGCTGGCGGCCAGGAGGTCAGCGGCTCCCCCACAGCTGTAAGCCTGTCGGGTAAAGCTTTTGGACAGATCCTCCATGAGCTGGTCCAGGCTTTCCGGGGACAAGGAAAGTGCCCCTGCCAGGAGCCCTTCCTCTCCCAAAGCCTGGCTGACTTCAAAGCGGATCTGCCTGGCCTGGTCCACACCCGCCCGCTTGACCAGGGTGGAGTCATCCACCCCTGCCAAAAGGGCCAGGAGGGCCCGCTGGCCGGCCTGGTTATGGGGCATGCCCCCCTGCCGGCAGGCGGAAAGGATAGGCAGACCCAGACGAAAAAGATTGGGCAGGCCTGCCAGGGCCTCCTGGCGGATACCGGTCAGGCCCCCTCCCCTTTTCATCCTGGTGGCCAAAAGAGAAAAGTGGGGCGCCTCATCCAAACCCGCCTCCAAGGCAGCCGAAAGATCAGCCACTCCCCTTGACATGGCGGCCAGGGGGTCGGGGATTTCCTGCCCCTGAAAAAGAGAAGAAGAAAGCTCGCCGGCCACAGCCAGCAAAATGCCGGCCAGATAGATCCAGCCCCGGTGGGTGTTGACGCCTCCGGTGGCCGCCTCCATGTCCGCCTGGGCCAAGATACCGGCCTGGCGGAGCCTGACCGCCAGATCATCCATGGGAAGGCTCTCCCAACCCAGCTCAAAGGCCCTCTCATAGTAGGGGGCCAGGGCCGCCTGGCTGCGGCTGAAGCTGAAGCGGTCCATGTCCTCATGGGCGCCCGAATCAAAGGGGGTCACCAGGCCCAGCTTGGGGGCCACCATGAGTTCAAAAGAAGATGCCTCCAGGGCCAGACTCTGCAGGAGGCCTGACAAGCGCTTTTTTGCAAATGAAAGAAGGAGGTCCCGGCTCTTGTCCTGGACCGCCTGCAAGGGATGGGCCTGGCTTCTGGAACAGACAAAGGCCGGCTGGTCACAAAGGAGGCAGGTCCTGGCAGGCAGGCCAAGCTGGGCCCGGCCAAAGGGGGTCCCCCCCGCCGACAGGACGTCCAGGTCCAGGAGGCGGCTGGCCGCTGAATTCTCCTCCAAGGTCAGGGCCAGGGATTTTAACGCCTCCACTTCCAGGCCCTGGACAGCCAGAATCAGTTGGTCCCCTGTCCCCCGGCTGACCCGGTCCCGGGCCGGGATCCCGGCCCCCAGGCCCTCCAGAAGGCGGGTCAGGTCCTGGGCCTGGCAGTCAAAAAAGAAGGCGGATAAGGGGGTCCTCTTGGAGGGTCCCGGCAGATTCAGGGTCATGGAAAGGAGGGGGAGGCCGGTTTTTTCCCTGAGGGCATCCTGCCTGGCCTGGCGATCCTCACGATTGGCTAAAAGGGCCTCCAGGCTCTGGGGCTGGCCATCGATCGCAGCGTAAGAGAGTAGGGCAGACAAGGGGGTCCCTTTAGCTGTTGTCGCTTTCGGGGCCCGTGAAGGTCATGAGGCGGAGGGAGTTGAGGTCGGACAGGCGGTAGTCAGCCGGCATGTTGACCAGGCCCAGGATCTGGGAGTCCTTGGTGATGGGGTGGGTCAAAAACTCCTTGTAGAGCTGGAAGTTGCGGATCCTGCCCGTGGACTTGACATGCATGCGGGGCCCCGTGCAATAGTGGCGCTGGTCCCCGATCAGGACATGATTGGCGTCCAGATAGGAGATGGGCAGATCCTTGTCGATCAGGACCTTGACATCCTGTTCCAGTTCAGTCAGGTCCAGGTCCGGCCGGTCGTGGAAGGAGAGGATGAAGCCTGAGCGGACATCATAGTGTTCAAAGTGGTAGACCCGGCGGTCGACCAGGCAGTGTTCAACCAGGTCCTCGGCCGTGTGGGCCATACGGCGGCTGGTGATGGAGGCAAAGACCACCTCCTTGATGTCATTGGGCTCGGGGCCGAAGACCGAGGGCCGGGTGACAATGATCTCCTCGCCGATACCGATCAGGAGATGGGCGTTCATGCCCAGCTGGTCATAGATGAGGTCAAAATGTTCCACGATCACCCGCTTGCCCCGGTCCAGGGCCTGGCGGATGGCAGCCGCCAGTTCATGGGCCTGGTGGAAGGCCAGCTCAAAGCGGATATCCAGATGGTAGGTATGGGGGGTGAAGAAGCCCGTGTCATCCAGGTTCATGATGGGCAGGGGCCGGATATTGACCCCTTCGTCATCATTGGTCAATTCAATGCCCGGGAACATGCCCTTGAGCAGGATGCTCTTACCCGAGCCGCTGTCGCCGATCAGGCCGATCAGGGAATCAAAGGGGGAGAGAAACTGCTGGGCAATCTGTTTGCCCTGGTCCACCATCCGGGGGGCTCCCCGGGGCGACAGGAGGACAGAGTAAAGATGGTTTCTTTGCATACGATCTGAATAGGACATCTTTCTTCTCCTTTAGACAGGTATCCGGACGCTTGCCTTCATTTTGCATTGTCTCATAATCGCCCGGCGGTCGCCAGAACCTTTGCCCCTCCCTGGACTTCACGTTAGAATGAATTGTCAATGTATAAGAAAAGAGACAGGTAGATGGCAGAGCAGAACCACGCAAAAACCAAGGAACTTTTGACCAAGGCGGCCCTCAACCGACCGGCTGAACTGGCCGCGGTCGTCCAGCAACGCCTGCGGGACTGCGCCCGCATGGCCCCAGACCAGGTCCTTAAGGAGATGAATAGCAGCCTGGAGGGCCTGGCCCAGGACCAGGTCCTTGAAAGCCGCCGCCTCTACGGTGACAATGTGGTCCTCAGGGGCCGGAAGATCGGCTTTTTTGAGCGTCTCTTCGATGCCTTCATCAATCCCTTTACCCTCATCCTCATGGTTTTGGCAGGCATTTCCGCCCTGACCGATATCGCCTTTGCCCCGCCCCAGGACAGGTCCTATGTGACCGTCCTCATCATCTCTGCCATGGTCATCATGTCTGGGGCCCTTCGCTTCATCCAGGAGATGCGGTCGGGTAATGCGGCCGAGAAACTGACCCAGATGATCGTCAACACCTCAGCCATCGTCCGGGCCGAGGACGGGGAAGTGGAGCGGGTCATGGAAGAGGCCGTGGTGGGCGATATCGTCCGCCTGGCAGCCGGTGACATGATCCCGGCCGATATGAGAATCCTCTCGGCCAAGGACCTCTTCCTCAGCGAATCCACCCTGACCGGGGAATCGGCCCATGTGGAAAAATTGTCCCGGGCCTCTGAAGAATCTTCCCAGAATGTCCTGGAATTCGACAACCTGGCCTTCATGGGGACCAACGTCATCTCCGGCAGCGGGGTGGGCCTGGTCCTGGCCACGGGTCAGGATACGGTCTTTGGCCAGATCGCCAAGACCCTGGACGATAAACCGGCCCCCACCTCCTTTGAAAAGGGGGTCAACCATGTCTCCCAGGTCCTGATCCGCTTCATGCTGGTCATGGTACCCGTCGTCTTTTTGATCTCAGGCCTGACCAAGGGCGACTGGCTCCAGGCCGGCCTTTTGGCCATCTCCCTGGCCGTAGGCCTGACCCCGGAGATGCTGCCCATGATCGTGACGGCCAGCCTGGCCAAGGGGGCCGTCCACATGTCCAAGCAGAAGGTCATCATCAAGAACCTCAACTCCATCCAGAACCTGGGTTCCATCGACATCCTCTGCACGGACAAGACCGGCACCATCACCCAGGACCGGGTGGCCCTGGAGTACCATCTGGATCTGACCGGGGAGGAAAATGTCCGGGTCCTCCGCCACGCCTATCTCAACTCCTATTTCCAGACCGGTCTTCGCAATCACATGGACCAGGCCATCGTGGAAAAGACCCACGAAGAGGAAGAAATTGCCCCCGACGCCCTGGGGGCCCTGAAAACACGCTATGAAAAAATTGATGAGGTCCCCTTCGACTTTGAGCGCCGGCGGATGAGCGTGGTGGTCCGGGACAAGACCGGCAAGACCCAGATGATCACCAAGGGGGCCATGGAGGAGATGCTGGCCATCTGCAACTATGCCCAGATCGGTGACCAGGAGGTAGTCCCCCTGGACCAGGAGGTCTGCCAGCGGATCCGCCAGGATGTGGACGACTATAACGAGAAGGGCCTCCGGGTCCTCCTCCTGGCCCAGAAAACTAACCCCTCGCCTGTGGGCATGTTCGGGGTGGCTGACGAGGCCGACATGGTCCTGATCGGCTACCTGGCCTTTTTGGATCCTCCCAAGCTCTCCACCCGGGACGCCATCGTGGCCCTCCATGACCACGGGGTCCAGGTCAAGATCCTGACCGGGGACAATGAAAAGGTCTCCAAGGCCATCTGCCGGATGGTGGGCCTGGATGTCAAGGAATACCTGACCGGGGACGATGTCGAGGCCATGACCGATGAGGAACTGACCCGGGCTGCCCAGGAGCTGACCCTCTTTGCCCGCCTGGCCCCCCTGCAAAAATCCCGTATCGTCAACCTGCTGAAGGATGCCGGCCACAGCGTGGGCTACATGGGGGACGGCATCAACGATGTGGCCGCCCTCCGGGATGCCGATGTGGGCATCTCAGTGGACACGGGGGTGGACATCACCAAGGAGGCTGCCGATGTCATCCTCCTGGAAAAAGACCTCATGGTCCTGGAACAGGGGATCGTTGAGGGCCGGCGGACCTATGCCAACATGATCAAGTACATCAAGATGACGGCCTCCTCCAACTTCGGCAACGTCCTCTCCATGCTGATCGCGGCGGCCTTCCTCCCCTTCCTGCCCATGACCGCCATCCAGATCCTCATCCTCAACCTCATCTACGACATGTCCTGTGCCTCCCTGCCCTGGGACAATGTGGATGCCGATTACCTGAAAAAGCCCCGGACCTGGGATGCCGATTCCATCAGCCGCTTCATGGTCTGGATCGGGCCCACCTCCTCAGTCTTTGACATCCTCTCCTATGCCGCCCTCTACTGGTGGATCGCCCCGGCCATCCTGGGTGCCCCCTTCCATCAGCTGACAGACCCGGCCCGGATCGCCCTCTTTGTCGCTATCTTCCAGGCCGGTTGGATGGTCATCTCCATGTGGACCCAGACCCTGGTCATCCACATGATCCGGACGCCCAAGATCCCCTTCATCGAGTCAAGGGCCTCGGCCCCGGTCATGCTCCTGACCTTCCTGGGCATTGCCATCCTGACTGCCCTCCCCTTCTCACCCCTGGCGGGCCTCCTCAATCTGGCCCCCCTCAACCTGGCCTTCTTCGGTCTTCTGGCCATCATGGTGGTGGGTTACATGATCCTGGTCTCAGCGGCCAAGCACTGGTTCATCAGGCGTTACCAGGTCTGGCTCTAGGTCAGAGAGGAAACATTTAGACTCAAGGCTGAGAATGACACAGTGTCGTTTAATTTGTGTCACAGGCCTTTAGCAATTCAGGCTCCCATTCCTGTTAAACTTGACATGGAGTAAAAACACTGCTACAGATGTCGCATCCGGCGACTTGGGGGGTCTACCATGGACAGGACAAAAGAAAGAATCTGGTTGGTGACAGGGGCCTCAGGCCACCTGGGTAATACCGTTGTCCGTAAGCTTTTGGCCCAAGACCAAAAGGTCAGGGCCCTGGTCCTGGAAGAAGAGCGCCCCAAGGCCCTGGAGGGCCTGAAGCTGGAGGTAGTTTCCGGCGACGTGTCGCTGGCCCCCAGCCTGGATCCCTTCTTTGCCGGTCTGGAGGACAAGGAGATCATAGTCCTTCACATGGCCTCCCTGATCACCATCTATGCCAAGGCAGGTCCGGCCGTCTACCGGGTCAATGTCCAGGGGACAAAAAATATGCTCCAGGCAGCTAAAAGGTATGGAGCCAGCCGCTTCCTCTACTGCGGCACCATCCATACCCTTCCCCTGCCCCCCCGTTTTGAGGACCAGATCAAGGAAATCGACCACTACGATCCTGACCTGGTCCACGGCGACTATGCCAAGTCCAAGGCCATGGCCTCCCAGCTGGTGCTGGATGCGGCCAGGGATGGCCTGGACACGGTTATTGTCCAGCCCTCAGGCATCATCGGACCCAATGACTATCTGGAAGGCAACTTCACCCGCCTCTTTGAAAAACTGGTGGACCGGAAACTACCGGCCATGATCCAGGGCTCCTACAATTTCGTGGATGTCAACGATGTGGCCCAGGGCCTGATCCAGGCCGCCCTCAAGGGCAGGACCGGCCAAAGCTACAATCTGACCGGCCATGACGTCTCCGTCCTGGAGATCATGAACCAGGCGGCCCTGATGACCGGCCGCAAGCCCTTCAAGTCCACGGCCCCCCTCTGGCTGGCCAAGCTGGCCGCCCCCTTTGCCGAATGGTGGTCTAAAAAGACCGGCAAAATCCCGGTCCTGACAAGCTACTCACTCTTTACCATGGCCAGCCCCCACCACTTCTCCCATGACAAGGCCAAGGCCGAGCTGGGCTACAGCATCCGGCCCCTGGAGGAGACCATCTACGAAACCCTCCAATTCATGGTCAGGGAGAAACGCTTCAAGGAAAAGATATCCCTTCGAAAGGTCCCGGCCAGAGCCTAGATAGTCTCTATCGAGCCATCCATGCACAAGCCCCCGCAAATCGGGGGCTTGCTTGTTTTAGCAAACTTGCTGGCTGACAAGGTCACGCGGCCAATTCTATCAATCAACTGGCAGATACTGTTAGAATGTGATAGAACACTGGCAGATGGGAGAAAAAAAGAATGAAACTCATTGAAGGTGAATCCGTCGAGCTGAAGGCTGAATACACACCCGCCTCAGAAGATGCCATCCGGACCATGATCAAGATGACCGACGGGGATTCCTTTGAAAGCAACCGTTCCCTTGTCCAGGAGCTCAGCTTCCAGGATTTGACCGCCCAAATGAATAAAGCGGGACTGGAGCTTTCGGAAATACAGATGCAAAATCTAGGGCTTATGACCCTTGAGGGGATCTACACCAACCTGGCCCTGCTTATTTCCGACCAGTGCCCTTACTCGATCAAACTGGCTGTTTTTCAGGGCAGCAAGGAGGCCATTTTCAAGGACCGGAAAGAAGTGACAGGTTCTCTCTTCGCTCAGCTGAATGACGCCTATCGTTTCATCGATTTCTACAATGGTCAAAGAGCGGTCTTTCATGGCCTCTCCCGGATCGACGTCCGAAACTTCCCCCAGGAAGCCTTGAGAGAAGTTCTCTTGAATGCCCTGGTCCACCGGGACTATTCATTCAGCGGCAGCACTTTGATTCATCTTTATTCCGACCGCTTGGAGGTCATCTCTTTGGGCGGTTTGGTCCATGGCCTCTCCTTGGAGGCCCTCATGATGGGGGCTTCCCAATCACGAAATGAAAAACTGGCCGACCTTTTTTACCGACTGAAATTGATCGAAAGCTACGGAAGGGGAATCCGAAAGATCCTCAATGCCTACGAAGAAAGCGACATGACTCCCCTTTTTGAAAGTGCGACAGGCGCCTTCAAGGTCACCCTTCCCAATTTAAACCGGGACGATCAGACAATCCCAGCGGAAGCACTATTTTTAGAAGATGCCAAATCCTATCCTGAAGACCGTTTCCAGCTTATTCTCAAACTCCTGGACAATAAGGACACCATCCGTCGCAAAGATGTGGAAAAGGCACTTGGCATCGGAACCACTCATGCGGTCAACACCCTGAAAGAGATGTTGGACAAAAAACTAGTCATCCGCCTGGGAAGTGG
>CAZKLG010000029.1:0-17704 GCA_964553675.1 uncultured Mageeibacillus sp. | reverse complement strand
TATTTTTATTTGACAAGCTTTCTTCCAGGTGCTAGTATGCAAAAAATTGAATCGCTTTAGATAGAGGCGCGGTTCTCAAGATTAGGGTCGACAAAAGGCTAGGCAGCCGTCGATCTGAAAGGGAGTGACCGCCGAAGCTTCGGAGGATGGCCTGACAATCCGGGGCTGGGACGGCAGAGAATATCTGTCGGACTGTCACAGCTTTTGTGGAGCGCTATCGATGGCTTCGGATAATATGAACCTTTCCGTTTCCATGGACCGCTTGACAAAGCGGTTCTTTTTTTGAATGTCCCGCCGGCGGGGTGACAGCCGGTGCCCTTCTCGGGCAGGAAAGGATTCAAAATGAGGAAATGGATAACGCTGGGTTTGAGCTTCCTACTGGTTCTGACCCTGGTGGCCTGCGGGTCTTCCAAACAAAGCGTAGCAACAGGTGTTGAAGACGGGGTGCTGACCATCGCCATGGAGTGCGCCTATGCCCCCTACAACTGGACCCAGAATGACGACGCCAATGGGGCCGTTCCTATCAAGAATGTACCCGGCTCCTATGCCAATGGCTACGATGTCACAATTGCCAAGAAGATCTGCCAGGCCAAGGGCTGGGAACTGGAGATCATCCAGTCTGACTGGGATTCTTTGGTCCCCGCCGTCATGACCGGCAGCGTCGATGCCGTCATCGCCGGCCAGTCCATGACAGCCGACCGGGCTGAACAGGTGGATTTTGCCGGCCCCTATTTTTATGCCACCATGGTCTGTCTGACCAAGGCCGACAGCCCCTTTGCCAGCGCCCAGGGTATTTCGGACCTGGCCGGGGGGACCTGCACCGCACAGCTGGCCACCATCTGGTATGAACAGTGTCTGCCCCAGATCGAGGGCGCCCTGATCCAGCCAGCCTCGGCTGACGCCCCTGCCATGCTCATGGCTTTGGCCACCGGCATGGTCGACTTTGTCTGCACCGATCTTCCCACCGCCCAGGGAGCCCTCATGGCCTATTCGGACCTGGTTATTTTGGATTTCTCCGGTGGGCCGGGGGACTTCCAGTTTTCCGACCAGGTCAGGACCGAGAATGTCAACATCGGCATTTCAGTCATGAAGGGTAATCAATTCCTCAAGGAGGCCATGGATGAGGTCCTGGCCATCATGACCGAGGACGATTTCAATCAGCTCATGCAGGATGCCATCCGCATTCAACCCCTGAGTCAGGACTGATATGGACGGATTAGCCAAATTCATTGAGGACATCGGCAAGCTCTGGGCCCGCTACGGCGATTCCTACCTGCGGGGCATAGGCTCTACCCTGAGCCTGGCCCTGCTGGCCACCGCCATCGGCTGCCTGATCGGTTTTGTTTGCGGTGTCCTCAACACCATACCTTCTTCACAAGATGACCCTCCCGCCAAGCGGATCCTCCTCCGCCTGGTCCGCCTGGTCATCCGTCTCTATGTAGAGGTCTTCCGGGGAACCCCCATGGTCCTCCAGGCCGTCTTTCTTTACTATGGCCTCCCCTACATCACCAACAACGCCGTCAAGTTTACCAGCATCTGGCTGGCTTCCATCCTGGTGGTCTCCATCAATACGGGAGCCTATATGACTGAATCAGTCAGGGGCGGCATCCTCTCCCTGGATCCGGGGCAAAAAGAGGGGGCCCTGGCCATGGGCATGAATCACTACCAGAGCATGACGGCAGTCATCCTGCCCCAGGCCCTGCGCAATATCATGCCCCAGATCGGCAACAACTTTATTATCAATATCAAGGACACCTCGGTCATGTTCATCATCGGTTTCCCCGACTTTTTTGCCGCCCACCGGGCAGCTACCGGGGCCACCTTCCTCTATTTCCCCTCCGCCACAGTGGAAATGATCGGCTACCTGTCCTTGACCCTCATGGCCTCCTTCCTCCTTCGCTGGATAGAAAAGAAGCTGGACGGAGACCAGAGCTATGAGCTGGCTGCCCGCGATCCCCTTATCATGACCGCAGGCACCCATCGATTCCCGGAGGATAAATCATGACTAACTATGGCGATCCCATCCTGGAGGTCAGGCAGCTGACCAAGGCCTTCGGCAGGAACAAGGTGCTGACCGGGGTGGATTTTGAAGTGCATGAGGGTGATGTCATCAGCATCATCGGGGCCTCCGGATCCGGTAAATCGACCCTCCTTCGCTGCATCAACCAGCTGGAAAGATCCGACGGCGGTCAGATCATCTACCGGGGCCATGAAGTCCGGGGCAAGGCCATGGACCTCAACCGCTTCCGGGCCCGGGTTGGCATGGTCTTTCAGTCCTTCAATCTCTTTGACAACATGACCGTCCTGGAAAACTGCATGGTAGGCCAGGTCCGGGTCCTGAAAAGAGACAAGGCCCGGGCCAGGCAGGAGGCCTTGGTCTATCTGGACAAGGTGGGGATGGCCCCCTTCATCAAGGCCCGGCCCCGCCAGTTGTCAGGGGGACAAAAGCAAAGAGTGGCCATGGCCAGGGCCCTGGCCATGGATCCGGATATCCTCCTCTTTGATGAACCGACCTCGGCTTTGGACCCCGAGATGGTGGGTGAAGTCCTGGCCGTCATGACAGCCCTGGCCAGGGAGGGCATGACCATGCTGGTCGTCACCCATGAGATGGCCTTTGCCCGTGACGCCAGCCAGGAGATCTTTTTCATGCATGAGGGCGTCATCCATGAGCGGGGCAGCCCCAAAGACCTCTTCCAGTCTCCCCGGGAGCCGGAAACCCAATCCTTCCTGGCCCGTTTCAGGTCCTGACAGGGGCCGGGTCCTTTTCCCGGTTTATAATGGTGCAAAGGAAGCGAGGGAGAGTTCTATGATCATGCGGGAGGAACGCCGTCAGCTCATTGACTACGGCAGACAATTAATCGATCGGGGTTTGACCAAGGGGACGGGGGGCAACCTGTCTGTCTGGGAGCCCAAGCGTCATCTCATGGCCATCACGCCCAGCGGGATCCCTTATGAAGTGATCCAGGAAAATGAGATCGTCCTCATTGACGTGGAGACGGGCCGGATCGTGGACGGGGACGCCCTCCCCTCCAGTGAAGTGGATATGCACCGGATCTTCTACAAATACCGCCAGGATCTTCAGGCCCTTATCCACACCCACAGCACCTTTGCGGCCACCCTGGCCTGCCAGAGGCTGGACCTGCCAGCTGTCCACTATCTGGTAGCCTACGCCGGCATCAATGTCCGCTGTGCCGATTACGCAACTTACGGGACAGTGGAGCTTGCCCGCAAGGCCTTTGAGGCCATGGAGGAAAGAAAGGCCTGCCTACTTGCCAATCACGGTCTTTTGGCCGGTGGGGCCGACCTGGAGGAGGCTTTCAATGTGGCCGAAGAGATCGAATTTTGCTGTGAACTCTATTGCCGGGTCAAGTCCATGGGCGAACCGGTCATCCTGGATGAAGAGGAAATGGTCCGCATGCTTGACCGTTTTAAAGATTACGGGAAAAAAGCGGAACTGCACGAGTCTATCTGATCCCTTTTTGACGCTGGCCGTCACCTTCGATTGACAAGCCCCGGACAGCTGGGGTAGCTTGAAGATACAAATGAATATAGCGTGTGTTTTTCGCGTCAGCGCGGGACGACCTGTCCCGAGGGGAATCGGATGAGATTTCTGAACTATCCCAATAACCGTGATGCCAGGCCTTTTGGGCCGGCTAAGTCGGATTACCTGATTACACATTATCCACTTGGGGGGCGGGGAGAGCTATTTGCATGTGAAGAGCTCCTTGATCCAAGGAGTTTTTCAAACTCCTTCCATATGTTCATTTGGACTATTTGAAAGGGGTTTTTCAACCTATGAAACAAAAGAAACCTTTAGCTATCCTGATCAGCCTTATCTTGGCAATCAGCCTCTTTACGGGCTGCAGTCCAGCCGAGGGGCCGGCACCCAGCGGATCTGCCACAGAGCCTGCAAGCAGTCCTTCTGCATCTATCACTGAATCAAATGCTGATCCTGGGGATCAATCCATCACCATCATTGATATGACTGGCCGTGAGGTCACCTTGGCAGAACCGGCCAGCCGGATCGTGGCCCTGACCCCCTCCGACTGTGAAATCCTCTTTGCCATCGGGGCGGGGGAAGGCCTGGTGGGCAGGGGCGAGTACTGCAACTACCCCGAGGCCGTCCTGGAGGTGCCAGCCGTCCAATCAGGGGCCAACACCAATCTGGAACAGATCATTGATCTGGCTCCCCAGGTCCTGCTCATGAGCACCATGGCCCAGTCCAAGGAACAGGTAGCCACCCTGGAAGCCGCCGGTATCCAGGTGGTAGTCTCCGACGCCGATGACATTGAGGGCGTCTACACCGCCATCTCCATGATCGGCACCCTCATGGGCAAGGCCGATCAGGCCCAGGCCCTGATCGATTCCATGAAAGCCAGTTTCCTGTCGGTATCCGCCAAGGCTGACGAATGGGCCGGTAAAAGCATCTATTTTGAGGTCTCCCCCCTGGAATGGGGCCTTTGGACGGCCGGAAGCGCTACCTTCATGGATGAGATCGCCCGGATGATGGGCCTGGACAATATCTTCGCCGATGTGGAAGGCTGGGCAGAGGTATCCGAGGAACAGGTCCTGGCCCGCGATCCCGATTATATCCTGACCATTTCCATGTACTTCGGAGAAGGCCCCAAACCGGTTGAGGAAATCCTGGGCCGGACGGGCTGGGACAATGTCAGCGCCGTGAAAAACATGGCCCTGCTCAACCTGCCCAATGACGAGTTGTCCCGGCCGGGCCCCCGCCTGGCTGAAGGGGCTGAGATCCTCTTCGACTTTATCCTGGAAAGGGAAGCTGCCCTGGATCCCGCAGCCTGATCCGGGCCAAGTGACATAAAGACCTGGGCGGGGAAGCCCTTTCCCCGCCCGCAGGCAGGGGGAGCCATGCAAAAGACGAAAGAAGGCTTCGGCCCATTTGAATACCTGCTCTTTGCCGGGCTGACCTTTTTGACCTTTGCGGTCTGCGTCTCCCTGGGCAGCGTGGCCCTGCCCCTTAAAGACACGGTGACCCTGATCTGGAATGCCCTTTGGAGGCTTCCCCTGCCCGAGACCGCCGTTTCCCCCTCCATTATCCTGGCTGTCCGCCTGCCCCGGGTCATCTGCGTGGCCCTGACAGGCGCCTCCCTGGCCCTTTGCGGGGCGGCCATGCAGGGGCTCCTGCGCAACCCCCTGGCCGACGGCTCCACCCTGGGTGTCTCCTCCGGGGCTTCCCTGGGGGCTGTGATCGCCATCGCCTTTGGCATCACCCTGCCCTCCCTGCCCCTGGCCGGGACCATGGTCATGGCCATCCTCTTTGCCTTCCTCTCCCTGATCATCATCCTGACCCTGGCCTACAAGCTGGACTATTCCCTGTCCACCCACACCATCATCCTGATCGGCGTCATCTACTCCATGTTTGTGTCCAGCATCCTCTCCTTTATCATTACCTACGCCTCGGACCGGGTCCGCCAGATCACCTTCTGGACCATGGGGAGCCTGAATGGCAGCAGCTACCTCAATGCCATCATCCTCCTTGCCGCCCTCCTGGTCTTTGGCGGCATCATCTTCCTCCACGCCAGGGAACTCAATGCCTTCGCCATCAGCGAAGACAATGCCCGCCATATCGGGATCAATACCAGGCGGATCAAGCTGATCATCATGGTCTCAGTCTCGGTCCTGATCGGTGTTTCGGTCTCCATCGGGGGCGCCATCGGCTTTGTCGGCCTGGTCACCCCCCATATGGTCCGCATGATGACCGGGCCCAATCACAAGAAGCTCTTCCCCGCCTCCCTTTTCGGAGGGGCCATTTTCCTCATGCTGGCCGACCTCCTGGCCCGCCTCCTCCTCAATCCCACCGAACTGCCCCTGGGGGTGGTCACCTCCTTCGTCGGTGCCATCGTCTTCGTCTTCATTTTCTACCGATCAAGGAGGACTGGCCGTGCTTGAGGTCCGGGATCTGACCGTTCGTTATGGGGACCTGACCATCCTGGACCAGGTCAGTTTCCGGGTGGAAGCAGGCGACTGGCTCATGATTGTGGGCCCTAACGGGGCAGGCAAGAGTACCATCATCAATGCCGTCTCCCAGGGGGCGCCCTATACAGGTGACATCCGGCTTGAAGGCAGGGATATCCGGGACTACAAAGCCTATGAACGGGCCCGGGGGATCGGCATCCTGGCCCAACACCACAGCTTCAACTATGCCTTTACCGTCCAGGAGGTCATCCGCCTGGGCCGTTATGCCTACAGCCCCGGTATCTTTGCCCGGCCCCGGGAGGAGGACGACATCCACATTCAGGAGGCCATCGAGCTGACCGGCCTGGGGCCCCTGCTCCAGCAATCGGTCCTGACCCTGTCGGGGGGAGAAATCCAAAGGGTTTTCCTGGCCCAGATCCTGGCCCAGAATCCCCGCATCCTCATGCTGGATGAACCCACCAATCACCTGGATCTGGTCTACCAACAGCAGACCTTCAGCCTGCTCAAGTCCTGGCTGGAAAGGCCCCATCGGGCCATCGTCTCCGTGGTCCATGACCTGGGACCCGCCCGGGCCTATGGCAACCGTGCCCTCCTTCTCAACCGGGGCAAGTCAGTGGCCTATGGCCCCATGGGCCAGGTCCTGACCCAGAAGAATCTCAATCAAGTCTATGGCATGGATGTCTTCGCCTGGATGCGGGACATGCTATCCCAGTGGTCACTGGAAGAAAGATATTAAGATGGATCCTTACAAGGCATTACTAGACCAGCTTCAAGAAGAGTGGGCCCTGGACCAGACGGCCATGGCCGCCTGCCGTGCCCACTGGGACAATATCGCCAAGCCCCTGGGGAGCCTGGGCCTCCTGGAGGACATGGTGGCCAGGCTGGCCGGTATCCAGGGCCGGCCGGAAGTCCGGATTGATAAACGGGCCCTCCTGGTCATGTGCGCCGACAACGGGGTCCTGGCCCAGGGGGTGGCCCAGACCCCGGGTGAGATCACGGCCGTCATGGCCGCTGTTATTGCGGCCGGCCGGTCTTCAGTCTGTATCATGGCAGACCGGGCCGGGGCCCAGGTCCACACGGTGGATATGGGTATGTTCCAGGCTCTGCCCCATGCCGGTCTTTTGGACCGTCGTATCGCAGCCGGTACAAAAGATATGACCCAGGGGCCCGCCATGAGCAGGGAGGAGGCCCAAAAGGCCATCCTGGCAGGGGTCGATCTGGTGGCAGACATGAAGGCCCAGGGCTACCAGATCCTCTTGACCGGTGAAATGGGCATCGGCAACACGACGACCTCAAGCGCCCTGGCCTCCCAGCTCCTGGGGCTGGAGGTTGAAGCCGTGACCGGCCGGGGGGCCGGCCTCTCTGATGAGGGCCTGGACCGCAAGATCCGGGCCATCCAAAAGGCAGTGGAGGTCAACCAGCCTGACCCGGACGATCCCCTGGACCTCCTCCACAAGCTGGGTGGTTTCGATATCGCCGGCCTTTGCGGGGTCTTCCTGGGAGCTGCCCTCCATGGTCTGCCCGTCCTGATCGACGGTTTCATCAGCGCCGTCTCAGCTCTTCTTGCCCTCCGGATCTGCCCCTGGGCAAGGCAGGTCATGCTGGCCAGCCACCTGTCGGCGGAACCGGCCAGCCGGGCAGTCCTGGACGCCCTGGGGCTCTCCCCCCTGATCCAGGCCGGCATGCGACTGGGTGAGGGCACGGGCGCGGTGGCTGCCCTGCCCCTCCTTGACATGGCCCTGGACGTCTACCGGGACCTGATCACCTATGAAGCCATAGGCATGTAGGAGAGACCAGTATGCCTATCCTCCTGACAGGCGGCTCAGCCTCCGGTAAATCCACTTACGCCGAGTGGCTGGCCCTGACCTTCCCCCCGCCCCACTATTACATTGCCACCATGCGGGTCATGGACCAGGAGGGTCAGGCAAAGGTCAGCCGCCACCAGGTCCTGCGCCAGGGCAAGGGTTTTATCACGCTGGAGCAGGATCAGGACCTGGGCCTCCTGGACCTGGACCAGCCGGGGACAATCCTGCTTGAGTGCATGTGTAATCTGACCGCCAATGAGATGTTTGACCGGGAGGGCCGGATCCGGGATGTCTATGACAAGATTCTGGCTGACCTGATCAGCCTGGAAAAGCGTTCCCGGCAACTGATCGTGGTCACCAACGAAGTGGGCAGTGACGGCATCCACTATGGGGCAGGGACCCGGGCCTATATTGAGCTTCTGGGCAGACTCAACCGGGCACTGGCTGCCCGCTATGACTGCGTGCTGGAACTGGTCGCCGGTATCCCCCTGGTCTTGAAGGGAGACATGCCATGAAAGCCTTGAAGTCTTCAATTCTGGCCCTGGCCTTCTTTTCCAAACTGCCCATGCCCCAGCTGGACTGGTCAGAGGACAACATGCGCTATCTGCCGGCCGCCTTCCCTCTGGTGGGCCTTTTGATCGGCCTTTTGCTCCAGGCCTGGCTTTGGATCTGTCAGTGGCTGGGCTTTGGTGCTTTCCTCTTTGCCGCCGGCCTGACCCTGATCCCCCTGGCCCTGACTGGCGGCATCCATCTGGATGGCTTCTGCGATACCGCCGATGCCCTGGCCAGCCGGGCGCCCAGGGAGAAAAAGTTGGAAATCCTGGCTGATCCCAGGACCGGCGCCTTTGCCACTATCTCCTTACTGGCCTACATGATGGCCTACCTGGCCCTGGCCACGGAACTGCCGGGGGACAGGAAGACACTCCTGGCCCTGGGCCTCATCCATGTCCTTTGCCGGATCCTGGTCGCTTTTGGTCTGGTTTATTATCCCGCCGCCAAAAAGGAGGGCTTCTTTTCCTCCATCGCCCAGGCAGCCCGCAAGGGTCCGGTCACGGTCATGTTGGGCCTGCTCTTCATCCTGGCCTCAGCCGGTCTTGTCCGGGCCATTGCCTGGCAGGCCCTGATCCTGCCCGGACTGGGTCTTCTCCATTCTCTATATATCTACAGCATGTCAAAAAAACACTTTGGCGGCATGAACGGAGACCTGGCAGGTTATTGGTTGCAAACGGCTGAGCTGGTTCTTTTAGCCGGCCTGGTCATCCTCAGCAAGGGGGTTTTACTATGATCTTGATCATCGGGGGAAAAGCCTCGGGAAAACTCGATTATGTCCGCAGTCTGGGCTATGAGGACCATCAAATAGCCCATGGGCTCCTGGATGACCGGCCGGTCCTTTACAATCTCCAGGACCTGGTCTTTGCCGATCCCAAGGCCAGTCCCCAGCTATTGGAGGCCCTCCTGAAAAAAGAAGTGGTGGTCTGCCATGAGGTGGGAAGCGGCATCATTCCCGCCAAGGCCAGGGACAGGGAAGCCCGGGAGGCCACGGGTCGCCTTTGCAACCGCCTGGCCGCCCGGGCAGATCAGGTGGTCCGCCTGGTTTGCGGTCTCCCCCTCATCCTCAAGGACCGTCCAGCAGAAAGCGGCAGGCCCGGATAGCCTGGTCCAGATAATCCTCGGGAGGCAGAGCCGGTTCCAGATAGTCGGGATGTCCCAGGGCCGCTGCCCTGGCCTCATCGTAGGGATAGGCAGATTCCAGCATCAGGGCGCCCTGGTAGCCCGTCTGGGCCAGAAGCTCCATGAAAAGTGGCCAGGGGAAAGTTCCCTGACCCGGCAGAAGATGCTGGTCGCTCAGGCCATCATTGTCGTGGAGATGGAGGGCAAATAGCTTGTCAGGAAAGTCGCTTAGAAGGGACAGGGCCCCGTCCTGGCTGATATTGGCATGGCCGGTGTCCAGGCAAAAGCCCGTGGCCGGATCATGGGCCAGGGCCACCATCATGTCCCGGACCAGACGGCTTTCATATAGGTTTTCCCAGGCCAGCCTGATCCCCAAGCGATGGGCTTCCTCCCCCAGCCTTTGGGCCCTTTGAAAAAAGAGTGACCGGTCCCCTTGCCTTAAGACCTCTTTTGTCCGGTAAGGATGGACGACCAAAGCAGGGATGCCTGCCCGGGCAGCCTCAGCCATGGCCTTTTCCATGGCGTCGACCAGGGCCTGGCCGGCCGGGGAATCCTGCCAGAGATCATCGCTGTCTTCATAGGGAAGATGGGCATTTTCCAGGATCAGCCCTCTTTGCCGGGCCAGGCGGGCATGGGCCGCCTTGGGGCCATCCAGATCCGTGAAGCTGTCACCCCACCAGCTGCAGATGGCATCAAAGCCTGCCGCCTTGATCAGGTCAAGCTTGACCTCAAAGGGCCGCCGGTAACCGAACCAGCCAAAGATGCCAAATGACCAGGTTTCCCTCTTCATAGCCTTTGCTCGGTATTGCAGTAGGGGCAGCGGGCCATCTTATCCTTGAAGCCCGAGAGGGGGGCCATGCAGGACTGACAGGATCCAGTGACCCTTTCCGGCTCCGCTTCTGCCTCTTTTTCCATACCCAGGGACTCCCGGACCATGTCCACCGTCTCCCGGATCAGGCCTCCCAGAATTTCGCTCCCACCCATAGCCCCTGTATTTTCAAATGACTGGTCCTGGTCGCCGCCGATGACCAGACGCAGCCGGCTGATCCATTTTTCGATCTGTCTTTTGGCAAAGGATTCAAATTCAAAGGCCTCTTCCCTGTCACGGAAGTGGATGGCCAGTCGCAAGGTGCCCGAGCTTGGGCTCTTGGTCAAAAAAACCTGGGCCTGGTCATTGACCACCTTGATATCCCGGATGGGGTACTTGTCCACCCCCTTGGTCTTGCCAAAAAAGCTTTTGCTGACGTAAATAAGATGGAGATTGGTCAAAAAGAGCTGGCCGGCCATACTGCCCTTGCGGCCCACCTGCTTGACCCCGTCACTTTGCAGGAGGAGTCCCTCCCGGGATTCCAATTTCAAGTCTGACATCCTGGCCCTCCTTCCCTGACTCTGGCCATGAGCCCATGGCCACTTAAGACCACTATAACAAGCGGACCGGCCTCCCATAGTGTGAAAGCTTACGCTATCTGCCCTTTTTTCGGCTGACAACATTAAAAAGGACCTGGTCTTCCGGGATGACGACCAGATCCCTTTAGAAAAGATGCCAGCTGACAGCCTGGCTTATTTGTTTCTCCCCGGCCTTCGAAAGGCCTTGAGGCTGATTTCCCGACCCTGAACGATGCCATCGGGCCGAAGGGCCAGGATGACAATCATGAAGATGGCCAGGGTGATTTCCGTTGTTCCAAAAAACTCAACACCCAGATCCAGGCCGTTGAGCTGGCTTTCCAATTGACGGAGAAGTTCACGGATGACCGTGACCATGCCGGTTCCGGCGACAGCCCCTGAGACGCTGGCCGTCCCCCCGATAACCAGCATGGACAAGATGCTGAAAAAGTCAGTGACATAGAAGGACTTGGGCGAAAAGGAGGTGATGAAGTGGGCCCAAAGGCCGCCCCCGATACCTGCCAGGAGGGCACTGAAGATGAAGGAGAGGTAACGGGTCTTGACAATGCCGATACCCACGGACATAGCCGCATAGCGGTCGTCACGGGTGGCCCGCAGCTTGAGCCCCAGGGCCGAATGCTTGAAAAAGATGGTCAGGACAATGGTGATGGCCGCGAAGATCAGAGCCAGGGTCATGGTGGTATAGGGCTTGAGGCCGAAGAAGGTCCGGGGCCCGTTGGTGACATTGTCCCACTGGGTCATGACCACATGGATGATGATCAGGAGGGCGTAGATGGTGATGACACCCACCGCATCCGACAGGCGCATGAGCGGATAGGAGATGAGGGCCGCGATGATGGCCGTCACCAGACCTGCCAAGAGGATAGCCAGCAGGGGATGAATGGTGATGGGACGGAGGAATTCGTACATGTTGGGCGCGGCCATGGCCTTGATGTCGGGGGCCATGGAAAAGATACCGGAGGCATAGGCGCCTATGCCCATGAAACCGATATGGGTCCAGTTGAGGATGCCCGAGTTGCCCATGAAGGCCTGGAGGCTGGTTACCATGACCAGATTGATGCAGAGGGCCGTGAAAATATTGGTATAGAGGGACTTCTGGAGGATAGCCACCAGAAGGGCCAGGAGAAAGAGGGGAATCAAAAGCAGGGACATGGTCTGGTATTTGACCGGAATCCTATCCCCCAAAGAGAGTGAATGCTTGTGTGTTGCTTTGCTCTTCATCCGACACGCTCCTCCCCTTTACTGCCTTTGACAATGCCTTCGGGCCTGAACAAGAGAAAGAGGATCACGATCACAAACATGAAGGCGTCCCGGTAGGTGATCAGGGAGGCAGGCAGGAAAATACTCAAAAGATTAAACAAAAAGCCATAGACATAACCGCCGATGACGGCACCCGACAGGCTGCTCATACCGCCGATGACATTGGAGATGAAGGCGATTTGCAGGGGGGCGGCTCCCATAAGGGGGTCAATGGAGGCTGAACGCCCGATCCAGAAGATGGAGGAAACGCCTGCCAGGAGTCCGCTGAGGAGGAAGGCCAGCATAATGATCAGGTTGGCCGGCACCCCCATCAGCCTGGAGGCCGTGAAGTTATTGGTGGCCGCCCGCATGGCCGTTCCCAGGATGGTGTATTTGAGGAGCAGGGAGATGAGGATCAGCATGAGGGCAGTCGTGGCGATGGTCAGGATATTCCGCCAAGGGGTGACCACTCCCAGGAGCTGGACGCTCTTGTTGAAGATATTGGGAAGGGGCACGGCCCGGGCCCGGGGCGAGACCAGGATCAGGACCAGGTTTTGCAGCATCATGCTGACCGCAAAGCTGGTGGCAAAAATGGCCACGGTCGACTTGTTTCGGACCGGCCGGAAGGCTGTCACTTCGGTCAGGACGCTGACCACACCCCCCAGGAGGACCGAGAAGATGATGACTACGAAAAAGGGAAGCTTCAGGTAGGTGGCCAGCCAATAAAAACCATAGGCTGAGATCATGACCAATTCCCCGTAGGCGAAATTGACCAGCTGCAAGATCCCGTAGACGATGACCAAGCCCAAGGAGAAGAGGGCATAAAGGCTTCCAAGGCTTAGGGTATTAATAAAAAACTCAAGACTGAACATGAAGCGTCTCCTAATCGCTGGATCCCAGATAGGCAGAGGACAGGGCATCACTTGCTTGGGCCAGTTCGGCGGCAGAGCCACTGAACTGCACCTTGCCGGTTTCAAGCAGGTAGACCCGGTCCACAATGTCCAGGGTACGCTCAACATTTTGTTCGACCAGGAGGATGGTCATATCCTGCTGATGCATCTGGTCGATCAAGGAAAAGATCTGGTCAATCAGAACCGGAGCCAGGCCCAAAGAAGGTTCATCCAACATGAGGAGCCGGGGCTTGGCCAACATGGCCCGGGCAATGGCCAGCTGCTGCTGTTCGCCGCCCGATAATTGGCCGGAGTTCTGTTTGTAGCGTTCTTTCAGGATAGGGAAGATCTCAAAAATGGGTTCCAGATCCTTGTTGAAGCTGGACCGGCTATAGGTGGTGAAAGCCCCCATGCGCAGATTCTCCTCCACGGTCAGGTTGGTGAAAAGCTCCCGCCCCTCGGGGACCAGGGCAATGCCCTTCCTGACGATCTGCTCCGGTTTCTTGCCCCGGATCTCCTCACCGGCAAAGCGGACACTCCCCCGTGTCTGGGAGATGGTACCGGCGATGGCCTTGAGGGTGGTGGACTTGCCCGAGCCGTTGACGCCCAGAAGGGCCACCAGTTCGCCGGGATAAACTTCCAGATTGAGTCCGTGGATGGCCTCGATCTCCCCATAGGAGGCTACAAGATCTGTAACCGATAAGAGTGGTTCCTTCATCCTAGACACCTACCTTACTGCCGAAATAAGCTTCCATGACCTGGGCGTTCTTGCGGATCTCCGAAGGCAGTCCCTCCGCAATGGTCTGGCCATGGTCCAAGACATGGAGCTTGCTGCAAAGGCGCATGATCAGGCGCATGTCATGATCAACGATCAGCATGCCCAGATTCATCTGGCCGGGGAAGTCTTTCAACATGTCCAAAAGGGCATCGCTCTCCTCCTCATTGAGGCCGGCTGCCGGCTCATCAAGAAAGAGGAACTTGGGGTCCAGGGCCAGGGCCCGGGCGATTTCAATCCGCCGCTGGTTACCATGGTCCAGGGTGCCGGATTCGCGGTCGGCGTAGTCGGAAAGCTCGAACATCTCCAGGAGTCGATAGGCCTCCTGGGCCGCTTCCTTGCGGGTTTTCCCCATGCTGACACCAGAGACTTCGACATTCTCAAAAACGGTCATTTTCTTGAAAAGACGGATGGTCTGGAAGGTGCGGGCAAGGCCTTCCCGGGCAAAATGATGACGCTTATTGCGGGTCAGATCCCGGTCGTCGACCAGTATCCTGCCTGATGTCGGCTTCATCAGGCCCGTCACCATATTGATAATGGTCGTCTTGCCCGAGCCATTAGGTCCGATCAGACCTAAAATTTCCCCTGTCTGAAGATTGAAACTGACATTATCAACCGCTTTCAGGCCGGAAAAGTTTTTTGAAATCTCCTCCACTTTCAGCTTGGAGGAGTTTATCTCATTTACCATAACCGCAGTACCCTCCCTGCCGGTTCACCGCCTCAAGGTCCGCGGCGCCTGGGGCGCCGCGGATTCAAACATCAGGTGCTTCTTTTCCCCTTAAGGTGCGGGGATCTTGTCGGGACGGACCCAGCCCAGGAAGTTGGGCTCGCCGTCAATCAGTTCGACCAGGCAGGCTGCCTTGTTGGGTTCATGGCCAGAGGCGGCATCGGACCAGGAAAGCTTACCGGTAAAGAGGTCAAATTCCATGGATTCCATGGCCAGTCTGACCTTGTCGCCGTCCGTAGAGCCGGCTTTTTCCATGGATTGGGCCAGGACCATGATGACGTCATAGCCGGGCATGCCCCAGGTCTCATCGGGATAATCCCCGTATTTGGCTTTCCAGGCCTCAGCAAAGGCCGGATAATCCGCATGTGCTTCCTCAGACAGGTAGCCGTGGGTGTCAAAGACGATGTCATTGCCATACTGGGCTCCCAGGGCCTGGTAGAGGGCCGGGTCGTCATAGGCGTCTCCACCGACAACTGGCAGGGCAATGCCGTTCTCCCTCAGGGTACGGATCATCATGGCCAGGTCAGGCATGTAGGAGGAGATATAGATGAAGTCGGGGCTTTCAGGCAGGTCCTTGATCCGGGCCAGCTGGGCCGAGAAGTCCTGCTGTCCCTGGGTGTAGGAGTCCTCAAAGAAGACTGTGCCGCCCAGCTCTTCGAAACGATTGATGAAGTAGCGTGACAGGCTCTTGGTATAGTCGATGAAGCTGTCTGTTACCACATAGCAGGTCCGCCAGCCTTCCTTATAGGCGTATTCCGCTGTGGCAGCGCCCATGGTGGTATTCCACATGGAAAGGGTAAAGGCATAATCGCCCAGGGCTTTTGACCCATAAAGAGGGGATGAAGCCGTGGGGGAAACGCTGACAATCTTGTTGGCTGTGGCTTCCCGGCTGGCGGGACCACCAAAGTCAAAGTCACTGGGTGCCATGATGGCAACCGCACCCTCGTCGATCAGCTGTTTGGCTACGTTGCCGACCGTCACCGGATCGCTCTTGCCGTCCATATTCTTCAGAACGACCTTCTTGCCCAGGATGCCGCCCTTTTCATTGAGCAGATCAACCGCCAGCTGGGCACCCTTGAGAGCAGGTTCATCGATGGGGGCCTGGATGCCCGTCTGGCACATGGCCGCCCCAATCAAAATCGTTTCCTCATCAGTCTTTTTCCCACATCCTGCAAAGAGGGTCAGGGAAAAAACCAAGACCAGTAACAGGACAAGCATTGTCCTCATTCTTTTCATACCTTTTGTCTCCTTTCTTCGGGCCCCTTGCTTGAAGCGGGGCCATATGCAAATGCATTTATGGACATTATACCCATTTCCAGACCAATTTTATGGGCTCTGAGCCCGAAAGTTAGAGAAGACTAATCAGGGCAAGCCCGGATTTGGATAATATTTAAGATGGATCCACTTCAGCCAGCTTTTGAAGGCCTGGCCTGCTATCCCCTCATATTTTAGTCAATAGGCGCAGGCAAGCCTATTAGAGCTATGCTTATTCCTGTCGAATGCTCCAATTGACCCGGCCGGACCAATCCCTTATTCTGTTCGCCGTGACTAATATATATGACTGTTTTATGTATGTATATTCATATTAAATCCCTTAAATTGCTTGGTCACCGGCGGGTATGAAAGTGAGAAATGACGATGAAGGTAAAATACAAGCTAATTTTAACTCTGGTTATCCTCATATTTATGAGCATGACCATAATGGCCTGCGGCCCCGGCAAGAAAAGTCAGCAGGTCAAGCGAATCGATCTGTCCCTGACCGATGAATCCTATGCCTTTGGTGTTGACAAATCCCAGCCACAGCTCCTGGATGAGGTCAATCTTTTTATTGCCAAACTTCAGTCGGACGGGACCTTCGACCAGATCTTTGACAAGTACTTCGGGGACGGCAGCCCCAGCCCCGTGGAATCAGCCTCGCTTGATGCTTCCAAGGACCAGTTGATCGTAGCCACCAATGCCAGCTTTGAACCCTTTGAATACACCCTGGGGGACAAGTATCTTGGCATCGACATGGAACTGGCCGCCCTCCTGGCTGACCACTTGGGCAAGGAACTGGTCATCAGCAACATGGACTTTGACGCCGTCTGCCTGGCTGTGGGTCAGGGTAAGGCCGATATCGCCATGGCCGGACTGACCATCAATGAGAACCGCAAGGAATTCGTGACCTTTTCCGATGCCTACTATGAAGCCTCCCAACAACTGATTGTCATGGCCGATGACGACCGTTTCGACAAGGTCCAGACAGTGGCAGAGGCCGAGGCCCTTCTGGCCGGTCTTGGTCAGGAGATCAAAATTGGGGTCCAGGCCGGGACAACGGCCCAGTTTTACCTGGAAGGTGATCCCGATTGGGATTTTGAAGGCTTCCCGGTCACCTGCGTCGGCTACAAGTCCGGTTCCCTGGCCGTCCAGGACATGTTAAATGGCAACATCCACTATGTGGTCATCGACGAGGCACCCGCCCAGTTCATTGTGGATGCCATCAATAAACTGAGTTAAGGGGAAGGTCAGGCCTGGATGGGCAATTTTCAGATAAAAATTGAAAAATTCTGGACGGTCTTCTACCAGCACAAGGGCTATGCCCGGGTCCTGGAAGGGCTGAAGAATACCCTCCTGATCGCCATCATCGGCCTCATTCTGGGTATCCTTATCGGGACCATCCTGGCAGCTGTCCAGGTCCACCCCAGCCGGAAGGGGCCGGCCCGATGCCTGAAAAGACTCAGCCGTTTCTATGTGGGTCTTTTTCGGGGTACGCCTGTGGTCGTCCAGCTCCTGGTCACCTATTATGTGGTCCTGCCCCTGGTAGGACTCAACCTCTCCTCCCTCCAGGTCTGCATCCTGGTCTTTGGCCTCAACAGCGGTGCCTATGTGGCCGAGATCATGCGGGGCGGCATTCAATCAGTCGACCCGGGTCAGATGGAGGCCGGCCGGGCGGTGGGGCTGGCCTGGGGAACCAGCATGGCCAAGATTGTGGTCCCCCAGGCGGTCAAGCACATCCTGCCCACCCTGGGCAATGAGTTCATCGCCCTGATCAAGGAAACCTCGGTGGTCAGTTTCGTTGGTGCCCTGGACCTCTACGTGGCCTTCAACTATATCGGCACCAACAATTACGAGTTTATGGTGCCCTATCTGGTCATGGCCTTTATCTACATTGCCCTGGTCATGGTCATCAGCTTCCTCATCAGGCGCATGGAAAGGCGATTGGGAAAAAGTGATCGAACTGCGTAATCTCAGCAAGCATTATCAGGAGCTG
>CAZKLG010000028.1:0-17920 GCA_964553675.1 uncultured Mageeibacillus sp. | reverse complement strand
AAGGGGAGGTACTTTCATGAAAAAAACACCTTTAAATGATCGCCATGTGGCTCTGGGAGCCCGCATGGTTGATTATGCTGGATGGGATATGCCCGTCCAGTACGCTGGCGTCAAGGATGAAGTCCTTGTCGTCCGAAACGAGACCGGCATCTTTGACGTCTCTCATATGGGAGAAATCCGGGTCAAGGGTCAAGGGAGCGGCGACTTTCTGGACTGGTTGCTGACCCGCCGGGTGGCGGGCAAAAAGCCCGACCAGATTACCTATGCCATCCTCAGTGCTGCCGACGGCGGAACCGTGGACGACCTTTTGGTCTATACCATGGGTGAAGAGGATTATCTCCTGGTGGTCAATGCCGCCAATAAAGATAAGGACCTGGTCCACATGGCCGAAAGCCATGAAGCCTATAAGAAGGCTTATCCCGACCGGCCTGCAGACTTTGACATCATTGATGAGTCCGATCTTTATGGACAAATCGCAGTACAGGGCCCTGGCAGCCTTGACTGCATCATGGAGCTGGCTGACAAACTGGGCCTGACGGCCGACCAGCAGACAGCCATCAAAGAGCTCAAGCGCTTCCGCCAGATTTGGGTCCCCGTCCAGGGTGAGGACCGTGAGATGATTATTTCACGGACCGGTTACACGGGCGAGAATGGTTACGAATTCTATATTCCCAAAGCTAAAACAGCCCACTACTGGGATATCTTCATTGAGGGCGGTGTCGAGCCCTGTGGTCTGGGTTCCCGCGACACCCTGAGACTGGAAGCCGGTATGCCACTTTACGGCCATGAGATGTCCCCTGACATCAATGCCCTGGAAGCCAATATGGATTTCTTCGTGGATCTGGATCATGAATTCCAAGGCTCGGTCATGAAGGACAAGGTGACCCGGCGTCAACTGGCCCTGGTCAGCGACAGCAAAGCCATCCCCCGTGAAGGCTACGAGGTTCATGTAGAGGGTAAAAAAGTGGGTGTCATCACCTCTGGTACCTTCTCGCCGGTTCTGGAAAAAGGCATTGCCTTTGCCCTGGTCGACCTGGATACGCCCCAGGTGGAAAAAGTGGAGGTCCTGGTCCGCAAGAACCTGCAACCCTTCACCGTCGTGAAAGCACCCTTTGTCAAGGGTAAATAAAAGGATCATTCCCGGTGGCAGACCTGCCGCCGGGATCATCATCATAGAAGGTTATTATGGTCAGCGGCAGGACCGCAGACACAAGCGAATGACAGGAAGGATATAGAGAAAATGGATCTGAAATTCTCAAAAACGCACGAATGGGTAAAAGTTGAAGGCAATATCGCCACCATCGGCCTGACCGATTTTGCTCAGGATCAATTGGGAGACATCGTCTATGCGGAACCCGAGCCGGAAGGCACCGTGGTTGAGCTCGAAGGTATCATCGGCACAGTCGAGTCGGTCAAGGCCGCCTCGGATCTTTATGCCCCGGTCAGCGGCGAAATCGTCGAGGCCAACTTTGACATCGAAGACGAACCCGAAATGATCAACCAGGCTCCCTGGGATACCTGGTTCGTCAAGATCGACATGGCCGACCCTTCCGAGCTGGATGCCCTGCTCGACAAGGACGCCTATGACGCCTTTTGCAAGGAGGAAGAAGCATGACCGGTTATCTCCCAATGAACCGCGAAGTACGCCGGGAAATGCTGGCGTCGGTGGGAGTTGACCTTGATCAATTGTTCTCCATGATTCCCGAATGCGACTGCATCAATGTAGATGAATTCCAGGCGCTGAAGGAAGAGGGAATGAGTGAGATGGAAGTCGCCGAGAGCCTCAAGGCCCTGGCGGCAAAAAACATGAACAGTGAGGCCTATGACAGCTATCTGGGCGCCGGTTATTATGACCATTACCAGCCGGCCGCTGTCCACCATCTGATCAGCCGGTCTGAGTTTTTGACCTCCTACACGCCTTACCAGGCAGAGATTTCCCAAGGCACCCTCCAGGCCATCTTCGAATGGCAAAGCTATATCACCCGCCTGACGGGCCTGCCCGTCGCCAACGCCTCCCTTTATGACGCCGCTTCCGGTGCTGCTGAAGGTCTCCTGCTCAGCTGCCGGGAAAAGCGCCGCTACAAGGTCTTTGTCTCTGAGGGTGTCCATCCTGACACCATGGAGACCATCAAGACCTACATGCATGCGGCCGATATTGAAGTGGTGACAGGGGCCTTGGATGAAAATGGCCAAACCACTGATTATCCGACCGAGGACAAGGCCTTTGCCGGCTTCCTGGTCCAGAACCCCAACTTCTACGGGGTCGTCGAGGACCTGGAGCTCCTGGCTGAAAAAGCCCATGCCGTGGACGCCCTGGCGGCTGTTTCCCAGGATCCGGTCAGCCTGGCTATCCTGAAACGCCCGGGTGACTGTGGCGTTGATATCGCCGTGGGTGAGGCCCAGTCCCTGGGACTGCCTCTATCCTTCGGCGGACCTGGCGCAGGCTACATGGCGGTGACTGACCGCCTCATGCGCAAGATGCCCGGCAGGATCTGCGGGGCTACCGTGGATCGCCAGGGCAGGACCAGCTATGTCCTGACCATTCAGGCCAGGGAACAGCACATCAGAAGAGAAAGGGCTACTTCCAATATCTGTACCAGCCAGGCCCTCATGGCCACGGCTGCTACCATCTGGTTGGCCCTGCAAGGGGCGACCGGCCTTGTCGACGTGGCGGAACAATCTGCCTCCAAGGCCATCTACCTGGAAGAAAAACTGACAGCAGGGGGATGCTTCAAACGTGTCTACAAGTCACCCTATTTCCGTGAATTCCTGATTGAAGCCAAAGAAGGCATCGACATGGCCAAGCTCAACGCTGACCTCCTCAAAGAGGGCGTCATCGGCGGCCTGGTCCTGCCTGGCAACAGGATGTTGATCGCAGTCACAGAGAAGAAGTCCAAGGCCCAGCTTGATTGCTTTGCCGAGACGATGCTTTGCCTTTGTGATCAGCAGGAAGGGAGCTAACTATGCCACAATGCAAACACACACCCTTGATTTTTGAACTGGCAACCAACAGTCAGGCCGGCCGTTATATCCGTCCGCTTGATGTACCCAAGCCCGATTTGGCAGCCTGGTTTGGCAAGGAATACCGGGCAGAAAAACCCAATATCCCTGACATTGATGAGATTTCTGTCCTCCGCCATTTCACCAACCTGTCCACCAAGAACTATCACGTGGAAATGGGAACCTATCCTCTGGGCTCTTGTACCATGAAGTACAACCCCAAAATCAATGAGGATGTGGCCTCCCTGGTCGGCTTTGCAGCCACCCACCCCCTCCAGCCGGATGAGACGGTTCAGGGTAACCTGGAGCTCCTCTACCATCTGGAAGAACTGCTCAACGACGTGACCGGCATGGATGCGTACACCTTCCAGCCGGCAGCCGGTGCTCACGGTGAGCTGGCGGGCCTGCTCCTGATCAAGGCCTACCATGAGGACAGGGGCGACAGCAAGCGCAAGGTCATGATCATTCCCGACGCAGCTCATGGAACCAACCCGGCCACCGCGGCCATGGTGGGTTATACGGTCCGGGAGGTCAAGTCCAACGAGGCAGGCATGGTTGACCTGGAGGCTTTGGAAAAGGCCCTGGGCGACGACGTTGCCGGTCTTATGCTGACCAACCCCAATACCCTGGGTATCTACGAGAAGAATATTGAGAAGATCACCTCCATGGTCCACGAGGCCGGCGGTCTTTGCTACTACGATGGCGCCAATATCAATGCCATCCTCATGCACGCCCGTCCCGGTGATATGGGCTTTGACTGTGTCCATCTCAATGTCCACAAGAGCTTTTCCACCCCCCACGGCGGCGGTGGTCCCGGCGCCGGTCCCGTCGGCTGCAAGGCCCATCTGGAGCCCTATCTGCCCCGGCCGGTTGTCAGGAAAAAAGAAGACATGTATGTCCTGGACTACGATCGTCCCAAGACCTTTGGCAAGGTCAGATCCTTCATCGGATCTTTCAGTGTCCTGGTCAAGACCTATGCCTACATCCTCCGCAACGGGGCCGACGGCCTCCACCAGGCGGCGGAAGGGGCAGTGGCCAACTCCACCTATCTGCGCGAACGTCTCAAGGGAGCCTACCGGATCCCCTACGACACACCGACCCTGCATGAATTTGTCATGACCGGGGAGTGGCAGAAGGAGAAATACGGCCTCAACACCCTGGATATCGTCAAACGTCTGATCGACTTTGGCTTCCATCCGCCCACGGTCTACTTCCCGCTGATTGTGCCTGAGGCCATGATGCTGGAGCCGACCGAGACCGAGACCTGGCGTGACCTTGATCAGCTGGCTGATGCCTTCCTCAGGATTGCCAAGGAAGCGGAGACCGATCCTGATCTACTGAGAAATGCCCCCCATGACACGCCCATTGCCCGTCCGGATGAAGTCCGGGCGGCCAAGCAGCCGATCCTGGCGGGCTAAGATCCCGGATAGAAAAAGACATGGAACGGCCGGTTTACCCGGCCGTTCTTGCGTAGGAGACGATAAAAAAGCCAAGAAGCTTGAATCTCCTGTGCAAGCGACTATTACGCCAGCGAGTGACAATATGTTAAAATAACGGCCGGTATCAGGGCTATTATCTGCTTTCTGCTTTGATTTGATAGGAAAAAAGATGGCCGGATGGCTGTCTTATCAGGAAAGGAAATAAATCTTATGGCCATTAAAGTAGCGATTAATGGGTTTGGCCGCATCGGACGCCTGGTCTTCAGGGGTCTGGTCGAGCGTGGCCTCCTAGGCGAGGAGGTTGACCTGGTTGCCATCGTGGCAAGAAATACCAAGGCTGACTACTTCGTCTATCAACTGACCTATGACTCCGCCCAGCACCGTTGGGAGCACGATCTCAAGACCGAGAAATCTGATCCCTCCCTGGAAGAAAATGATGTCATCGTCATCGATGGCAAGCACAAGGTCCAATGCGTCCTGGCGGGTCTGGAACCCAAGGATCTGGACTGGAAGGCCCTGGGCGTTGATTATGTGATCGACTCTTCAGGCAGATTCAACGACTACGACAAGGCCATCGGTCATATCGAGGTCGGTGCCAAAAAAGTGCTCCTGACAGCCCCCGGCAAGGGTCCGGTCAAGACCCTGGTCATGGGTGTCAATGAAGGTGAATATGACGCCAAGACAGATGTCGTCGTCTCCAATGCCTCCTGCACCACCAACTGTCTGGCCCCTGTGGTCCACGTCCTTCTCAAGGAAGGCCTGGGCATTGAAAAGGGCCTGATGACCACCATCCACGCCTACACAGCCTCACAAAAAGTGGTTGATGGCACTTCGCTCAAGAACTGGCGTCTGGGCCGGTCTGCAGCTGAGAACATCATCCCGACCACGACCGGAGCCGCCAAGGCAGTGGGTATTGTCCTGCCGGCCGTGGCTGGAAAATTGACGGGCATGGCCTTCCGTGTCCCGACTCAGACTGGTTCTGTAGTGGATTTGACCGTTCTTCTGGAGAAGGATTCCTCCATCGAGGAGATCGATGCCATGATGAAGAAGGCCTCGGAGACCTATCTCAAGGGTATCTTGAAATACACCAAGGATCCCATCGTGTCCACCGATGTTATCCACGATGCCTATTCTTCCATCTACGACTCAAGTGCCAGTTTGCAAAACAATCTCAAGGGCGAAAAACGCTTCTTTAAATTGGTTTCCTGGTATGACAACGAATGGGGTTATTCTGAGCGGACCATTGACCTTCTGCTCTACATGGCCAGGGAGGATGCCAAGGCGGGCGTCTGATCCTAAGCCGGGATTCCCCCTTGATGATGACGCCCTCAAGCCCCGGCTTGGGGGCGTTTTTCAGGCGGGGGCGGGCAGGAGCAAGTGTTTACAAATGGGGTCTTGGTCACTACAATAGATAAATGGGAGAGGTGGTGGGCGAGTGTCAAATTTTCAATTATTCCTGAAAGCTTTATGGGAAGAACTGAAGCCAGGTGGCCGTGATCTGGGAGAGGCCATCCGGTCCTCCATTAATTTTGCGCCTAAGTTTTATATCCAAATTGGCTCCTTTACCATACCCGTGACGGGCCCCATGATTTCCCTGCTGGCCGCTGTCCTGCTTTTGACCCTCCTGGCCCTTTGGCTCCGACGGGGCCTTTCCAAGGACAAACCATCCGGCAAGCAGGCCCTGCTGGAAAAACTCTATCTGGCCGTGGTCAATCTGGGTGTCGAGGCCGGGATGACCCGGGTCCAGGCCGAAAAGGCCCTGCCCTGGACCCTGACCATGGGTCTTTATATCTTTGCCAGTAATGCCATTGCGGTCGTCGAAATGCCGGCTTCTGCCGTCAATCCGGCGGTGCCCCTGGCCCTGGCCCTTTTCAGTATCGCTTTTATCATCCTCATGGGCATCCGCCTGGTGGGGGTCAAGGGTTTTGGTTATTCCCTGATCGATCCCATTCCCGGACTTTTGCCCTTCAATGTGCTTGATTACATGCTCAAGCCCGTTTCCTTGGCCCTGCGTCTTTTTGGTAACGTCTTTGGCGCTACCATCCTCCTGGGCTTTATCAAGACTGTCATCCCCCTGATCCTGCCTTCCATCCTGGGCCTTTGGTTTGATGTGGCTGATGGTCTGATCCAGGGCCTGATCTTCATGTATCTGACGACCACCTATCTGGGTGAACTGGTCGAAAAAGCCAATAACACGAGTGAACGTCTTGCCAGTAAAAAAGACATGATCCAACAAAAGAAAGTACAGGTGTAACATGGACAAAGGTTTAATCGCATTTGCAGCCGCCATCGCCATCGCAGTGGTGGGCGCTATATCCGCTATCGGTATCAGCCGGGCGGCCAGCAAGGCATTTGAGTCAATGGCCAAGCAGCCGGAAGCGGCCGGTCGTATCCAGACCTCCTTGATCACGGCCATCGTCTTCATTGAGACCTGCGTCATCTACGCCCTGGTCATCGCCCTGCTTCTGATCTTCGTCTTGTAGGAAAGGGGATGACCATGATCGCTGTCAGCCTTGAAAAAGCGGTGGACTTCACATCGCCTGAAGTCCTGGGGGGCTATGTGGCGACGGCCCTGGTCGCCGTGGTCGGCTTATTGCTGACGGTCATTATCCTGAAGAAGATACTCTTTAAACCCCTGCAAAAAATGATGACAGACCGCCAGGATGAGATTGACCAGGCCTTTGAACGCAATGAATCAGAAGCCCTGGCTATCCAGCAGCGTCTGGAGGACCTGGAAGCCCGCGAAGCCCGGCAAAAAGCTGACCTGGAAGCCATGCGCCTTCAGGCAGAAGAAGAGGTCCAGGCTCGGGGAGAAGAGATTTTGCAAGGTGCCCAGGATCAGGCCCAAGCCCTGGTGGCGGAGGCAGATCGTCAGATC
This sequence comes from uncultured Mageeibacillus sp., assembly GCA_964553675.1. Classification (GTDB taxonomy): domain Bacteria; phylum Bacillota; class Clostridia; order Saccharofermentanales; family DTU023; genus UBA4923. The sequence continues at coordinate 10,603 of CAZKLG010000028.1, read as the reverse complement.
CAGCAAAAGCAGAAGCAGATGGATGATCAGATCTATAAGCAGGCTGTGGACCTGGCGGTGTCGACCTTGAGTCAGCTCCAGGAGGCGCCCTTGTCTGAACATGAGCAGGACCAGGTCCGCCTGTCTATCGGCCAGGACTTGTCTTCCCATAAGGAGGATGGCCTTGAAAGCTGACAGGGCAAATCGTGAGACCTGGCGCCTGATCCGGGAGGATCTCCTCCATAGGAGGCCTGTCAGAAACTGGGACGCCTACCGCCAGCTCCTGCCCAAGGAAAGTGGCAGGGTCTTGTCGGCAGGTGACGGTATTGCCCATGTCTCCGGCCTGCCTTCTTGTATGTACGGGGAGGTCATCCGTTTTTCAGGTGGCCAATATGGCATCGCCATGAACCTGGAAAAGGAAGCCACAGGTGTCGTCCTGATCAGCGGCCAGGGCCTCAAATCAGGCGATGACTGCTTCTCCACCGGCGCCACCGTGCGTGTGCCCACGGGTGACGCCGTCCTGGGCCGGGTCTTGTCCCCCCTGGGTCAGCCCCTGGACGATGGACCTGACTTTGATGAGGGCATTCCCTTCAGGCCCATTGAAGCGCCGGCGCCTTCCATTCTTGACCGCCAACCCGTCCGGGTTTCCCTGGAAACGGGCATCACGGCCATCGATGCCATGGTGCCTATCGGCCGGGGCCAAAGGGAACTGATCATCGGGGACCGGCAGACGGGCAAGACCACCATTGCCGTAGACACCATCATCAACCAGAAGGGCAAGGGGGTCCATTGTTTTTATGTGGCCATCGGCCAGAAGATGTCCACCATTGCCCAGCTCCACAAACTCTTCGCCCAGACAGGAGCCCTGGACTATACCACCATGGTGGTGGCCTCAGCCGCTGATACGGCAGGCCTCCAGTATCTGGCCCCCTATAGCGGTTGCGCCATGGCAGAAGCCTTCATGTATGAGGGCAAGGATTGCCTGGTCGTCTATGATGACCTGACCAAACATGCCCAGGCCTACCGGGCTATTTCCCTCCTTTTGAGAAGGCCGCCTGGACGTGAGGCCTTCCCGGGCGATGTCTTTTACCTGCATTCCCGGCTCTTGGAAAGGGCCGCCCAGCTCCACGACGACCTGGGAGGCGGCTCCATGACAGCCTTGCCCATCGTGGAGACCCAGGCGGGCGATATTTCGGCCTATATTCCGACCAATATCATCTCCATCACCGACGGGCAGATCTACCTGGATACGGACATATTCATTGCCGGTCAAAGGCCTGCGGTCAATGTGGGCCTGTCGGTATCCCGGGTAGGCGGGGATGCCCAGGTGCCTTCCATGCGGGAGGTAGCCGGCCCCCTGCGGATTGCCCTGGCCCAGTACCGGGAGAAGAAGGCTTTTTCCCAGTTTGCCACCGACCTGGACGATGTCACCCAAAGGCAACTGGCCAAGGGGGACAGACTCATGCTCCTTTTAAGCCAGAACCCCCTCCAGATGAGGAGCCTGGCCAAGTCCCTGGCCTTGTTGGAGCTGGGTACCCGGGATCTTTTCCATGATATTGCCCCGGCAGACCTGCCCCGTCTGGCCAAGTTTTTCATTGATGCCCTGCCCGATCGGGAAGAAGAACTGGTCCAGGTTTTGGAGGCAGGCCAGCGCCTGTCCGAGGAGACCCGGGAAGGGATCAAGGAGGCCTGGCAGGCCTTCCTTCAGGACTACCAGTCCCGCTAGTTTGGAACAGGCTTATGGCAACCCAGTTTGAACTTATCAAGCGGATGAATTCCGTTGAGATGATCAGCAAGATGACCCGGGCCATGCAGCTGATCTCCTCGGTCAAGATGCGCCAGTCCAAGCGCCTTTTGGCCCAGGCCCTGCCCTACACGGTCCACTGTATCCGGACCATGGGCCGGGTACTCTACCTGACGCCCAACCTGGATTCGCCCTACATGCGTTTTCGTGAAAAGAAAAAGGGGGACGACTGGCGCTTGGACGTCTACATCCTGACCGGTGACCAGGGTTTTGATGGCACCTACAATGCGGATGTGGTGGCGGCCACCCGGCGCTTTCTCCAGGAGCGCCGCCAGGAGATCGAAAAAGAGGGCTATGTCCCCCGGATCACCCTCTACCTGACGGGCAGCCGGGGCCGGGATGAACTGGAGGGGGACGGTTACCAGATCGACCGGACCTTTCGCTATTCCATCCAGGAACCCCGCTATGGAGAGGCTGAGGAACTGGCCGAGCAGATCTTTTTGGATTACCAGCAAAGAGAAACAGACGAGGCCCATCTGGTTTATTCCATGATGTACACGCCCATTACCTCTGCCCCCCTCTATGTCAGGCTCTTGCCGGCCGATATGGAAGGCCTGAGGCGGATCATCAATATCGCCGTTGAAGACCCTGACATAAAAAGTGCCCTGCCGCCTGGTTTTCCGGGCCAGCGGCCCCAGGTCCCCTTTGATTATCCCGAGGACGTGGATACCCTCATGGACTATCTTTTTTCCACCTATCTGAGTGCCCTGGTCTACGGAGCCCTGGTCGAGGCCTATGCGGCGGAGCAGAGCGCCCGTATGACCTCCATGGACAATGCCTCCCGCAACAGCTCGGAGCTGATGAGGGAATTGCATGACCGGGTCAACCGCCTGAGGCAGAGTGCCATTACCAGCGAACTATCGGAAATGTCAGCCAGCGTTGAGGCCATGCGCCATTATGATTCGGCCGTCAGCGGCAAGCGTGAATAGAAGGGAAATCCTATGGCCATCCAAGGATATGTGACACAAGTATTGGGCCCGGTGGTCGTCCTGACCTTCCAGGGCCAGTCGCCTGAGATCGGCGACTTTGTTGAAATCCATATGGAGGATGAAGACAAGACCATCATCGGGGCAGAGGTCATGCAGGACATGGGCGATGGCCATGTCCGCGTGCTGACCTTTGGGGCCACCGAGGGTCTGTCCAGAGGCCTTGTGGCCATTGCCCCCGGCGGTGGCATCAAGGTGCCTGTGGGGGAAGGCTGCCTGGGAAGGCTTTTCAATGTCCTGGGCCAGCCCCTGGATGAAAAGGGACCTGTCCAGGCCGATGACTACTGGCCTATCCACCGGCAGCCGCCCGGTTTCCTGGAACAGGAATCCGGAGAGTCCCTGCTTGAAACCGGCATCAAGGTCATTGACCTCCTGGTGCCTTATGCCCGGGGGGGCAAGGTGGGCCTTTTTGGCGGTGCCGGCGTTGGCAAGACCATTCTGATCCTGGAATTGATCCGCAACATAGCCAGTGAGCATGAGGGCTATTCTGTCTTCACCGGTGTGGGCGAGCGCTCCCGGGAGGGTAATGACCTTTGGAATGAGATGCAAAAATCCGGCGTCCTGGACAAGACTGTCCTGGTCTTTGGCCAGATGAATGAGACAGCCGGTACCCGTATGCGGGTCCCCCTGACCGGCCTGACCATGGCCGAGTATTTCCGGGACCAGATGAAAAAGGACGTCCTCCTTTTCATTGACAATATCTTCCGCTATATCCAGGCAGGCTCCGAGGTATCAGCCCTCCTGGGCCGGATCCCCAGCGCTGTCGGCTACCAGCCTACCCTGGCCCAGGATGTGGGCATGGTCCAGGAGCGGATCACCTCGACCAGGGACGGGGCCATCACCTCCATCCAGGCTGTCTATGTCCCGGCCGATGACTTGACTGACCCCGCTCCCGCCACCACCTTTTCCCACCTGGACGGGGTGACCGTCCTTTCCCGGCAGGTGGTGGAACTGGGTATTTATCCTGCCGTTGATCCCCTGGCCTCCTCTTCCCGGGTCTTGAGCCCCCAGACAGTGGGCGGCCGCCACTACAGTGTGGCCAGACGGGTGGAGCAGATCCTCCAACGCTATAAGGAACTCCAGGACATCATCGCCATCCTGGGTCTGGATGAGCTGGACCCTGAAGACCGGGCCATCGTAGCCCGTGCCAGGAAAATCCAACGCTTCTTTTCCCAGCCCTTCCACGTCACCCAGGAGATGACCGGCTATGAGGGCCGCTATGTCCGTCTGGAGGAGACCCTGAGGAGCTTTGAGGCCCTTTTGGGCGGCGAGCTGGATGACATCCCCGAACAGGCCTTCTTCATGAAGGGCGGGGTGGATGAGGTCTATGCCGCCCGGCATGACCTGGACGGATGACATGAAAAGGATGGTCCTGACCCTCTTGACGCCCACCCGGACCCTCTATTATGAGGACGGGGATCTGGTTACCCTGACTACCAAGGATGGTTCCGAAGGTTTCATGGCCAACCATATCCCCACCCTGGTGGAAGTGGTCCCCGGCCCCCTCCGCTACCGGATTCCCGGTCCTGAGGGCGGGGAGGAGGACTGGCGGATCTTTTTTGTTTCCGTGGGCTATGCCGAGATTCAGGGGGATCACGTGACCGTGGTCGTCAATGCGGCTGAACTGCCCGGGGAAATCGATTATGAGCGGGCCCGGGAGGCCCTCCTCCGGGCACAAAAACGCCTGGCTAAAGTGGATATCTCAGAGCTGGAAAAAAAGCATGCCCGCCACGGCATCCGCAGGGCCGAGGCCCGCTTGGCCTTTTACCGGCGCTATGTGGAAAGTAAAAACCCCTAGAATATTTAGCAGATCTCAATCCCGTCAAATCACCTGAATAGAGCAATAATAGCCAGGAGGGTACCCATGATGCCCTCGCCACCCAGGAGGCCTGCAGCCCCCATCTGGATGGCCGACTGGCTGTCCTTTTTCAGGTGGGTCCGGGACAGGTATTCCAAAAGACCGCCCAGGACAATGGGCAGGGCCAGACCGGTTCCGGTCAGCATCATGCCGATGCCGATGATCATGGCCGGGATCTTCAAAAAGAGGGTCAGGGCACAGCCGACCAGGGCGGCGACCGCAAAGAGGATGGGGTTGCCAAGCCCTGCCACCATGGCGGTGACGCTATGTGCCTGGGCAGCCGGCAGACCCACTTCCATGCCTACCCCGCCCCTGGAGTAGATGATGGCCAGGAGGGCGATGGAGGCGGTGAAGGCGCCAAAGAAACCACCCACCAACTCGATGACGAATTGGGCAGTGGGATTGGTTTTTAAGAGGGCACCTGACTTGTAATCATTCATCATGTCCCCGGCATAGCCACAGGTGACCGCCACGATGGCGGCAATGAAAAAGGCGTGTTCAGGGCTGACCCTGACCAGGGCCCGGATAGCCAGAAGGACAATGATCCCGAAGATTTCCATGGGATTGATACCGGTCTGACCGGTGATCAGGGAAGACAAGAGGGCGGCAAAGAAGACACCGGCCATAAGGAGGAGGGCCGGCAGGACCTTCATGCCGGTCAAAAGGGTGATGACAAAGGCCAGGGCTACCAGGATCAGTGAGACAAGGCCCATGCCCCGGGGGGCGGAAAGCCGCCGTCTGCTGCTTGCTGTCCGCCTGCGGCCTTTCTTTTTGTAGCTGCCAAAAAGAAAGGCGATCAAGGTGCCCAGGCCAGCCCCCACCATAAGGGCCACGGCTATGGTCAGATTCCATTCACCCAGCTTGTCGGCGGCGCCGGGAATAGAGCCCAGGAGGGAGGTCTCCAGGATAAGAAAGCGTCCCAGGCTGGTGATGGCAGCTCCCAAGAGCCAGTAGAGGGTAGATGAAAAACCGATCAAGCCCCCGATCCCTATGGCCATGGGTGACATGTAGAAGGTCAGGGGAAGGGCTGCGATGCTGAAGGCCAAAAGGGGCGGGAAGAGGCCGAAATGGTCGCGCAGGAGGGTCAAGCCTGCAGCCAGGAGCAGGGCCACCAGGAGGGTCAGGGCCTGGGAACCTCCCTTTTTGCCGGCTTCCAGGGTGGAAGCGGCTGCCTTGCCGATGGGATAGGGCAAGTTCAGTTCTTCAATATTGCGTTTGCGGAAGAGCCAGCAAAGGGCAGTGCCCAAAAGGACGCCGGCCAGGGCGACAAAGAGAACCAGGGGCAGGCGTGCTTTCAAGAAATCGCCTGCAGTCTGACCGGGCTGGCCCAGGTCCCAGATGCCCGAGATAAAAAGACCAGGCAGGGTGAAGACCAGGCCGCCTGCCACCATGGCGCCGGCTGACATGCCCGTGGCGGCCACATGGATCTCATTGATGTCACTTCGGCCAATCAGGCGCATGAGGGCAAAGGAAAGGACGGCAACAAATATGGTAGGCCAGGGCAGGGCGCTGGCGCTCAGGGCCACATAGGTGGAAGAGGCGGTTATCAGGATGGAGCCGGGAATGGCTATGGCAATGGCCCGCCAGGTCAGGTGTGTCAGATTCTTTTTCATAAAGGCCTACCCTCATCATTTTTGTTACATGTATTGTCTCACAGTTTCATCTCATCCTGTATAATAACCAAAAGAGCTCCTACCGGTTATAAATGACCGGTAAGGAATGAAAGGAGCATCATTATGAAGGTAGATATCTTTGGTTTGGACATGCGTGTCAATGACATGCTCAGGGCGGCGATCGAGCAGAAAATCAGTAAGTTCGAACGCTTTTTTGATGAAAGTGCCAGAGGTGAAGTCAAGCTCCAGCCGGAGGGCAACTCGGTACGGGCCGAGGTGACCTTCAAGATCCAGTCCCTCTATTTCCGGGCTGAATCCGTGGCACCTGAAGCCATGACGGCGGTAGAGCAGGCCATCGATAATATGGAGGGCCAAATCCGAAAAAATAAAGCGCGCATGAAAAAGCGCTTGAAAGATTATTCATACATGGAAGCCTATTTCGACTTTGAGGAGAGCCTCGAGGAAGAAAAAGATGAAACTGAGGATTTCCGGATCATCCGCAGGAAGCGCTTTGATATTGAAGAGATGACACCGGATGAGGCCATCTTGCAGATGGAACTGCTGGGTCACTCCTTCCTTCTCTTCCTGTCGGCGGAGACAGGCAAGGTGTGCACGGTTTACAAACGCCACGACGGTGATTACGGACTCCTGGAGCCGGAGTATTGATTTGATCGATAAAAATGCGGGTGAGCCCTGGGCCTCACCTGACCAAGAAAAACATAAAGAAGAAGATCGCTTGCTTGAGCGTCTGAATCCTGAACAAAAGCGGGCCGTCCTGACGACGGAGGGCCCGCTTTTAATCCTGGCGGGAGCCGGCTCCGGCAAGACCCGGGTGGTGACCCGGCGGGTAGCCTGGCTGATCCGTCACAAGGGGGTCCACCCCGGGCGTATCATGGCCATCACCTTTACCAACAAGGCGGCCAATGAGATGAAGGAAAGGATCCAGGAACTGGTCGGCCTTGACAGCCGGGGCAGCTGGATCGGGACCTTTCACGCTATGATGCTCCGGATCCTCAGGCGGCATGCCGGCCTCCTGGGCTACCGGACAGGTTTTGCCATCTTTGACAGCTACGACCAGAAAAGGGTCATGGCTGAAGCCTTGAAGAGCCTGGATATCAGCGAGCGACTCCTTTCACCAGCAGACGCCCTCAGGCGGATCAGTCATTTCAAGAACCAGGATCTTTCTATCGAGCAGGTGGACAAGGTGGCCGCCTATGGGGTCTTTGGCAAGTCCTGGTCGGACATTTACCGGGCCTATCAAAAGTCCCTCTTCGACAAAAATGCCATGGATTTTGACGATATCCTGACCCAGACCCTCCGACTCTTCCGCCAGCATCCCCAGGTGCTGGATCACTACAAGGAACGTTTCCTTTACATCCTGGTCGATGAGTATCAGGACACCAACATGGTCCAATATGAATTGGTCCGCCTCCTTTCCTCAGGCCACAAGAACCTCTGCGTGGTGGGGGATGACGACCAGTCCATCTATGCCTTCCGGGGGGCGACTGTCCGCAACATTCTGGACTTTGAAAAAGACTTCCCTGAATGTAAGGTGGTCCGCCTGGAGCAGAACTACCGGTCCACCAAGACCATCCTGTCAGCGGCCAATCACGTGATTGAGGGCAACCGGGGCAGAAAGCGCAAGACCCTTTGGACTGCCCTGGAGGAAGGGCCCCCTATCCAGCTCTACCGGGCGGCCGACCATACCGAGGAGGCCCGTTATGTGGCCCGGGCCGTCCAGCGTCGCTTCCAGTTGGCCCAGGCCGGTGAAAAACCGGACATTGCCATCCTCTACCGTATGAATGCCCTGTCCCGGAACCTGGAGTTTGCCCTCCGTGAACTTCACATTGACTACAAAATTTATGGGGGCACCCGCTTTTATGACCGAAGCGAAATCAAGGATGTCACGGCCTACCTGGCCCTGATTCAATCGACAGAGGATGACATCGCCTTTCGCCGGATCATCAACCAGCCCAGGCGGGGGATAGGGAGCGTGACCCTGGAAAGGCTGGCCGAGCTGGCTGCCAATCAAGGGACCTCTCTTTTTGAGGCGGCTAAAGGGGCGGGTGACCAGGCTGGCCTGGAGCGGGCCAGTGGCCGTCTTATGATCTTCGTCAGACTGATTGAGGAGCTTCAAAAGGATTTGAAGAGCCAGGAACTGACCTTCGCCCAATTGGTCAGGAAGGTGGAAGAGGACAGCGGCCTGGTGGCCCATTACCAGGAATTGAAGGCCAGGGGCGATGTAGAGGCTGAGTCCCGCCTCGAAAACCTGGAGGAACTGATCTCTGACGCCATGGAATTTGAAAAAAGGCTCCAGGTCGAGGCCATGGATGACCTTTGGGAATTCTCTTTTGATGATGAGGAGATCCAGGACCATCTGGCTGACCGGTCCACCGCCGGCCTCCTTCGTCTATTCCTTGAAAGGGCTGCCCTTTACAGCGACCAGGACAAGGAGACCGACCGGCCTACCGTCTCCCTCATGACCATCCATAACGCCAAAGGCCTGGAGTTCGATACGGTCATCCTGGTGGGAGCCGAGGAAAATATCTTTCCCAGCATCCGAGCCTTGGAGGAAGAGGACGGCATTGAGGAGGAAAGGCGTTTGGCCTATGTGGCCGTGACCCGGGCCAAGCGGGAATTGATCATCACCTCGGCAGTCTCCCGCCTCCTTTTTGGCAGTACCCAATACAACCCCCTTTCTCCCTTCATCGAGGCCATCCCTGATGACTTGATGGAGAAGACCGGTCATTTTGGCTCGCCTTATTATCGGGCCCAAAGTGATTATGCTGACTTTGGTAATCAGCAAAGATCCTGGGGCTTCTTTGGCAAAAATGCCCTCTTTGGCCGCCAGACCACGGAAGAAAAGGGGAGTGAGCCAGCCTATAAGGCGGTCACCAGTCAAAAGTCCAAGCGGGCCCCTGAAAAGAAAACCCTCTTGGATCTGGATACCTTGAAAATCGGGGATCTGGTCCGCCATGTCACCTATGGCCCCGGGTCCATCGAAGCCATCACCCGGACAGGTGATGATGCCATCCTGACCATCGATTTCAAGGGAACCACCAAACGTTTTATGGCCAGCCAGGCGGTTCTTTCCCCCGTCGAATAGGGGAGATCAGCTGCCCGATAATGGGAGGATAGAAATATGCCGGATCAAGTCAGGGACCTTCCCCAGAAAAGGGTTCGGGAAGCCAAGGAAGACCAGGAATCAACCTTCCTGTCTCCCTTTGCCAGCCGGGCGGCCCAAAGTAAGGGACGCCTGCGGCCGGAGGCGCCCTGCCAGGTCAGGACTGCCTATGAACGCGATGTCGGCCGTATCCTTTATTCGCTCCCCTTCCGCCGCCTGCGGCATAAGACCCAGGTTTTCTTTGACCCCCAAAACGACCATGTCTGTACCCGGATGGAGCATGTGCTTTATGTCAGCTATCTGGCGGAAACCATAGGCAAGGCCCTTGGTCTCAATACCGACCTGATCCGGGCCATCGCCCTGGGCCATGACCTGGGTCATGCCCCCTTTGGTCATGCCGGAGAGACGACCTTGAACCAACTGATCCGGGCCCAGGATGATGGGCTGACCTTCAGCCACGAGCAGCACGGGCTCAGGGTGGTGGACCTCCTGTCCGAACACAAGGAGAAGGCTGGCTTGAATCTGACCTTTGAAGTCAGGGACGGCATTGCCTCCCATTGTGGCGAGCGTTATGACGAATTTGTCCTTGCGCCTGCAAAAGGCAAAGAGGAAGAAGACCTGATCCCCGGGGCCCTCCGCCATGACATGCCCGCAACTTTGGAGGGTTGCCTGGTCCGTCTGGCTGACCGGATGGCCTATGTAGGCCGGGATATCGAGGACGCCACCCGGAGTGGTCTTCTCTATTTTGATGAATTGCCCGGTGATCTTCGGGCCATCCTGGGCCACAATAACAGCGAAATTGTTGACACCCTGGTCAAGGACGTCATCGAACAGAGCCTGGACCAGGAGGCTATCATCATGAGCCAGCGAATCGGCAGGGCCTTGCAAAAGCTGATTGAGATCAACTATGAGAAGATCTATCTGGCCCCCCGGGTCAGGCGCTACGAGATCCAGGTGGGCAATACCCTGGAGGCCCTTTTCGAGTACTATTTGAATCTGGCCGGACAGGATCAGCCTGACAGGAGCCCGCCCGCCCAAGCTTTTGCCGATTATGTCAAGCGGCACCCGGACAAGGGGGCCGATCCGGTCCGGATCGTGACCGATTATATTGCCGGCATGACCGATCCTTTTGCCGGCCGCATGTTCAAGAGTATTTTCGGGATTTAGGAGGGGAGATGAAGACCAATTTTTTCGCCATGATCCACCGCATGCGCTACATCAACCGCTGGGGCCTGATGC
>CAZKLG010000027.1:0-17948 GCA_964553675.1 uncultured Mageeibacillus sp. | reverse complement strand
AGGGAGGGAAAGCAGGGCCCCGCCGAAGCCTGTAAGGGACTGTACCAGGTAGGCTACAAAGACTACAAGAATCAGATAAAAGATGGTCATTGAAATGTCTCCGACGATTGCTTGGGAAGGTCACCCTTCCAGGCTGATAAGGATACCAGGAGGACGCCGGCCATGATCAGGGCGAAGCCCAGGAGGTTCAAGGGAGTGACCTTCTCCTTGAGGAGGATGGCTCCCATGAGGACACTGGTCAGGGGCTCCAGCATAGCGACAATGGCCGTGGTCGTGGCCCCGGTCTTGACCACGGCCAGGTTGAGCAGGGTAAAGGCGCCGACTGCCACCATGAGGGCTACCAAAAAAGAGATCAACCAGGCAGTCCCGGTCATCTTCAAGCTGAGCGAAGAAGTGGAAAGTCCGATCAGCGAGGAAGCCAGACATGCCAGGGCATTGGAATAGACGGCCATCTTCAGGACCGGCATCTCCTTGATGACCGTCCGCTCCATACCGATCATGAGGCCGGCATAGGTAAAGGCAGATATCACTGCCAGGAGGATTCCCTGCCAGGCCAGGCGACCTCCACTTCCTACAAAGGTCAGGACGCCGGAAAAGCCCAGGAGCAGGGCCAAGCCTTTGGCTCTGTTGGTTTTTTCCCGGAAGAAGATCAGGCCTCCCAACATGACCAGGACCGGGAATAGATAGTGGAGGACAGTGGCCATGCCAACCGCCATATAGGCGTAGGAGGAATAAAGAAGCAGGGTAGTGGCAAAGGCCCCGAAGAGGCTGACTAACAGGACAGGAAGAACTTCCTCCTTCCTGGGCTTGAGGGATACTTTTGACAGGCCGGCCAGGAGGATCAGGAAGGGCAGGGCCATGAGAGAACGGGTAAAGGTCATGGTCAGTGGGTTACTGCCCCCCTGGTAGGCAAGCTTGGCCAAGGCAGGTGACATGCCAAAGAGGAGGGCGGAGGCGACCGCTGCCAGCAGGCCTGTCAATTTATGGCCTTTCATCTTAAGGACACCACTTGCCGGTCACCTTATCCATTCATCAGATCGTAATACTGGAGGCAAAACATGACTTCAACCACTGACCTATAGTCACGCAGATCACGCTGGGTGATAGTCTCCAGGGCATTCAGGTATTTTATCATGGTGTTCTTATGGATGAAGAGGCTGTCTGCCGCACGGGCGATCACCCCATTGTTCTCGTAGAATGCCCTGAGAACCCGCATGTAATCGGAACGGTTTTCCTGATCATAATCCAGTATGGGGCGCAGGACATCCTCGATCAGGGAGGGTAATTCACTGGATTGAGCCAGCTCCGGGTAAAGGCGGAACAAGCCCAGTTCATCGTAAAAACAAAAGGATGTTTCCGGATCATGCCTGGCCTTGGCAACTTTTCCTGCGATTTCCGCCTGGCGGAAGAGAGAGGGGACGCTGCTGATCCCCTGGGCTTGCCTGCTGATGCCCACATTCAAGGAATAGGTTCTGAAAAGACCTCCCGGCAGGATCAAGGACTTCATTTTGTCTTTAAGATTATGCAAGCCTTCCGCTTCGACTTGAAGGAGGCATACCACCGAATCATCCCGGTCCAGGAAAAGAGCATGGGGTTCGACGGCCAATAGGGCTTCACGGATTAAGCTTCGAAGCTTATAATCCTCGTGTTCGTCGCGGGGGCCCAAGACATCCGTTTGGTTCTGATTGTTGATGATTTGAATGACCAGCATGATCAGGTCCTTTGTCAAATCGATGTGCAGCAGCTTGCCCCGCTGGATAATGATCCCCGGATCTTCAAAGCGCTCTTCAATGATATCGCCCAGGAGATCCCCCGCGATCCGGTTACCATGCTGCAACATGGAGTACTGATGCATCTCTTGTGCCTGGATAATGCGGGCAACAAAGGGAAGGACTGAACAGCAAAGCTCATGGTCAGAACACTCACAATCGACGGAGACCAGGTAGGTGACTCTCTTTTGCACTGACTCAATGGGCACATACAGGAAGCGTGTGGCCTGCCCTTCCACCTCATGGACGAATTCGTTGACGAAGCCGTCCTGTCCGGCTGACCGCTTGGTGATGGAGGCGAAAGCCTCCGCATACTTCCTGTAGTCCGGATCTTCCTTTGTCCCATTGATGGGGATCCCCTCGCCATCCAGCAGGTAGATGGGCCTTTGGAGACTTTCCGAGACAAATTGGGAGAGGGGCTCATAGGAATCATCGATGGCAATGTTAAAGAGGTGGTTGCAGATGGTATTGGACACCTCCAGGGTCTTGGCCTTTTGATTCAGCAACAAGGCGTAGACAGCGTCCATATAATGACTATAGGGCTGTTCCTGGGGCATAGTGAAAAGCGGGAAGTCCAGGGCCTCCGCACATTCCTTGAGGGCGCTGCTGACAGCAAGCATGTACTCACCCGGTTTCAGGACCAAGGCGGCAATCTTGTGTTCATGGAGATCTTTCAGGAGCTGGCAGCCCACCTGGTCGTCGCCGCCAAAGGCGTAACCGGATGAAAAGAGGATCTCCCCTCCCCGCATCCAATGGGTTACAGTAGGCACCTCGATAATATTGACCCCGGTGACCGGCCTTGCGAGGCCGCCCTGGCCCGCAATGAATTGAAGATCCTGAAACTCCGTAAGTTCCAAGACGTGCTTGACTGTCAATTCCATCTTGCTACCTCCATCCTCCCCCTGGCTATGCGCCGTCTCAGCTTAACATTATCCCATGACAGTCGCAGGGATAAAAGAAAAGGGCTGGCCTGGATCTCCCGATCCAGGATAAGCCCTTTGCCTTTTTTATACTTACCGCCATCGGATTAAAAATGATCGGTTAAGAGGCCGTCACTCACCCCAAGCTCTTTGGCGTAGTCCGATAACTCGACGATCAGTGTATTTTCCAATTCAACACCCCGCGTCCGGTTGACCTGCATTTTTTTGTGCTCGATTTCACCAGGCAGGAAAATCTCCTGGGTGTCCGTCCGCTTCTTGCTTGCCTTGACCCGCTGGATCAGCGACTCAATCCGCTCACGGTAGGTGTCCATGGCCATCAGATGGGGAATATGGATGGCGATGAAGAGATGACCCAGGTTTTGCGGTCCCGAATAATCATGGAAGGGGCAGCGCACCTTATCACCGAAACCTGAGCCGGTCAAAAGACCTGCCAGGATATCGATGCAAAGACTGAGTGCATAGCCTTTGGGTCCGCCAACGGGCAGAAGGAAACCACCATCCAGGGCCTGGCTGCTGGAAGTCGTTTCATAGCCTTCCTTGTCCGTGGCCCAGCCTGCCGGTATCTTGCCGTCGGCTTTATCCGCCAGAATGATCTTGCCGATGGCGGCCGCACTGACCGCCATGTCGACCACGATATCCGGATACTGGCCGCCAGGGAAGGCCAGAGAAAAGGGATTATTCCCCACCAATTTCTCGGCACCTCCCGGCCCCGGCATCAGGGGTTCCGTATTGCTGGAGGAGAAACCAATCAAGCCCTTTTCGGAGGCCATCATGGCGTAGTAAGCAGCCGTTCCGTAGTGGTTGCTATTCTTGACACCGGCCAGGCAGATCCCGCTTTTTGAGGCACGATCAATGGCCAGTTCCATGGCCTTGACAGAGGCCAGCTGGCCCATGCCGTTATGGGCATCCACCATAACCAGATTATCTGACTCCAGGATGACCTCGGGTGAGGCATGAGGGTCCAGAACCCCTTTTTGGACCCGCTTCAGATACATGGGAATGCGCAGGGCACCGTGGGTATTGAGTCCCCTCAGATCCGCTTCCAGAAGTGTTTTTGTAATCAAGGCTGCCTTGTCCGGCGCAAATTCAGTGGCCAGAAAACAGCTTTCTATAAATCTTTCCAGTGCATCGACCGGTATGACAGTTCTACTCATCCAAAACTCCCTCTTCTTGACAAAGCATGGGCTTTGCCTAAAGGCTTCAAGCTAGCAAAATACGCACGTCGCCGATGAGCACATCATCACCGACGCAGAAGACGGGGTTCAAGTCCATCTCATCAACCGCATGCTCGACCACATATTCTGAGACCTTGACAATCAGGTCCAGAAGCTTGTCCAGATTGACCGGCACCCGGCCTCGGGCGCCCATCAAGATGGGGTAAGCCTTGAGTGATTCCAGCATGAGGGTAGCTTCCTTGCGGTCCACCGGGGCGATGCCAAAGCTGAGATCTTTGAAGATCTCAACGAAGATGCCGCCCAGACCGACCATGATGACCGGCCCGAACTGGGGATCGGTCGTTGCGCCAACGATGACTTCAGCTTGAGGCTTGACCTGTTTCAGGACCAGGACACCCTTGATATCGGCGTCTGGTAGCAGGGACTTGATGTGGTCTAGCATGGACCGGTATTCGGCCAGGAGGGCAGCCTGGTCTTTGATGTTGAGCCTGACACCCCCAAACTCCGACTTATGGATCACGTCCGGCGACACCACTTTGATGACCAGGGGATAACCCAGGGATTCTGCGGCTTCCAGGACATCTGCTTCCGTCCGGCAGAAAGTGCCGGGGACGATATCCAGGCCTTGGGCCTGAAGCCGGTCTCGGCCTTCATGTTCCAGAATAATTTTGCTCATCCTTGATCCTCCAAGTCTCTCAAATAGGTCGCCTTTTCCACTGCATGTTTGAAGGCAAGCACGGCCTGCTCAGGAATGTCAAAGGTGGGCCAGCCGCTTTCTTCCAGCATGACCCGGGCACTTGCCACCCATTTGCCGGCCAGGAAGCAGGTATAAACAGGTTTTTCGTGCTTCTTGGAGTAGCTGTACTGGATGACTGCCTGGGCGACATCCTCAGGCGGGAGGAAGGTTGGCGGGACGGTAATCAAAAGGACCGCGTCAACCTCATCCTCATCGAGGACGACATCCAAAGCTTCCGCATGGGCCTCGGCCATGGCAGCTGCCGTCATGTCAATGTAGCCATCCGGCTCACAGATGAGGGCAATATCGGGCAGGATATTTTTGAGTTTCTCCTGACCTTCCCGGGAGATGCTGGCCAGGTCCAGGTCCTTGTGTTTGCCCAGCTCATCCATGGCCATGCTGCCGGGGCCACCCGCCTCGGTCAGGATGCAGAGCCGGTTACCCCGGGGAAGGGGTTGCATTTCAAATGCCTTGATGGTATTCAGCATGTCGAAGAGATCATCCACCCTGACAATCCCGGCTTTACGGAAGGCCGCATCGTAGATTTCGTTGTTGCCTGCCAGGGATCCGGTGTGTGAAAAGGCCGCTTTGGCGCCCAATTCATTTTTACCCACCTTGAGGACCAGGATGTGCTTGTCAGGGGCCAATTGGCTGGCCAGCTGGATCAGGCGCCGTCCTTCTTCAAAACCTTCCATATAGATGCAGATGGTCTTGGTGTCCTCATCCTGCCCGTAATACTCCAGGACATCCAGGACGTCGACATCACACATGTTGCCGACGTGGGCCCATTTACTGAAGCCCATGGGGACGGGTTGGTCATTCATCATGAGCAAAATGGAGCCGGCAACCGCCCCACTTTGCGAGAAGACACTGACGCGGCCCGTTTTCAGTTCAACCGAAGGTTCAATGGTGGTATCCATCTGAATACCCGTATTGATGACGCCCGTGCAATTGGGACCAAAGACCCGGATCTTATTTTCTTTGGCCAGGTTGACAATGTAGTCTTCCCGTTCCTTACCCTCCTGGGTCTTGGTTTCCGCAAAACCGGCAGAGACGACTACGACTGACTTGATGTCGCCCCGGGCCACGATTTCATCAAAGATGCCAGGCACCAAGGGGGCAGGGACAGTGATCATGGCCAGATCAATAGGTTCTTCGATCTCGGCCAGGGACTTGTAGCAAGTCAAACCCAGGAGTTCGCCCCCCCGGGGATTGACTGGGTAAACCTTGCCTGCAAAGGGAACCCGCACCAGGTTGTTGATGACCTGGTAGCCTGCCTTGCCGGGGTTTTGAGAGGCCCCGATCACAGCAACGGACTGGGGATAGAAGAACTTGTGCAGGTCATGATTGACGTGATCCGACATCAGGCATCTCCCTTCTCTCTGGCATCACAAGCTTTCAGGAATGCCCAGTTGCGATCAATGTCCTCTTGCATGAGAGCGATTTCCTCCGAGTGATCCTCGGCAAAAAGATGCTTAAAACGACCCTGGACTTTCAGGTATTCCTCGATGGGCAGGGGCTTTTTCACATCATGGGTAATCTTGTATTCCTTGCCATTGTGAATCTCGTAAAGGGGATTGATCAGGGTTTGGACCGCCAGGCGGGAGACTTCAATGCCCGCATCGTCAGCAATATTCCAGCCCACACTACAGGGGGAATGAAGGTGGATATAGGTGGGGCCATCGATGGAAATGGCGTATTCCACCTTGCGCATAAAGTCCAGAGGATAGGCCAGGGAGGCAGTGGCGGTGTAGGGAATGCCGTGGGCTGCCATGATGCCTACCATGTCTTTTCTTTGGGCCAAACGTCTGGGCTCACCCGCCTGGATCTCACCGACTGGGGTGGTGGAGGTCCGGGCCTTATAGGGAGTGGCACCGGAACGCTGACTGCCGGTATTCATATAGCCTTCATTGTCATAGCAGATGTAAAGGAAACGGTGTCCCCGGTCGACTGCACCTGAAAGGGCCTGGAGGCCGATATCAACCGTGCCACCGTCACCGGCGTAGACATAGAGATTGACGCCGTCACGTTGCCCCTTGGCCTTGAGGGCTGAATCAATGCCCGAGGCAATGGCCGCAGCATTGGGGAACAAGGAGTGGACGTAAGGAAACTTGGTTGCGCCCGCATAACCGTAGTTGACGCACATGCAACCGGTCGAGTTGACCATGATAGCCGAATCCTTCAGCACCTTGCTGACCATCCGGGCGCCAATGACCGCAGGGCAACCCGGGCAACCGGCACGCCCTAAACCGACAAATTCTTCATCAGGTAAATTTTTAAGGGTTATCGCCATTTACATATCCTCTTTCCAAACAGACCAGACTTCTTCATTGGTGTCCGGCCAGTACACTTCGCAGCCGTCGTCTTCCGCCTTCATGATGGTATCGAAGCAATTTGCCAGTGTGTAGGTTGTGACATCGCGCCCACCCAGGCCCACAATGAAGTTTTTGAGACGGCCCGAATCGCTGACAAGGGCCCTGCAGACGTCAAGGTAAAGAATGCCGCCGGAGCCGTAGCCCACGTCCCGGTCAAGCACGCCAACCGCCTTGCACTTTGACAGGGCCTCCCTGACTTCCTTGACAGGGAAGGGGCGATAGGATTTAACCGACACCATGCCGGCCTTGATGCCCTTCTCCCGCATCTGGTCAACCACCACCCGGCTGGTACCCATCATGGATCCCAGGCCGATCAAGGCGTATTCGGCATCCTCCATCCGGTAGGTCTCACAACGCTCATGCCTTCTACCGAAAAGTCTTTCGAAATCGTCAGCAATGCTGTCAAAGACCTCAACGGCATTATTCATACTTTCATAGCGATCACGGGCGAATTCACCGAAGTGTTCCGGGAAGGCCATGACGTTGAAGAGCTTGGGATCCTCCAGATCCAGGTGGGGATAAAAGAGGCCATTGGCTGGCAAAAACTCATCGACCAGGGCCTGGTCCGGTACTTCGACCGGCTCCAGCACGTGGGAGAGATAAAAGCCGTCGCAGCAGATCATGACAGGCATGAGCACTTTTTTGTCCTCAGCCAGTCGGTAGCACATCAAGACCAGATCCAGCATGTCCTGGCAGGATTCAGCGTAAAACTGCATGAAGCCCGTATCCCGGGTCGGCAAGGAGTCCTGATGGTCGGTAAAGATGGTGACAGGTGAGGTCATGGAACGGTTGGCCACTACCATAACGATGGGCAGGCGCAAACCCGCCGCATAGAAAAGGACTTCATTCATGTAAGCCAGGCCCTGGGCACTGGTCGCGGTAAAGGCTCTGGCGCCGGCCAGTGAAGCACCCACCGTTGCCGACATGGCACTGTGCTCACCTTCAACGGGCACGAATTCTGCATCCAAATCGCCGTTGAAGACGTCGTTTGACAAGCGCATGACGATTTCTGTCTGCGGTGTGATGGGATAGGCCGCAATAACATCCACATGGGCCAGTTTAACGGCCTCGGCTGCGGCCACGTTGCCTGAAATATATTTCCTGGTCATCAGCATTCCTCCTCTCGCATCATGGTGATAGCGTCACGGGGGCACTCTTTAGCGCAGACACCGCAACCCTTGCAATAGTCCAGATTGGCCTCGTAAATGCCCTCTTCCCGTGTGATGCAGCCCTCTGGGCAGAAGATCCAGCAAAAATTGCACTTAATACACTTATCGTGGTCAAAGATCGGGATCTCGGTCCGGCTGACCTTGTGTTCTTTCATCTCTGAGTAGCAGCCGGGATACCAGGCCGACAGGGGTCTTTTTTTGTTCCAAATATGTTTCATGCGCTTTCCTCCTTCAGGCTTTGAAAGCCAAGACGCATTGCTTCGATATTGCTTTTGGCAATTTTTTCGGAGAAATTGTCGCGGATGACTTTTTCCAGGACCAGGGGATCGAAAAGCCCGGTGATGGCCGCAATACCACCCAACATGATGGTGTTGGTAATGGGTCTTCCGAAAAGTTTCAGGGCCATGTTGGTTGCCCCGATGGCATAGACCTTACATCCCAAGTCCTTTTCCAGTGCCTCCACATCACATTCCTTGTTGATGAGGAAAAGGGTATCCGGCTTGATACCGGCCCTTACGTCCGGAAGATCGATGAGGCCATCATTGAGCAGGACAATGACATCCGGTTCGTAGATATATGACTTGATGGTGATCGGTTTATCGTCAACCCGGGCAAAGGCCTTGACCGCCGCCCCCCTCACTTCAGTTCCGTAGAAGGGAAACGAGTGGGCCCATTGTCCATTCTCCATGGCGGCCATCCCGATCATCTCCGAGAGACGAACGACACCTTCGCCGCCAAGACCATGTAAACGTATTTCGTACATGCCAATACTCCTATTTCAAATATTCATTATTAAACGGCAATCTCGCCGATGCTATACATGACAATCTGTCCCGCCACACCAACCTGATCGCCCTTGTCGCGACAACGCAGGAGACCCTGTCTTTCAGATAGCTGATGGGAGATCAGTTCTTTTTTGCCCAAACGTTCAGACCAATAGGGCACCAGGTTACAGTGGGCTGAGCCACAGACCGGGTCTTCATCTGTCAATTGTTTGGGGAAGAATGCCCTGACCACCAGGTCTGAGTCGGTGCCGGGCGCAGAGACGATGACCCCGTCGCCATACTCAATCTCCAGCATGGTGGCAAAGTCCGGCTTCAGGTCACGGACATCGTCCGCATGGGGGAAAATGAAGACCAGATCGCGCGAGGCATAGGTTTCGGCCGGGATGGCTCCCCCCAGTGCCTGAACCATTTGATCGGTCAGTTCATAGGGTTCCACAGGCCTTGCAGGCAGATCCACTTCGAAATAGTCATCCAGTTTCCGGCAATAAATCTGCCCGCCTGACCAGTCGAAAATGATTTCACCTTCTTGGCCCAGAAACTCGGATACGACGGCTGCCGCACCGACGGTTGCATGGCCGCAAAGGTCAATCTCCATATTGGGAGCGCACCAACGGAGCGCATAGCCCTTGTCTGTCACTAAAATAAAGGCCGTGATGGGCAGGGCATTTTCAGCTGCCATCTTGATCAGCAAGTCCTGTTCCGGCCATTGGTCGTAAAGCAGGCAAACGCCTGTGGGGGATCCATGAAATTGTTTGTTGGTGAAGACATCCATGACGAAGTAAGGAACCCGCAAGCTTCCGGCATTGGCCGGAAAGTCAAATTTCTTCACTGCCATCTCCTTTCTTTGAGAAACCATCGATGACGGAGCAGGTGACGGGTTCTGTGACCCGCACCTGCTCCGTCTGCCTTAGCCTACAAGCAGGTTGGGTAACCAGAGGGCCAGGGCAGGAATAAAGGTAATCATGAGGACCGAGACCGTATCGCTTAACAAGAAGGGTAAGGCGGTACGGTACATGTCGCCCATGGTGGTGTCCTTGCCGGCACATCCTTTCATGACGAAGAGGAGCATACCGAAGGGTGGGGATGTCATGCCCATCTGGATGACGATCAGCATGATCAGGCCAAACCAGATCTGGTCGAAGCCAAGTGCCGCTGCAACAGGCACGAAGATGGGGGTGATCATCATGATGATGGGCACCGATTCAATGAACATACCCAGGATGATAACGATGCCGGCCATGATCAGCAGCATGACGTACTTGGAGACCTGGAGACCCAAGAGGCCTGCAACCACGGATTGCGTAAAGCCTGTGTAGCCCAGAAGCTGGGAGAAAACGGACGAACCGCCGATGATGAAAAGGGTCATAGTGCTGGTAATGACCGTCCCCTTCAAGGCTTTGACCAGGACAGTAAAGTCCAATGACCGGTAAATGGCAGCCATAAGCAGGGTACCGATGGCGCCCAGGGCAGCTGCTTCCGTGGGGGTGGCGATACCGATGACAAAAACACCGGTGACCAGGAAAATAATGAAGACCAGGGGGAAGAGATCGCGGAAGAAGAGGACCAGCTTCTCTTTCCTGGGCACTTCCTCCGGCTCATAGGCAGGTGCAAGAGCAGGATTCCGCTTGACCCGGAAGAGAATATTAATTGAATAGTTGATGGCAATGATAATACCGGGGATCAGGCCGGCGATCAGGAGTCTGCCGGCAGAGATCTGGGCATTGGTGGCGTAGATGACCGCCAGGGAAGAGGGCGGCAGGATCATGGCCAGGCCACCTGATGCCAGGATAGGCCCATAGGTCATCTTTTTATCGTAACCACGTTCCACCATGTCGGGACCGATCGTGGATCCCAGCATGGCCGTCGAGGCCATGGTGGAGCCGCTCAACATACCGAAAATGGCACCGGTGACAATCGACAGCAGGGATAGACGGGCAGGAAGTTTTCCCATCAGCTTATCGACCGCGTTCATGGCCCGGTTGGCTAATCCCGTGTGCATCATGAGCTCACCCATTAATATGAAGAGGGGAACGGGGGCCAGGCTGAAGGTGCCAATGGAGGTAAACATGCTGGTGACCGTCAAGGCAGGGCCCGCCGGGATACCAACGATGATGGAGGAGGCCGCCATCATGATCAGGACAAAGGTAAAGCCTACCGGCATACCTAAAAACATCAATACTAGAAAGGGTGCGAAAATAATCAGTAAAGCATTGGTTAACATCAGGCTTGACCTCCTCTTCCTTCTTGGGACGAAGAATTGGCCTCGTCATCATCTTTCGAAGCCGCCTCCAAGGCAGCTTGTCTTGACACGGCATCGGCCAGCGCATCACATCCGCAGGATGCGTCAAACTCAGGCAATGCCATTTCCATGGTCTTGGCTATGGAATATTTGGGGTTCATCTTGGCCTCTTCGTAGCATTGATAGTCTCCCGCTGTTTTAATGTCCTTATTTGTTAGGAAAACAAAGAGGCGACGGACGAAGATCAAGCTGCAGGTGGCAGACATGAAAGGCAGGAAAGCCATGACAATCCACTTTTTCATGGGAATAACCCGAACCAGCAAAATACCGGATTTATAGGCCTGCAGTGTGGCGCCCAGGCTGTAATAGAAGAACCAGGCGCACATGACGATGCCCAGGATCTCAATGATCACATTAAGCACCTTCTGTGTTTTTTCGGGCAAAAGCATGGGGACGATGTCGACACGGACGTGTTTATCAATTTTCAGCACCCAGGGGGTGGCCAACATGACATCAATGTAGATCAGATATTCACAGACCTCCAGGACCCAGGCAACGTCCATTTTCAAGAAAGCACGGCCGATAACGCCATAGCAGACGGCCAGGGCCATAACAAAGGTGAGAGCGCCTGCTATAATCGCCATCCCCACTACGAATTTGCTGAGTATATTGTCCAGGACCAACCCAGCACTTTTTCTTTCTTTTGCTACTTCCATAGCAATACCATCCTCTCCATCCCTACATGATTGACAATCCCGCAGTTTGGGCATTCCTGGCCTGTCGCTACGGGATTGTCGGATTCTTCAAATAAGTGAAGCAATTAGCTCTTTGCTAGTCCTGCAAGGCACTAGGGCTTGGTCACTAAGGGACGGATTTCGGCCGCGCCCGCAGCGTCCTTCTTGTTCAGGGAATCCCAGCCAGCTTCACGGGCTGTGGTCAGCCATTCTTCTCTCATAGCGCCTTCGAGCTCAATAAGCTCCATGCCGCCCTCCAGCTGCTGCTTGAGTTCGTCATCGTTCATGGCGCCCATTTCGCCGTAGCATCTTTCTTCAACTTCTTCTGCAATACGCAGCACTTCGGCCTGCAGATCCGCTGACAGCGCATTGAAGGCATCCGTGTTGACATACATACCCACGTTACAAGGATAGAAGGCGGGCTCGATGCGGTATTTTGTCACTTCGTTCCAGGCATAGTCCATAACACCAATGGTGGACCAGCCGTAGCCATCAACGACGCCTCTCTCAACGGCCTGGTAGACTTCACCAGCACCGATACTGACGGAGCCAGCACCCAGTTCGGTCAAAAGGGGCACAAAGACGGGGGCTGTCCGGATGGTCTTGCCTTTGAAGACGTCAAGTGAGGGGACTTCAAAGTTGGTGTAGATGGTGTAGCCATAGCCTTCACCGCTGGTCACGCCCAGATAGGTTACGTTACCCTGCTTCTCGTAGTTTTCCTTCATCTTGTCGTAAGCGCCGCTTGCCCGCATTTCCATGGGGTTAAGCTCGGTCAGGAAAAGTGCATCGCCCGTGGGAACAATATTGGCTGTCATGTTGACGGGGACGTGGGCAAGTTCAAAGACGCCCTGGCCGCACTGTTCAAATTGATCAAAGTAGGCAACAATTTCGGTTCCGCCCAGATAATCAATCTTCAGTCTGCCTGCCAGCTCCTCGTTTACCTGTTCAATGAACATCCAGATACCGTGATGCTCAGCTGCAGCCGGCACAAAAGCGGACACGAAACGCCAGACGGTTTCATCCTCGGCAGGCGGCGCGGGTGGCGTCGTCTCGCCTCCTGGTTTGTCAGTTGCTTGTGGTTCACTTCCGCCACCTGTCGGAGCAGGCGTGCTTCCGGGACTGCAAGCTGTCGCGGCGACCAGCACCATCATAATGGCCATGATGACCACCAGCATCCTCTTCGCTGTTTTCATGTTTTTCTCCTTTTCTTCTTCAAGGTCAGTTTTTCATATTACTGCCAACATGCTGCTGGCAATATTCCCGATTGGATTCCTTGTCTTGAGCCTTCTTACATTTGCCAGACGGCCCCAGAACAAGCTGCTTACTGGTCAGCCTTCTGACTATTGAGGGCTGCCAGGATCTTCTCCGGCGTAATCGGAAGATCCCGAATACGCACGCCTATGGCATCATAGACCGCATTGACGACGGCCACTGCGGTAGGAATAATGGCACCTTCACCGACACCCTTGGCCCCGAAGGGTCCCAGGTGTTCATTGGACTCAATCAGGTAGGTCTTCATCTCAGGCACATCCATGACAGTGGGGATGAGGAACTTTGAAAAAGAAGGTGTCAGGGTCTTGCCGTCCTTGAGGATGATCTCCTCCATGATGGCGTAACCGACACCCTGGGCGATGGCGCCCTCTACCTGTTGCTCACACATCATGGGATTGATGGCCTTGCCCACGTCATGGGCGGCCCCCACTCTGAGTACCGTGACCTCTCCGGTCTTTGTATCTACTTCAACATCGGCGACCTGGGTCGCATAGATGTAGCAAGCGTAGGCATCTCCCTGGTTGGTCTCTTTATCCACATCTGCGGTGGTGTTGTCGTACCAGGCAAAGCCAATAAAGCGTTTACCCTCCTGATGCGCCAGCTCGGCAAGGAGCGGGAAATCCATGACCACTTCGCCCGTTTCTGACACGATGACCTGGTCATTGACGACGGTGAGTTTCTCACCCTCGATATCGTTGAGTTCCCCGCAAAACCGGAGGAGATGTTCCTTGGCGTCGCGTGCGGCAAGTTGAACAGCCCGGCCGGAGACAAAGGTCTGCCGGCTGGCCGTACTTGCCAGCGCATCAGGGGTTGTATCTGAATCGCCGCTGATTATGCGGACACGTTCATAGGGTACGCCGAGTTCCTCAGCAGCGATTTGACAAAATGCTGTATCCGAGCCCTGCCCCATATCGCAGGCACCCGATAGAATTAAAACGGAGCCGTCATCGGCCACTTCAATCATGGCGGCGGAGTGGTCGGGACGGTTGAAGCCGTAGCCCACTCCGTAGAGATTGCAGCCGATGCCTCTGCCTCTTTTTTTCATTATTTTCCCCCTCCCTCATAGAGATCCGTCTCTTCCATGTAAGTTTTCATGCTCAGGAGAGTATCCGGGAAGCCTACGCCGTAGCTGAAGACCTGGTTGGTTGCCGTGCTCAAGCCCTCACGAAGGGCATTTTTGAAACGGATTTCCCAGGGATCCATACCGATCTTCTCGGCCAATTGGTCCATCTGGGAATCATGGGCAAAGGAAGCCTGGAGGATGCCAAAGCCCCTGTAGGGTCCGCAGATGGTGTTGTTGGTATAGACAGCGTAGGTATCGACATGGACGTGAGGTACATAATAAGGACCTGTCAGGTGCAAGCCGGCCTTCTTGGTGATGAAGTGTCCGATGGAGCAGTAGGGGCCCTTGTCACTGTAAAGCTTGCCTTCCACAAAGGTCAGCATGCCCTCAGCGTCACAGCCGGTCGTAATATGAATGGTCATGGGATGCCGTTTGGTCGAGCAAACCATGGATTCAGTCCGGCTCCAGACCACCTTGACTGGCCTGCCGGTCGCCCGGGCCAGGAGGGAGGCCTGGATTTCCGTGGTGATATCGTCCTTGCCACCGAAGGCGCCCCCCGTGATCATCTGCTTGACCCTTACCTTGTTGAAGGGCATGTCCATGACCGGGGCAATCTGCCGTCTGTCGCGGAAGGGATACTGGGTCGAGGTAAAGACATTGAGGACCCCGGACTCATCGATGAATGCCACGCTGGTTTCGGGCTCAATGTAGGCGTGATCAACGCGCTGGGTCTGGTAGGTATCCTCCACGATATAGCGGGAGAGGGCACGACCAGCTTCCAGATTGCCTTTTCGCACCTTGGTGTGCTGGAGCAGGTTACCGGCTTCATGGACCCTGGGCGCATCCTGGCGCAGGGCATCTTCTATGGTAAATACGGCCGGCAATTCCTGGTATTGGACATGGATTTTCCGAAGAGCCAGCTCAGCTGTATCATTGTCTTCCGCCGCAACCAAAGCGACGGCGTCCCCCATCATGCGCACCTTGTCCTGTGCCAGCACCGGCTGATCCAGGATATCCAGGCCAAAGCAGTTCCGCCCCGGGATATCATCAGCAGTGACCACGGCATGGACGCCGGGCACTTTCAGGGCTTCACTGGCGTCGATTGACAGGATCCTGGCATGGGGATATTCACTTCGCAGGGCCCGGCCATAAAGCATGCCAGGCATACGGAAGTCACCGGCATATTGGGCCTTGGCGGTTACCTTGGCTTCGGAATCTTTACGGACCAGCCGCTGACCTACGACTTGTTCACGCTTCATCTGAACCTCCTTTTGTCGCGACCTGAACGGCTTCCACAATCTTCTGGTAGCCGGTACAGCGGCAAAGGTTGCCTGAAACGGCCAACTTTATTTCTTCTTCTGTCGGTTGGGGATTGTGATCCAAAAGTGCCTTGAGGGAAACGATGAAGCCAGGAGTGCAAAAACCGCACTGGACCGCACCAACCTCCATGAAGGCCAGCAGAAGGCGGTCATATTCACCGCTTTCGACAATACCCTCGATGGTCACTACGGTTTGGCCTTCCACTTGTCCTGCCAGCAGGAGGCAGGAAGTGACGGCTTCCCCGTTCAGAAGGATGGTGCAAGCACCGCACTCCCCTTCCGCACAACCTTCCTTGGTCCCCGTCAGATGGAATTCATCCCTGAGGACATCGATAAAACGCATGGACGGATCCAGGTGGGCCTGGTATTCACGACCATTGATATTAAATGTCATCTCTCTTTTCATGGCTGCTTATTCTCCCAACCTTTGCAGGGCTTTCTCCAGGGAGGCACCCGCAATGGCCCGTTTGTATGGGGCGGTAGGCCGGTCTCCCAGGACATCAGCCACCTTATTGTCCAGGGCCAGGGCTGCCTGGCTGATGGTGGCCTGGTCCAGTTCTTTTCCGATCAGAAGAGCTGACACATCCGGGCAAAGGTAGGCACGTCTTCCGGCGGCACCGACTGCAATCTGAGCCGCTTTGACCTTGCCCGCTTCCATTTCCAGGACCAGTCCCAGGCAAATACGTGAAATGGCCTGGGCCTTGCGCCTGCCGATTTTCTCGAAGGCACTGATGACATTTTGGCGGGGGATGAAAAAACCGGTCAGCAGTTCATCTTCCCTGATATCTGTCTTATTAAGGTCCAGCATCAAGTCGGACACAGCTACTTGCCTTTCGCCCTTCTGACTGACCAAAGTGGCCAGGGCACCCAGGGCCATGAGGGCGGGGACGCTGTCAGCTGCGACGGCACCATTGGCCACATTGCCTCCGATGGTCGCTTTATTTCTCACCTGAGGGGCGGCCACGGATGCGGCTGCCTCTGCCAGAGCCGTCCAGGATTCCCTGATGGCTTCATGACGGGCGATACGGGAAAAAGTCACCATGCTGCCGATCCGGATACCCTGGTCGGTCAAGTCAATGTCGGCCAGCTGGGGAATCGCAGACAGGTCGATCAGGCAGGTCGGTTCCAGGGCCCACTCATTCAATTGAATGACCAGGTCGGTCCCTCCCGCCAGGAGCTTGGCCCCTTTGACCTCTGCCAAAAGCGCCGTCGCTTCGGCGATACTTGCTGGTTTTCGATACTCGTCTACACGTTGCACGAGATGGATCCTCCCAATCTTCCAAGGCGGAAATCAACCGCCTAAAACCCAAGATTCCCGCCCCTTATCGGAGGCGGGAATTCTAAACACAGACAACTATTCTAACGTAATGGCGTTGACGGGGCACCATTGGACGCAAAGTCCGCAACCGTCACAGTCTTTTTGCTCGACGACCCGGTAGCCGTCGGCCGGGTGAATGGCCCGGAAGAAACAGATCTTTTCGCAGATGGCGCAGTCTGTGCAGGTATCGGCATCAATCTTGGCAAAAAGAGGCGGCAACTCAGCCAACTTCTCGACTGTCGTAATGGGCGCCAGGGCAATTCCCCGGATTTCATCAAAGGACTTGTAGCCGTGATCATCCATCCATTTGTCCAGGTCGGACAGGATCTTTTTGACAACGTCATAGCCCTTCCACATGACTGAGGTACAGATCTGGACAGTGGTCGCCCCCAACATGATGTATTCGATGACTTCACGGAAGCTGGTCACGCCCCCCACCGCAGAGATGGGAATATCGACGGCACGTGCCACTTCACTGACATGACGCATGATAATGGGGCGGATAGCCGGGCCGGTGTAACCACCGTAGGCGTTCAGGTAAGGTTTACCTGTCTCGATATCGACACCCGCAAATGAGCGCACGGAATTGCTGATGGTGATGCCATCAGCGCCTGCTTCCTTGGCTGCCTGGGCCACATCCACCAAGTCTGACACGTTAGGGGTCATCTTGACGGTAAAGGGGACCTTGGACGCCATCTTGCCCGCCTTGACCTGTTCATAGGTCCGCTCAGGGCTTTTGCCGATATGCATGCCGACCGTGGAGGCGGGCATGGGGCAGGAAACGTTGAGTTCGAAAAGATCTACCATACCTGTCGCTTGCAATTCCTCGACGAGCCTAGCGGTATCTTCTGGATCTGGCATGGCCAAAATACTAACATGCATGACGGCGCCGGCACGTTTGGCAATTTCCAGCTCCTTAGTCAGCCATTCGTCCCGGGTCATGGTTGTGAATAGTTCAAGATTGACCATACCGATGGGGCGTTTCTCATGGCGGTGAAGGAAGATCCTGCCATTTCTTGGATGGGCGGCCCAGTCCTGTTTGGGACCGATGGT
>CAZKLG010000026.1:16581-19883 GCA_964553675.1 uncultured Mageeibacillus sp. | reverse complement strand
GCATAGTAAGCACCGTCGGCCAGCCCTTCTGGTTTGGCGATGGTCTGCCGCATCAGGCCTTCATAGCGCATACCGCACTTCTCCATGACCTGGCCCGAATGGATATTGGCAGGTTCATGACAGGCCTGGATGCGGTTGAGGCCGACCTGGTCAAAAAAGAAGGCCAGGAGTCTTTTCAAGGCCTCGGAGACATAGCCCTGATGCCACCAGGCCTGACCGATGCAATAGCCTATGCTGAGGGCCCGGATGCTGTCCTTGTAGTCGACACCACCGATGCTGCCAATAAGGAGGGGACCTTCCTTGACCTCAATGGCCCAGTTATAAAAGTCGGGAAACACATAGCTGTTGACCCAGATCTTCAGGAGCTCCCGGCTGGCGCCCACACTTTCATGAGGCTGCCAGGACAGATAGCGGGTCACCCGGGGGTCGCTGGCCCAGTTGTCAAACATGGCCTGGGCGTCTGCCAGGACAAAGGGACGGAGGATCAATCTTGGGGTCTCCAGCCTGACTGTTCCTAAATGCTTCATAAGTCACCTCCCCTGAGCCATGAGTGTCTCATGTTATCATGAATTGTTAGATACTTAGCGGCGATTATCAGATCGCCCTTTAATTATAGGAGTAAACATGAACCAAAAGAAAAAAACAGACAAGACCCTTCCCCCAAGAGAGGCGAAAAAGACAAAAGCAAAAACTCAAGCCAAGGAAAAGACGCTCAGGATCATCCCCCTGGGCGGGATGCGGGAAATCGGCAAGAATATGACCGTCTTCGAGTATGGGGATGACATCCTCATCGTCGACTGCGGCATGGCCTTCCCGGATGAAAGGATGCCGGGCATCGACATCATCATCCCTGACTTTTCCTATCTGAGGGAGAATCGCGAAAAAATCCGGGGCATCCTGGTGACCCATGGACATGAAGACCATATCGGGGCCCTGCCCTGGTTCCTCAAGGAATTTGATGTTCCCATCTATGCCACCCCCATGGCCATGAAACTGGTGGAGATCAAGCTGGACAACTTCCGACCCCGGGTGACCAGCAAGAAGAAACAGCTGGTCCGGGCGGGCGAGACCCTGCAAATCGGTGACTTCCAGATCGACTTCATCCATGTCAACCATTCCATTGCGGATGCGGTCTCCATCGCCCTGTCGACCCCGGTGGGCACGGTCTTCTTCACCGGAGACTTCAAGGTGGACTACACCCCCACCTCGGTCCCTCCCATCGACCTGGGCAAGATCGCTGAAATCGGCAACAATGGGGTCCTGGCCTTAATTTCCGAAAGCACCAATGCGGAAATGCCGGGCCATTCCCTGTCCGAGCGGGAAGTGGGCAAGGCTTTTCGGGAGATCTTTTCCGAGACAGAGGGCCGGATCATTGTGGCCACCTTCTCCTCCAATATCTTCCGCCTCCAGCAGGTCATCACCACCGCCGAGGAACACGACCGCAAGGTCCTGATCCTGGGGCGGAGCATGCTCAATGTCTTTGAGGCGGCCAAGAGCCTGGGCTATCTCAAATACGATCCCGCCACCATCATCGACATGCAGCAGCTGGACAGCCTGCCGCCTGAGAAGGTGGTCATCCTGGCCACCGGCAGCCAGGGAGAGCCTATGTCGGCCCTGACCCGCCTGGCCTTTTCCGAGCACCGGAGCACTGAAATCATGGAGGGGGATACGGTTATCCTCTCCTCCAGTATGATCCCGGGCAATGAGGAAGCCATCTACCGGGTGGTCAACGAGCTCTTCATGAAGGGGGCCCAGGTCATCCACGAGTCCCTGTCGGATGTCCACGCCTCCGGTCATGCCTGCCAGGATGAGCTGAAACTGATCCTGACCCTGACCCGTCCCAAATTCTTCATCCCCTCACACGGTGAATTCCGCATGCTCTACCGGCACGCCGAACTGGCCAGCATGATGGGCATCCCCCATGACCAGATCATCCTCCTCAAGAACGGGGATATCCTGGAATTTGACCAGAAGGGCTCAGCCAACTTTGCCGGTTATACCGAAGGGGCCGGCATCCTGATCGACGGCTCCGGCATGGGTGATGTGGACCAATACGTCCTCAATGACCGTTTACGGCTGGCTGAAGAAGGCATTGTCTCTGTCATGCTGGTCATCGATGCCCAGGCCAACCGCCTCTATGGCGATCCGGTCATCCAGGCCAAGGGATTCATTTATGAAAGTGAAATGAAACATGTGGTGGACCTCTGCCAGAAGAAGGTCAAGGACATTGCCGGGGAACTTTGGGAAAAGAAAAAGCCCCTGACCACCCACATGACCTCAGAGGCTGTCCGCGATAAAATTCAAAAATCCCTCTTTGAATACAGCCGTCGCCGGCCGGTCATCATGGTCTCGGTCACGGCTATTTGAGGCTAGTTATGACCCCTGGAGACGCTGACCACGCTGTCTATGGCCTTAATCCGGCCAACCAGGCGGTCATATTGCTCCTGGTTCTCGATATCAACCGTGACCAGGAGATTGGCGGAAATATCCCGGGCCGACGAGATGCGGGCTGACTGGACCGACACCTGCTCGTCGGCAATG
The DNA here is from genome assembly GCA_964553675.1 of uncultured Mageeibacillus sp. Classification (GTDB taxonomy): domain Bacteria; phylum Bacillota; class Clostridia; order Saccharofermentanales; family DTU023; genus UBA4923. The sequence continues at coordinate 17,342 of CAZKLG010000026.1, read as the reverse complement.
GCCGCCGAGATTTCGGCCAAAAGATTGGTCCGGTCCCGGGCAATGATGCGGATATCCACCGGATAAGTCCGGTGGGATCCCTGGCCCTCAGTGGTCCAAAGGACATCAATCAGGCGGGAGGCCCTTTCGGCATCCTCGGGTGACCGGTCAAAAGAATCCAGGATATTGCGGATATTGGGGCAGTCGATCCGATGGACAGCTACCCCCATGCCCCGGGTCACATAGCCAATAATCTGGTCGCCGGGCACAGGATTGCAGCAGCGGGACATCTTGACCAGGGCATTATCCAGTCCCCTGACCTTGACCGGGATTTCACTTGGTTTCTTCTTCTTTTTTGTCGTTTTAAGGGGCGTCTTATCCAGGATCAGGGCTTCGCTGACCAGCATATTGGTGGGATTGTGGATGACCTGGCCTGACTTGGAGACCCGGTAGCCCAGCTTGACCCTCTCCTCCTCGGGCAGGGAGGTCACATAGGCGTCCCGCAGGCGGGGGACCACGCGGCCGGCGGGCAGGCCGCCATAGCCGACCCCGGCCAGAAGATCATCCAGGCTGCCGATGGAATAGCGCTTGAGGATGGGGGCAACATACTCCTTTTTCAAAAGATCAGAAGTCTTGAAGCCCAGTTTCTGGATCTCCCTGTCCAGGAGTTCCCGGCCCCTGACAATGTTCTCATCCCGTCTTTCCCTCTTGAACCAGGAGGAGATCTTGTTGCGGGCTGTAGAGCTCTTGACGATATTGAGCCAGTCCCGGGAAGGTCCCCG
>CAZKLG010000026.1:0-16481 GCA_964553675.1 uncultured Mageeibacillus sp. | reverse complement strand
TGTTGCGGGCTGTAGAGCTCTTGACGATATTGAGCCAGTCCCGGGAAGGTCCCCGCACCTTGTCGGAGGTCAGGACTTCAACGATATCCCCATTTTTCAACTCATAGGTCAGGGAGACCATGCGGCCGTTGACCTTGGCCCCATACATGGAATTGCCGATGTCAGAGTGGATATGGTAGGCAAAATCGACAGGGACAGCCCCTGAGGGCAGGGCGATCACCTTGCCCATGGGAGTGAAAACGAAGACCTCCTCAGGTAAAAGACCCTCTTTCAGGGCATCCATATAGTCGTGGGCATCGCTCATATCGCTTTGCCATTCGAGGAGCTGGCGGAGCCAGGACAGCCGGACCTCAAAAATATCCTTGCGCTTGTCTGTGGATCCTTCCTTGTAACGCCAGTGGGCGGCGATCCCGTATTCAGCCGTCCGATGCATCTCCTCGGTCCGGATCTGGACTTCAAAGGGAATACCCCGGTGGCCTATAACCGTGGTGTGGAGGGATTGATAGCCATTGCTCTTGGGCATGGCGATGTAGTCGCGAAAACGCCCGGGAATGGGCTTATAAAGCTCGTGGACCAGGCCCAGGACGGCATAGCATTCGCTGACTGTGGGCACGATAATCCGGGTGGCAAAGAGGTCGTAGATCTCATCCAGCTGCTTGTCCTGGACCTTCATCTTCCGGTAGATGCTGTAAAAATGTTTGGGCCTGCCTTCGATCTCAGCCGAAATCCCCATGGCCGCAATCTTGAGGGTCAGTTCTTCCGTGATCTCGCTCAGATACTCTTCCCGATCCGACCGCCTTTGCGACAGCATACCCCCCAGCTCATAGTAGGCATCGGGATCCAGATAACGAAGACTCAGGTCTTCCAGCTCCCACTTGATCCGGTGGATACCCAGGCGGGCCGCCAGGGGGGCATAGATATCCAGGGTCTCCCGGGCCGTTGCCACCTGCTTGTCCGGCTCCTTGAATTTCATGGTCCGCATATTGTGGAGGCGGTCGGCCAGCTTGATCAGGACCACCCGGATGTCCCGGGCCATGGCCAGGAACATCTTGCGGAAATTCTGGGCCTGCATCTCCTCCTTGGAGGAATAGGAAATCCGTGACAATTTGGTGACGCCATCGACCAATTCAGCGATGTCCTTACCCAGGAGTTCCTCCACCTCGGCCAGGGTCACCTCCGTGTCTTCGACCACATCATGGACCAGGGCGGCAGCCAGGGTATGTTCATCGACGATACCCAGCTCGAAGAGGATATTCATGGCGGCAAAGGGATGAATGATATAGGGTTCGCCGGTCGCTCGAAATTGGGTTCGATGGGCGTTTTTCGCCAGCTCATAGGCAAGAGGAATGACTCCGGCATCTTCCTGGTGGGCCGATTTTTTCCAGTTGTCCAGAAAAAGATCCATGTCCCTGTCGACCTGGGCCATGATGGCTTCCTGCTCTTGGCTGTATACGATTTCCGTCATAGAACGAGGATCCCCCAGGCCTCCAGTTTTCCCCACAAGGGAGAGTCGGACAGGGCCGGCCTTGGTCCACCTTGACGGTTGATGGTCAGCGTATAGGTTTCCGCTTCCTGCGGCCAAAGCTCGATCAGACCACGATCCTTGAAGAGTCTCAATGCCAGAAGGATCCCCAGCGGCCCTGTCTCACCATTATAGCGATGTGACAGGAGCCAGGCCAGACGGGAAGGCAAAAAGGTCATGGGCTTGTGGCCTCCTGCTGTCAGATCCCTGATCAAGAGCCAAAGGGGGGCAAAGAGGGCCTGATTCAGACTTGATTTCCAAACTCCGGCAGGCTCAAGATCTGCCTGGGCCAGATTGATAATGTCCTCATAGGCCCGGACGGCTATTTGATTGACCCTGTCCTGATCGGCGGGACGCAGGTCCAAGAGTCTCAATTGAACATTTTTCCTCTCCCGCCAGCTGTTGATCTCGGGGACAGCCATGACATCGACAAGATCCCCTGACTGATAGAAGTGGCTTTCATCGCCCCGTCCGAAAAAGAGTCCCTCCACCACCCGCATGGAGGGATCAGGCGTCCGCAAAAGGAGCTTCAAATGGCGGCCGTCACCCACCCGGGACAGGGATTCCACAGTCAGATTATCCAACCAGACCAGGGGTTTTTCAAAACCGCTTCCCGTCGGTTCAAAGGCATCGAACAGGCTGATCCGGTCCAGGTCCAAATCCTCACCCATCAATTTAATATCTGCCAGGAGGGGGCTTTGACGATCCTTCAGGGGCAGGGACTCCAAATGACGGATCATGAGCTGGCGAAAGTCTTCCAACTTGTCGGCTTTCAGGGTCAGGCCGGCCGCCCCTGCATGCCCCCCGTACTTATCCAGGAGATGGCCCGCTGAATTGATGGCCTGGATCAGGTCAATGGAGCCAAAAGAGCGGGCAGAACCGGTCAGGACCCCCTCTTCCTCACTGAGCGTGATGGCCGGAACCTGCAACTTATCCACCAGGCGTGAACTGACAATGCCCAAAACGCCCGCATGCCATTCCTTGCCCCGGGCCAGGGCCAGGGTCTGGGGCGGCCCATCCCCTTCTGCCAGGACCCCTGCCAGGGCTTCCTTGAAGACCTCTTGTTCTACCAAACGCCTTTGCTGATTAAGTTCATCCAACTGGGCGGCCAGCTGATCGGCCCTGGCCGGCCCGTCTTCCATAAGCAGGTCCAGGGCCAGGCGGACATCACCCATACGGCCTGCTGCATTCATCCGGGGGGCGATTGAAAAGGCAATATCCCTGGCCGAGGGCGCTGACTCTTTTATGCCTGAACTGCGCCCGATGGCCTTCAAACCTTCCGGAGCCCCTTGTTTGAAGACCTCCAGGCCATGGCGGACGATGATGCGGTTGACCCCCGTCAGGGGCACGACATCTGCCACAGTCCCCACGGCTGCCAGGGCAAAAAGACTCTGGCGTAAAGGGAGTGGCGAAGGACCCAGGGCCTTGTCCAGGGCCAGGGTCAGGAGGAGGGCGACACCCGCGCCCGACAGGTCGTCATAGGGATAGGTCTCACCTGACACCGAGGGATTGAGGGTAGGCGCACCGGTCACCCCGAAAGCATCAGTTGCCAGATGGTGGTCTGTCACGATGACCTGGATTCCTTTTTCCATGAGCTGGAGGACGGAATCCGGGGATGAACTGCCCGTATCCACCGTAATCACCAGGTGGGGGCGGTGGAGTTGGATCTCTTCAACCAGGCCGGGAGAGAGTCCATAGCCGTCATCGAAGCGGTCGGGGATCAAGATAAGGGGATCCAGGCCCCGGTTTACAAAATAGCGGGCCAAGAGGCTGGCAGCAGTCAGTCCGTCTGCGTCATAGTCCCCGAAGATCAGAAGGCGGGGCTGATCTTCCTTTAAGAGGCTTTCCACCAAACGACAGGCAGCCTCCATATCCCGAAAGAGGAAGGGATCGGGTATATCATCAGGGCCAAGGTCAAAGAGGAGACGCCTGCTTTCAGGGTCATCAAAGCCCCTGGCGGCCAGGACCCGCGAGGCTACATCCATGCTATGGGCCCCGGGGGGTGATTCCCGCAAATGCCAGGGAGATGGCAGGAGCCAGCTCAGCATCTCTTTTTTGAACTTGTCTTCAGCCATAAGTTCTTTCCCCTCTATCCCCAGTCATAAGAAAAGAGGTCCGTCGCAATAAAGACAACGAACCTCTTCCTTTAAGTCCTTGAAAAATCAGCGCTTGCGCTTTCTGGCAGCTTCGGCCTTTTTCTTGCGTTTGACACTGGGTTTCTCGTAGTGCTCACGCTTTCTGACTTCAGCCAGCACGCCGGAACGAGCGCAGGAACGCTTGAAACGTCTCAGCGCACTGTCCAGGGATTCATTTTCTTTAACGCGAATCTCCGTCAACCTTATCCCTCCCCTCACAGTGGAGTCTGAGTAATCCGCTTGGATTCACAGTTCGCAAGCAGTATACAATGATTTTTGCTTCAAGGTCAAATAGGCGGCACACTTGACCCCTTTCAAGACTTCTCCAAAGGGTGATAAACTGTATAAGGATAATCTTTGACCAAGGAGCGAGAAAGTGACCGACAGGCGACAGTGGAAAGGACATGTTTTTTTAAAACTTTACCCCCGGGTCCTGGCTGTCATGACTGCCCTTGTCCTGTCCTTGGTCCTCCTGCCCGGCCCCCCTCTTCTGGCAGCCGATCAAGCGGCTGAAAACTATGTGGAAAAGGCCGATATCGACCTGGTCGTCAACACGGACGGCACCGTGGACATTACCGAAACGCTGGCCTATCACTTCCACCGTTCCAAGCGATCCATCAGCTTTGACCTCATCTTTCCCCTGGAAGGGGAGCCCCATCTGGTCAAGTTTGAATTTGCCCAAAAAACGGCTGAGGGTGAGGAAAAATTCATCCAGGTCCCCCAGGCCGATGAGCTGAAATCCCAGCCCTTTTCCTATACAACAGTCCGCAAGAGCGACCGGATCCGGCTTGACATGAAGATGACCCGCTTTTCCGGGGATTATCTCTTCCGGATCACCTACCAATGGAACCGGGGTGTGGTCCATAAGGAGAACCAAGCCCTGATCTCAGGCCCTCTCCTGGTCGTCCGTCCAGAGACCCGGGTCGAGACCATGCGATGGACCCTGTCCCTGCCCCAGTCTTGTATATCCGACGACAACCAGCTCATTCCCATCTCCATTCATCCCCTGACCATGAATACCAGCGAGGAGGGCGTCATCTCCCTGGTCGACAACCAGGGTTTTCGCAAAATCGAGGGCATCGGTATCTTCCTCAGCGGTCCGGCCTCCTGTTTCCCCCTCATCCTGCCAGCCAGTGAGGCGGCCAGCCTGTCCACCTTGATCGACCGGGCCCAGGCCCAGAATAAGCGCCTGTCCCGCCTGGGTTCTGTCCGTGACCAGATAGCCCGGATTGTCCTGCCCCTGGCCCTGGCCGGCCTTTTTATCTACTTTCTTCTCTACCTGCTTCAGCTCAGCTGGGTCAGGCGCCTGGAAGCCGATTTTGCCTGCTGGGCGGCCACAGGTTCACCTGCCCTGACTGCCAAGCTGGCCCTGACACAGCCCGACAGCTCCAATCTCCTTTTAGGCACCCTCCTCCACTTGATCAACCGCAAGGAAATCGAATGGCTGGACGACATTTTTATCTGGAAATATCCAACCCGCAATGATTTTTCTTCCTTTACGGCCTGGGAGATCCTCATCCTCCAATGGCTCTTTTCCCGGGACGAGGATTACGAACATGTCCTGGCCCCCGAAAGATTGAGAGAAGCGGCCCGTAGGCCTGACTTCAGGGAATTGGCCCAACGCTTTGAAAAACAGGTCCATGAGGGCTTTGAGGACAGCGGCCTGATCAAGGTCCAGTTGACAGCTGCCCTGAAGATGAGCTTTTTCGTCTTTGCCTTGCTTTTTTTAGTCATGGCCCTCCTGCTTTTCCTGGTCTCCCGCTCCCCTACTGCCTTTATCCTCCTTATCCCGGCTACTATCTTCGGCTTTGGTGGCAGGACCTTCCGCTTTTTGACCGAGGAAGGCCTGAAACGCTACCGGGAAACAAGGCATTTCAGGCGCAGGCTCTGGAATCCCCAGATCCTGATCGACTCCTGCCAAAGGCAAATGAGTGATCTGGAGAGCATGATCAGCATCCTGCCCTCGGCCTTGGTCCTTAACAAGAGAAAAGATTTCTTCAATGGTATCCGGGCCCTGCCGGAAGCCGACTTTCGCAAGGTGGCTTATGCCCTCCTTCACGTCTACCGGCGGATACCTGCCCCCCAATCCCTGGACTTGGAAGGTCAGGGACTGGACCTGGAGCTCTTCCGGCTCAATCGTGAACTGGGAGAAATGGAAAGGGTTTTGGCAGCCTGGAAGGAATACTTCGATTCCTGCTTTGTCTAGAAAAGGGATCAGTCAAGTTCAAGCAAGGCAGAGGCGATACAGGTGCAGGCAATGCCCTGGCCCCGCCCGAAGGCCGTCAGACCCTCACCGCTTGTCGCCGTGATGGCAACACGGTCAAAAGGCAGGCCGACCAGGCGGGCAATCGCTTCCCGCATCCTGTCAATGTAATCTGCCAGATGAGGTTTTCGAGCTTCAATGGAAAAGGACAGATGGGTCAGCTGAATCCCCTTCAAGGAGGCCAGGGCCAAGCTGACATAGGCCCGGCTGTCCACAATCCCCCTTTGACAGAGATCATCTGCAACAGCCCCCAGAACCCGCTGGCCACTCAGACCCGAAAGGGCATTGGTCAGGGCGTGGAGGACCACATCTGCATCACTGTTACCCGCCAGGGCCTGTCCACCCTCTATGACAAGGCCGCCCAGGATCAAGGGCCGGCCCTCATGGCCTTGGGCATCCGCCTCCATGAAGGCATGGCTGTCCTGTCCGATGGCGGTGATGGCTATACCTGGCCGGATCTCATGATTCATGACAAATCCTCCCTGATGACTTGCTGGGCTTTAATGACATGATAACCCTTGGCACGGGCCAGGGTGGATACCTGACCAAAGTAACGCTCCAGTTCCCGCTTGGCAGAACCGGCCCCCTGCTTGACCCGGATGACCAGATAGAGGACCCCCTGGGGGGATAAGCTTCGGGCGGCTTCCCTGAAAAGGCGGTAGACCGTCTCCTTGCCTGCCCGGATGGGGGGGTTGGACAGGATCCGGTCGAAAACCAGGCCCTGGGGAATGCCATCTGATTCCAGAAAGGAAACGCTTTGGGAAAGCCCGGCCCGGCGGGCATTGAAGGCGGCCAGGTCCAGGGCACGACGATTGACATCAATCCCGGTCAGCTCAAAAGAAGGCCGGAGCCGGGCCAGGACCAGGGCCATGACACCCACTCCGGTTCCCAGATCCAGCAACTTGACCGGCCTGTCCTTTTCTTCTTTCAGGAAGCTGGCCAGAAGTAATGCTGTCCCCGGATCCACCTGCCGTCGGGAAAAGACGGCCCTGTCCGTACGAAAGAGAAAGTCGTGGTCTTCCATGCGAAAAGGGATGTCCTGGGGATCATGCCCGGCCCTGGGTTCATGGTCATAGTAGTGGGAATGATCGGTCACGATTCAGGACCTCCTTGGGACAGGTATTCCCGTTTGGCCCAGGGTGTCCGCCGCAAGGCCAGGACCAGGGGGAGGCCCAGGCCCATAATGACCAAGGACTGGGAGATGAAGATGGAGCCTATACTGGCCGCGACGACGGCCAGGCTGGGCCGGCCGGACTGGAGCAGGAAGGGCAGATAGCTTCCGACAATCAGGGCATTGAGCACTATAGGCGCCATGAGGGCGGGCAGGAGGCGGGCCAGGCCCCTGGAAGGAGCACCTCCTGCTTCCAGCTGCCGGGCCAGGCCCCGTCGCCAGGGAGCGGCCAGCCGCCAGGTCAAAAAGGCGGCCAGGAAGGTCACCAGGCTGCCAGCCAGTATATCCACCAGGCCCAGGGGCTGGGGATTCATAAGATTGGCCAGGAGGCAGCCCAGAAAAAGGCCGGGAATGGCCGATGGAAATAATGCCGGCAGGCCAGTCAGGGCTTCTGCCAGCCTCAATTGAAGGAGAGAAAAACTCATGAACGAGGTGGCCAGGGTCAGGGCCAGGTAAAAGGCAGCAATCAGGGCGCTTTGGGTCAAGCGGGAAAGAGCCCCGCCAGGGGGCTCTTTTTTGCCTTTGGATCCAGTCCCCTTCATAGCGCTTTAAGGGACCAGGACAGCGAAGACCATCTCGTGTCCGTTGATGTCCCAGGCCTGGGTCTGGAGCCCGGCTGGCAGCTCTTTTTCATCTTCAAAGAAGATCATCTGGTCAGCCAGGACGTCCGACATGATGGCGTCGGCCTTCTGGTCCAGGAGGGATTGGAATTCATCCCGCTTGACATAAAGATGGATCCTGTCGGTTACCTGGAAGTCCTGAGACCGGCGCATGGTCTGGATTTTACTGACAATCTCCCTGACCAGGCCTTCCTCGACCAGGTCCTCTGACAGGGTCGTCACCAGGGCCAGCTTGAGGTCTCCCGCACTTTCGATGGCATAACCGGGGGCAGGAATCTCTTCAATCAGGAGATCTTCACAGGATAAGCGATAGATGGTCCCGTCCACATCCAGCTCGATGGCCCCCTCCCCTGCCAGGGCTTCCATGGTAGCCCGGCCAGGCAGGGCCTCAATCATGGGTCGGGCCTTGGGCAGGTCTCCGCCCATGAGCCGTCCCAGGGTCCGGAGCTGGGGCTTGAAGCTGTAGTCAAGCAGGCGGCTGTCATTCGCTTCGTAGGTCAGCTCCTTGATATTCAATTCATCCAGGATCAGATGGGACAGATCTTCTTCAAGTGTCCGGCTCCCCACCAGCAAAAGCTCTGACAGGGGTTGACGGATCTTCATTTGTGCCTTGTTACGGGCGGCCCGGCCCAGGGAGACCAGCTCCAGGACCAGGTCCATATCCTTTTCCAGCTGACCATCAATCCGGCTCTCATCCGCCTGGGGATAGTCGCACATGTGCACACTTTCCCGGGCACCCGGCAGGCGGCCGGCCACCAGGTTCTGGTAGACCGTCTCTGCCATAAAGGGGGTGAAGGGGGCGATCAGGTGGGCCATGGTCACCAGGATGTCATGGAGGACCACATAGGCGGTGATCTTGTCACTGTCCATATCGGGTCCCCAATAGCGTTCCCGGGACCGGCGGACATACCAGTTGGACAGATCTTCAACGAAGGCTTCCAGGGCCCGGGCGGCGGTCGTGATGTCACAGGCCTCCAGGCGCTGGTCCACTTCCTTGATCAGGGAATGGAGGCGGCTTTCGATCCAGCGGTCCATGACCGTCTTATAGTCGTCTACCGGGAAATCCTCATAGTCAGACCGTTTGAACTGATCGATGTTGGCATAAAGGACAAAGAAGGCGTAGGTGTTCCAGAAGGTCCCCATGAAACGGCGCTTGGCCTCATTGACCGAGTCCTCGGAAAAACGGGCAGACAACCAGGGCTGGCTGCCTGAACAGAACATCCAGCGCATGGCATCGGCCCCTTCCAGGTCCAGGATCCGGCCCGGTTCCACAATGTTGCCCAGATGCTTGGACATCTTGACGCCCTCCTTATCCAGGACATGGCCCAGGACCAGACAGGTCTTGTAGGCCTCCCGGTCAAAGAGAGCGGTGCTGATGGCGTGAAGGCTGTAGAACCAGCCCCGGGTCTGGTCGATGGCTTCCGAGATGAAGTCGGCCGGCATCCGTTCCAGGGCCAGGTCTTCATTTTCAAAGGGATAATGATACTGGGCAAAGGGCATGGCACCCGAATCGTACCAGCCGTCGATGACTTCCGGCACCCGGGTCATCTGCCCCCGGCAGTCGGGGCAGGTCAGGTGGACCCGGTCGATCATGGGCTTGTGGAGCTCAATGTCATCCGGACAGTCAGGCGACATGGCCTTGAGTTCCTGGATGGAACCGACCATGTGGCGCTTGTCACAGGCCTCACATTCCCAAACCGGCAGGGGGGTCCCCCAATAGCGTTCCCGGGAGATACACCAGTCGATGACCGACTCCAGGAAATGGCCAAAGCGGCCCGGCCCGATATGGCCCGGGATCCAGTTGATTTTCTCATTATTGGCCAGGAGCTGGTCTCTCAGCCGGGTCATCTCAATAAACCAGGCTGACCGGGCATAGTAGATCAGAGGGGTGTCACAACGCCAGCAGAAGGGATAGGTATGGGTCGCATCCTTCTCAAAGAGCAGGAGCCCTTCCTCCTTCAAGATGTCCACCAAGCCCTGGTCAGCATCCTTGACAAAGACACCCTGAAATCCTTCCACCTCCCGGGTCATGGTTCCGTCCTCGGCTACAAACTGGACCACGGGCAGGTCATTGGCCCGGCCGATCCGGGCGTCATCTTCACCAAAGGCAGGGGCAATATGGACGATTCCCGTCCCATCAGTCAGGGTGACATAGGGGTCGGCCACGACATAGTAGGCCTTCTTGCCTGAGGCCTCTACGGTCTCCAGGCCAAAGGGGTAGAGGGGCAGGTACTCTTTTCCCACCAGCTGGCTGCCCTGGTAGCTTTCCAGGACCCGGGCATCCTCACCCAGAACCTCCTTGTAAAGATCCTTGGCGATGATGTAGCGGGGATTTCCCTCCCTGCCGTCGGGTTCCGAATCGACTTCACAGAGGACATAGGCCTCCTGGGCGTTGACACAGAGGGCCAGGTTGGAGGGCAGGGTCCAGGGGGTGGTGGTCCAGACCGCAAAGTAGGTGTTGGGATCCTCCTTGGAGCGAAAACGCACATAGACCGACCGCTCCGTGATCTCCTTGTAGCCTTGGGCTACCTCATGGCTGGACAGGGAAGTCCCGCAGCGGGGACAATAGGGCACCACCTTGTGGCCCTTATAAATCAGATCCTTGTCCCAGATCTGCCGCAGGGACCACCAGACCGATTCGATATAGTCATTTTCATAGGTGACATAGGGGTTGTCCATATCGGCCCAAAAACCGATCCGCTCAGACATCTCCTCCCATTCACCCTTATATTTCCAAACAGATTTCTTACATTCCTGGATAAAGGCTTCCACACCATAGGCTTCGATTTGTTCCTTGCCATCCAAACCCAGTCTCTTTTCGACTTCCAGTTCAACCGGGAGTCCATGGGTATCCCAACCGGCCTTCCGGGGGACATAGTAGCCCTTCATGGTCCGGTAGCGGGGAATCAGATCCTTGATGACCCGGGTCAAAACGTGGCCGGCGTGGGGCATGCCATTGGCAGTGGGCGGACCGTCATAGAAGGAATAAATGGGGGATCCTTCCCGCTTTTGCATGGACTTGCCAAAGATATCCTGGTCTTGCCAAAATTTTAGGATGGCTTCTTCTCGGGGGACAAAATTGAGACCGCTGTCTACTTTTTCATACATGCCTGGTGTTCTCCTTGTCGTCGCCTGGCGTCCGACCTTGGATGGGATGAAGATCAGGGACTGCAGACAGACCAATATCCAAATGATTATAGGGTCAGGGCCTGCTTTGTGTCAATGATAAGGGCCGGATGCCAGGCCCGGCTGACTGGTAGGATTGCCTGGTATATGGGCCTTTCCGGCCACTGTGTTCATGATATATTCACATATAAGTGCTAGTTTGTGACTGGAGATTGACTCTACAGAGGAACATTTGAGGAGGTTTTTTTATGTTGGAAAAATCGTTTAAGCTCAAAGAACGCGGTGTAACCGTAAAAGGAGAATTGGCTGCTGGTCTAACCACTTTTATGACCATGGCCTACATCCTGGCGGTCAACCCTGATATTTTGAGCGTCACGGGCATGAACCCGGGAGGCGTCCTGATTGCGACGGCCCTCTCATCAGCCATTGCCTGTATTTGTATGGCCTTCATGGCCAACCTGCCTTTCGCCCTGGCGCCCGGCATGGGCCTCAACGCCTATTTCGCCTTCACAGTCGTCCTGAGCATGGGCTATTCCTGGCAGTTCGCCCTCTTTGCGGTCTTTGTCGAAGGCCTGGTCTTCATTGTCCTTTCCTTGACCAATGTCCGCGAAGCCATCTTCAATGCCATCCCGCTGTCACTTAAACATGCGGTTGGTGCCGGTATCGGCCTCTTCATCGCCTTTATCGGACTTCAAAACTCAGGCCTGGTCCAGGCCAGCCCGGCCACCCTGGTCGACCTGGTCTGCTTCAAGGACGAGATGGCCGGCGTCGGCCTCCTGTCCCTTCTGACCCTCCTGGGCGTCATCATCATCGGCGTCCTGGCCTACAAGAATATCAAGGGCTCCATGTTGATCGGCATGTTCGCTGTCTGGATCCTGGGGATCATCCTGCAGGCGGCTGGACTCTATGTCCCCAACCCGGAAGCAGGGCTCTTCTCCCTCTATCCCCACTGGGGTCTGCCCGACTTTGCCGGATTCGGCTCAATCTTTGGCCAGGCATTCAGTTCAACTGCCTTTGCCAACTTTAATATTCCGGACTTCCTGATCATCTTGTTCTCCTTCCTCTTTGTCGACATCTTTGACACCCTGGGCACCCTGATCGGTGTTGCGGACAAGGCCGACATGCTGGATGAGAAAGGACAACTGCCTGAAATCCGCGGTGCCCTCATGGCCGATGCCATCGGTACCACCGTCGGCGCCGTTGCAGGAACCTCCACAGTCACCACCTATGTCGAGAGTGCAGCAGGGGTCGCAGAAGGCGGCCGGACGGGACTGACGGCCCTGACAACGGGCGTCCTCTTCCTCCTGGCCATTATCCTGTCACCCATCTTCATCTCGATTCCTTCCTTCGCCACGTCAGCAGCCCTCATCTATGTCGGCTTCCTCATGCTGTCTGCCATCCTCAAGGTTGATTTCAATGACATCTCAGAAGCCTTGCCTGCCTACGTTGCCCTCTTTGCGATGCCTTTCTTCTACAGCATCTCCCACGGCATCATGTTCGGCATCATCTTCTACGTCGTCATCAACCTCCTGGTTGGTAAACACAAGAAGATCAGCCCGCTCATGTATGCGCTGGCTCTGGCCTTTATCCTGAAGTTCGCCTTGCTCGGTTAAGGTGCAGCTTCCTAATCCAGTCAAGCAATCCTCTGTCTTGAAATGGCCCGGGCTCCCCGCCCGGGCTTTTCATGTTCGGACCCATCTTGCGGATGGGCCCCCCTATCCTGTAATCTGACTTCCATGAGCCTGACCTTGATCATCCTTCTTTTTCTGGCTGCTGCCGGCCTCCTCTGCCTCCTCTATGGCTTCTTTTTGGAGCCTTCCTGGATCAAAAGCAAGGTCTACGATATCCCCCTGCCTGAGGATCATCCCTTCCGGGGCCGTAAGATCCTCTTTTTTTCCGATCTTCATGTGGGAAAAAAAAGCAGCCCCAGGCGGCTGGCGGGTCAAATGCGGGCCATCCAGGCCCAGGAGGCCGATGTCATCCTCTTTGGGGGTGACCTGGTTGAAGAGGCCACCCCCCTTTGGGATCCGGCTTTCAAGGAAATGGTCAGTGAAGCGCTGGGGTCGCTGGAGGCGCCTCTGGGCAAGTGGGCCATCTACGGCAACCATGATGTAGAGGCCCCCCGCTTCCGCCTCTGGGTGAATGAGGTTTTGGAAGCCTCGGGTTTCAAAGTCCTGGAGAACCAGGTCCTGCCCCTGCCGGGACTTCCCGCCTGGGCCTTTGCCGACAGCCACCACGATCAGCCTGTCTTTGATGCCGGAGAGATGATGGCTCCAATAAAAAAGGGCGCCGATCTGCCCTTTGCCCTCTTTCTTATTCATGAATCTGATTTTTTTCCCCTGACTATGCCCTGGTCGGGTCCGGGCCTGGTTCTGGCCGGTCATTCCCATCATGGCCAGGTCACCCTCTTTGGCCTACCCCTGATCCGGCCGCCCGGGGGCAAGTCTTATTGGCGGGGCCTTTATCAGCTGAACGATAAACTGACCATGATCGTCAGCGCTGGCATGGGGACGGTCCACATCCATGCCCGTTTCTTTGCCCGCCCCGATGTCCTACTTATCCGGATGGGGGGAAGTGGAGGCAAATAAAGCGCTTTTGTCCTCGATCTGCTGATCCAGCCGGTCCATGTAGACCAGAAGATCCTTGGGGTTATGGAGTCTTTTTGCCGTCTGCTCCAGGATGATCTTGGAGGTGGAGCCGGAGCCCAGCCCCACCACCGGGACCTGGTCACTCATCATGCCTACATTGTAAAGAGAGCCCTCCTTGCGGGTAAAGCCTGTATTCTCCAGGCCTGATCGGCAATTTTTTTGTTTGTAAAGATAATAGGGCCGGTAGCCATGGCGGACCAGGAGATCCTGGGCTTCCTGGACCGCCTCAATCAAGCGGGGGTCGGGCAGGAGAAGGTCCCGGTCAAGGAGGAGACGGTCCAGGTAGGAGCCTTTTTTCACGGCCAGACTGTGGAGGGTTATGTGCTCGGGACCCAGTTCAATCACTTCTTTCAGGGACTGGATCAAATCAGGGCCCTCTTCTCCCGGCAGGCCGGCGATCAGGTCCATGTTGATGTCATCAAAGCCCATGGAGCGGGCCAGGCGAAATGCCTCCAGCGTCTGCTGCCTGCTGTGATGTCTGCCAATCCGCTTTAGAGTCTCATCCAGCATGGTCTGAGGATTGATGCAGAGCCTGTGGAAACCTGCCCGGCGGATCAGGTCCAGTTTCTCTTTGTCGATGGTATCAGGCCGGCCGGCCTCCATGGTCATCTCAGGCTCTGAGGCCAGGGGAGCGGCCTTGATGACGGCCTCCATGTAGGGTTTGAGCAGGGAGGCAGGCAGGGCCGTTGGCGTACCGCCCCCGTAGTAGATGGCCCGGACTTTTTTATCAAAGTCGGGCCTGAAGACTCCTTGGGCCTCCCGGATGACAGCCTGGACATAGGGCTTTAGGCTGCCTGATTGCCGGCCGGCGTCTTGGGTGATGAAGCTGCAGTAGAGGCAGCGGGAAGGGCAAAAGGGTAAACCCACATAGAGGAGGCAATCGTCAGCTTCGAAGCGGGAGAGCAGACTTTCTTCTGCCTGGGCAGTCTCCAGGATCAAGCGGGCTTTTTCAGGAAAGAGCCGCCAGTCATCCACCAGCTCCTCCAGTGCCCCCCTTGCCCCCCGGCGCTTCAGGACCTCCAGGGCAATCTGGCTTGGCCGGACACCTGTCAGGGAACCCCAGGGGAAGTGGATGCCCGTTTCCTGGGATAGCAGATGATAGAGTTGGCGTTTGAGTATACGCCTGATCTCATGGAGGGGGATGGTCTCCCTCAGCCCTTGATCTGATCTTTGCAGCTGGGTGGAGACAGTAATCATCCTGTCCGACTGACCGCTCCTTGAAGCTTCCCTGGCGGCCTGGCGGCCTATGGCCGGCTCAACCCGGGACTCTATATGGAGATCTTCCCGCCAGCTTGAGACCAGTTCATGGTCGCTGGACCGGGACAGATTGCCAAAAAAAGCCCGCATGACATCCGACAGGGCGGCCAGCTCTTCATGGCCCAGGGCATGCAGCCTGACGCTTCCGCCAAGATCAGGCAAAGACACCCACCTTGTTGAGCAGCCAGAGGATGAAGAGAATGATGGGCTGATGGGCGAAATAGACCCAAAGGGAGTGGCGGCCAAGAAAGCGTATGGGCCGGGCCCAACGGTAGAAGCGGCCCTCGGTCGGGGTCAGGGGCAGGCCCGGGGCATAAAGGGTTTGACCCAGGGCCCCTCCCACCAGGAAGAAACCGATCCAGGGGAAAAGGGGCATCTGATCCAGCTGGTGGACGCCCTGGGCCGCCGATCCCAGGACAATCAGCAAGGGGTTCTTGGACATAGCGGGCAGGATGGGGTCGATCATGGAAGCGGTAAAGACCCCAAGGACGCCCAGGATAATGAGAAAGCCCGCAAAGAGGTGGGGCTGGTAGTCCTGGTCTGGTCTTTCCATCGCCCCCGGCCCTGGAATCCAGCCGGCTTTTTGGGCCAGTTTTTCGATCAGGGCATAGGCTACTGTGGAAAAGGCAACCACATGGATGACATTGAAAAGAAGAAGGCCTGTCCCCGCCATGCCATCGACAAAGATGCTGAGGGCCGTAGCCGCAATACTGAAGATGACCATGCGGATACCCCGCCGCATACTGTTTCGGGAAAAACGGGAACTGATGCCTGATACCGTCAAAAAGACGGTCAGGACCAGGGGCCTGCCGATATAGTAGAACCAGTAATCGTGCTGGAAGGCCACAGCCTGGACATGATAGAAATCATAAAGATCACCCAGGGTATGGTGGAACATCATGAGGATGAGGGCACAGCCTCTCAAAAAATCCAGCTCAGGGATCCGTCTGTCTGTCTTTACCTGCTCTATCTCCACCTGGCCACCTCCTCAAACCTCAAACCGATTAGATGAAAAGGGCGGTCCGGGGATGTGCCTGGCACTTGTCCCCGAACCGCCCCCAAGTCATAAAGCAGCTACTTCTTGCGCGGATATCTGAGGGCCGACTGGGCGGCTGAAAGCCTGGCAATCGGGACACGATAGGGTGAGCAGGACACATAGTCCAGGCCCACGATCTGGCAGAACTCAACGGAGGAAGGATCACCGCCGTGTTCGCCACAGATACCCAATTCAAGATCGGGTTTGGTCTTGCGGCCTAGTTCCACCGCCGTCCGCATGAGGGCTCCCACACCTACCCGGTCAAGCTGGGCAGTGGGGTCCACCTCGAAGATGCCCACCTGGTAGTAGGTCTCCAGGATTTTGCCGGCATCGTCGCGGGAAAGGCCGTAGGTCATCTGGGTCAGGTCATTGGTACCAAAGCTGAAGAAATCAGCCTCTTCAGCCACCTGGTCAGCAGTCAGGCAGGCCCGGGGGATCTCGATCATGGTGCCGACCCAATACTTGAGAGCCTGGCCGGATTCCTTGATCAGACGATCTGCTGTGGACTTGATGAAGCCGTTCAGATAGGCCAGTTCCTTGACCTCGGCAATCAGGGGGACCATGATCTCGGGCAGGACCTTGATGCCCTCACTTTGCGCCTGGAGGGCAGCGCCGATGATGGCCTCTGTCTGCATTTCAGCGATTTCTGGATAGGAGACCGCCAGACGGCAGCCCCGGTGGCCCAACATGGGGTTGAGTTCGT
>CAZKLG010000025.1:0-24093 GCA_964553675.1 uncultured Mageeibacillus sp. | reverse complement strand
GCTGTTCGGGGTAACCGGGGGGTGGAGGTCAACCGGGAAGTGGCCGCTCAGTTTGCCCTCTTTCGGGACAAGATCAAGTGGAAGACCTTCATTGTCACCAATAGTGTGGATGTAGCTCGTGAACGTGATGTAGTGCACCCGGAAGAATTTGATGCTGTCATGGGGGATCTCTTGGCAGCAGGATACGACATTACCTATGTGCCGGAACTGACCGCTGCCATAGAAGGTTTACTGCCTCAGCTGGGCGAAAAGGAAATATTTGTTTTAGCCGGCTCCCATAATATGGACAGAGGAGGTCGGATTGCTATCAATCTTTTGGCCTCCATGAAGGCGGAAGAGGAGCGGACTGACATTTTGAAGATCCTGGAAGGCCGGATGATGGGTTAGGGATTGGGAAAGCGTACTTCGTAAAATATAAATTTTACGAAGTACGATAGGTTCTTTTTCCAGGAATCCACTATTTGGTATGAAAGATGGCTTATTTCATGGAAGGCCTCTTCTATAGGCCTTTTTAAAAGTTCTCTTATGACCTGGTCTCTCTTGGGGAACCTTTAAATGGATCCTGGTGCATTCCATCTTCTTGCTTCAGTCAAAATTTATCTGAGGTTCCTCTCTTTTACAATTTTCCTGTCTTATCTGCTGCTTTGTAAAAAGAGCCGCTAAAGGGCTCTTTTAAAAGTTGTCAGATGACCTGGGCTATCTTTGGGATCTTTTAAAAGGATCCTGGAGCAGTCCTTATTTACTCTTTTGAGGAAATCCCAGGGTGAAAGGCTCAGTCTCAGTTTCATGCTGCTTTTTGTAGTAGCTGTTCTCGCCTGTGATCTTTTTTAGTTCATCGATGTTGGTAAAAGGATTATAGATGGCAAAGAGAATGATCAGGAGGATGACGATCATGATGAAGGTCAGGATATTGCGCAGGGTCCTTTGATGTCTCTCCTGTTGAAACTTGCGATTGATTTTATCGATGGTGGTATAGCCCTTGAGCCGGTAGATACGATGGCCGGTCCGGCTGTCTTCCTGGATGCTGCCCCGGACTGGTTGATAGTATTTGGACAAAAAGGTCTGGGTCCGGTTCATTCGAAGGTTAGATGTTTCATCTTGTGGGCGGACCAAATCACCCCGGCCTTGGGGCGGCCTGGCTTCATTTTGCCTTTGGGCAGGTATGCGGATTTTGGGTCTTTGATCCTGCATGGGCAAGTCTCCTTCGATGCTCTATTTTAGCATATTAGGCCCTTCTCCCCTCTTTATCAATCCCCTTGATACTGAACAAATGTTTTGTTATGATGACTATGACAATAAAGGTAAAGACCATGAGCTTTTGGAGGAATTCATGAACACCAAAGAAACCTACCCCTTTACCCGGGCCAATGTAGAAGAAACCCTGGACGCTGTTTATGAGTTTATCTGTGATTATATTAAAGAGAACGCCTTTGCCCCTTCCGTCCGGGATATCGGTCAGGGAGTGGGCTTGAGATCCACCTCGACAGTCTATAGCCACCTGAAACGCCTGGCAGATGAGGGCCGTATCGTCATGGACCCCGGCAAGAGGCGGTCCATCCGGGTACCAGCCCTGGAAGCCGAGGCCGGACAGACCATTCCCCTCCTGGGAACCGTCACGGCCGGCAAGCCCATCCTGGCGACCGAGAATATTGAGCGTATGCTGACCCTCCCCTTCCCTATCCGTCAGGATCCGGATTCGGTCTTTGCCCTTCGGATTGAAGGCGACAGCATGACCGGGGCTGCCATCCTGGATGGGGACATCGTCATCATTGAAAAGCAAAGCATTGCAGATGACGGAGAGATTGTTGTCGCCCTCCTGGATGACGAGGCCACAGTCAAGACACTGAAAAGAGATGGCCAGGGTCACTACTATTTGCACCCGGAAAATGACCTTTACCAGGATATCCCCCTTGACCGTGAGGGTACCATGATCCTGGGTGTGGTCCGGGGACTTTTGCGCATGGACCTGTGATCAGTGGGACATGATCCTGGGATAGGCCACCCCTGTCCGGGATTTTCGACGGGCATCATTGAAGATCAGGTGGAGATCCTCAAAGGGTTTGATACAGACGACAGAAGCCTTGTAGAGGAGCTGCTGGGTCCCTCGGGCAGCGACGATGATGGATTCCTGATCGAAACCCACGATCAGACCTTCCACAATCGACTGATCAAATAATTGAATGATGACATTGATTTTCTCCCGCCTGCAATGGTTGAGAAAGGTTTCCTGAAGACGCAAGGTCTGGGAATTGGCCGTCTTTTTCAAGGGGGTCCTTTCCTTAGGGTCGTAATACTCCATATCAGCCTCCTTAGCCTTTCCGAAATGACAACCCTTAAGATGCCCTATCAGGATAACGTCAGACGGATCTTAAAATTTCGTTGGAATCAAAATTGATCTTTTAATCAGATATCTGGTATAAGAGGACGCTCAAATCCTGGCGTTTGCGAAGCCAGGTCTGCTGGCGTTTGGCATAGCGGCGGGTTGAGCGGGCCATGAGAGCCTTGGCCTCCCCCTCATCCAGGCGGCCTTCCAAGTGGTCCACCATCTCCCGGTAACCGATGCCCCGAAAGGCCGGACAGGAGCCATAGTCGGGATGACGGTCCATCAGGGCCTTGACCTCCAGCTTCAGCCCCCTCTCCCACATGGTCTCCACCCGGTCATTGATGACCTGGTATAGGGCCTCCCGGGGTGACCGATCCAGCCAGAAGGAAGAAAAGAGAAAGGCAGGCCCTCTCTCCCTGGACCGGCGGTTGAGTTCTGTCTTGGTCAGGCCGGTCTGCTGGTAAATCTCAAAGAAGCGTCCCAGGCGCCGGCGGTCAGCCGGATCAATGGTTCTAGCTGCCTGGGGATCCATCTGGGCGATCATCCGCCATGAGGCTTCCAGGCCTCTGGCTTCGATTTCCTGGGCGATCTGCCGTCTCAGGGCTGGATCCGGTGGAATATCAATGAAGATGAGTCCGTCCAAGAGGGCAGATACATACTGGACGCTGCCCCCGCAAAGGATGGGCTTGATCCCCTGATCCAGAAGGGCTTGAATCAGGTCACTGGCCTGGCGGGTAAAAGCGGCCACGGTCATGGTCTGGCATGGCTCCAGGATATCCAGCATATGGTGTTTGACGGCCAGCTGATCCCGGGTATCCGGCTTGGCGGTTCCGATGTCAAAGCCCCTGTAGACCTGCATGGCATCGCAGGAGATGATCTCCCCTCCCCTCTCCTGAGCCAGCCTCATGGCCAGGGAGGACTTGCCAGAGGCCGTAGGCCCTGTGATGACCGGGATGGCTGCCTTGTCTTTTTCCAGATCTTTTAAAAGCTGCCCGTAGAGGGCGTCGGGATCCGACGAGCGAAAAAGGCGGGCTGGATCCTGACGGTCTGGCATCTAGACGATTCTCCCAAAACGCTTTTCAATATCCTCCCGGCTGAGCCGGAGGGCTACGGGCCGCCCATGGGGACAGTGGAAGGGGTTGGTCAGCTGGACCAGGCGCTTGATCAGGATAGTGATCTCATGGTCCGAAAGCCGGTCCTGGGCCTTGACGGCCGCCTTACAGGCCATAAGGTGCAGGACCTCACTGTCATCCAGGACACTTCCCGTCTGCCGGGCAGCGGCCAGGGCGTCCAAGGCAGCGCGAAAGGCGGTGGCAGGTTCCAGGGCAGGCCGGCCATCAGCCCGGGTCATGGGGACGGTCCTGAGGGCAATGGATCCGCCTCCAAAGGGTTCAAAGTCAAAGCCCAGTTGCTGGAAATAAGAGGCTTCCTCTTCCAGGAGGGCCATCTCAGCCTGGCTGACTTCCAGGCGGACCGGCAGGAGGAGGGTCTGGCCTCTGACGGGAGTCTGTCCTTTTTCCTCCCGCTTTTTCAGGAGTTCTTCGTAAAGGACCCGCTCATGGGCAGCATGCTGGTCAATCAGGATCAGGGACTGGCCGTCGTCAAGGAGGATATAGGTATCCAGGAGGGTGCCGATCAGGCGGGCTTCCAATAGTTTTTCCAGGTCCATGTCTCTGGCTTTTGAGACGACTTGGGTGATGGGATCGGTCCTTGGGCTTTGGTCTTGAGCTGGAATGGCAGGGCTGCTTGCCTCTTCCATCTGGACAGGCTCCGGGGCTGGGCGGTCATAGTGGATTTGGCTTGGGGTTTGGATCTTTTCCTGGCTGGAAAAGGCCAACTGTGTGCTGGCTTCCTGGGGCCTTTCTTCAGGAGTCTTATCCACCTGGATGATCCTGCCTCCCCCCTCCAAAGCCGCCCGGACGGCCTGGTAGACCGAACGGAAGACTGCCCGGTCATCCCAGAAGCGGACCTGGATCTTTTGGGGGTGGACATTGACATCCAAAAGATTGCCGGGAATCTTGAGATTCAAGACTAGCTGGCTGAAGCGACCCTTCATGAACCAGGTCTTACAGGCCTCATCCACGGCCGCCCTCAAGACAGGCGACTGGATAACCCGGCCATTGATCAGGAAGACCTGGCGGGCCCGGTTATGGCGGGCAGCCTGGGGACCGGTCATGTAGCCGGCTATGCGGACAGGGCCCTCTTCCAGGGCCACCGGCATCATCTGGCCTGCGGCCTCCTGGCCGTAGATGACATAGATGGCACTCAAAAGATCATTGTCACCAGGCGTATAAAGGAGCTCCTTGCCATCATTCAGTCTCTCCAGCCGAAAGGAGACGTCCGGCCGGGCCAGGGCAATCTTGCCGGTGATATCAGCTACGGCCCCGGTCTCAGCGGCATCGGATTTCAAGAATTTGTAGCGGGCCGGCATATTATAGAAAAGTTGCCGGCAGATGATCTGGCTGCCGGGGGCCATGCCATAGGGGCCTTCTTCAATCAGCTCCCCGCCCTCAACAAGTATGCGGGTTCCTTCCTCATCTTCCAGGCGGCGGGTCCGGACTTCCAACTGGGAGACCGAGGCAATGGAAGGCAGGGCCTCCCCTCGAAAGCCCATGGTATCGATATTAAAAAGATCCTCCGTCTTGGTCAGCTTGCTGGTGGCATGACTTTCAATGGAAAGGCGGGCGTCCTCCCGGGACATGCCCCGACCATTGTCCAGGCAGGAGAGTTGCTTGATCCCCCCGTTTTCCAGGGCCAGGCGGATGATGGAGGCACCGGCATCCAGGGCATTGTCGATCAGCTCCTTGGCTACCGAGGCCGGTCTTTCGATGACTTCGCCGGCGGCAATGGCATTGATGGTCTGCTTGTCCAGTTTATGAATCAAGGCCATGGCTCTCCCCTTCCTCCCTCTCCTGCTTGTTAAATCTTTGCCTCTTCTCGGCCAGATTCTTGAGATCCATGAGGAGGCCAAAGGCTTCCACAGGCCTCATGTTGTCGATGTCGGCAGTCTCCAGCCGGCTGATGATCTCATCGGCCGTCCGGACCGACTGGGCGCCGCTGAAAAGATCCTGCTGGCCGTCCATGGTCCGGGACCGCTGCCTGACAAGCTTGCGCTTGTCCCGGCCAGATCCCTCCAGGTGGGCCATGATTTCCCGGGCCCGGTCGACTACCGACTCGGGGACACCGGCCAGTTTAGCCACGTCGATCCCATAGCTTTCACTGGTCCCGCCCGGCTTGACCTGATGGAGGAAGATGATCTCTCCTTCCTTTTCAGAGACATCCACATGGCAGTTGAAAACACCGGGCAAGCGATCAGCCAGTTCCACCAGCTCATGATAATGGGTGGCAAACAGGGCCCTGGCTCCCAGAAGGGTCGGATCTGCAATGTATTCCATGACCGACCAGGCGATGGAAAGCCCATCGGCTGTCCCCGTCCCCCGGCCGATCTCATCCAGGATGAGGAGGCTGTCCGGGCTTGCCTGGTCCAGGATAGCAGCCACTTCGGTCATCTCCACCATGAAGGTGGACTGGCCACCGGCCAGGTCATCGGAGGCGCCAACCCGGGTCATGATCCGGTCCACCAGGCCGATCTCTGCCTGGTCTGCCGGTACATAGGCACCCATCTGAGCCAGTAGGACAATGATGGCCGTCTGCCGCATATAGGTCGACTTGCCCGACATATTGGGCCCGGTCAGGATCATGGCCCGACGGTCCTCCCCGCCCAGATCCAGATCATTGGCCACAAAGGACTGGTCACTGGCCAGGATCTGCTCGACCACGGCATGCCGTCCCCCCTTGATGATCAGGCGCCGGTCCTGGAATATTTGGGGCCGGCAGTAGTTCTGACGATCGGCCAGGTCAGCCAGGGACAAGAAGACATCCAGGCGTGCTAAAGCCCCGGCTGTCTCCTGGAGGGCAGGCAAGCGGCCGGCCAGATCCTGGCGTATTTGACTGAAAAGCTCGTATTCCAAGGTCTTTCGCTTTTGCTCGGCGCCCAGGATAGTATCTTCTTTCTCCTTCAGTTCCTCGGTAATAAAGCGCTCGGAATTGACCAGGGTCTGCTTGCGGGTGAAATGATCGGGCACCTTGTCAAGCTGGCCCCGGGAAACCTCATAATAGTAGCCAAAGACCCGGTTGAAGCCGGCCTTGAGGTTCTTGATCCCCGTCGCCTCCCGCTCCTTGGCCTCCAGGGCCAGGATATGGTCCCGGCCGTGCTCTGTGGCATCGACCAGCAGGTCCAGGTCTGCATTGAAGCCAGGTTTGAAAATGCCCCCTTCCGTGATCAGGAGGGGTGGGTCATCCCGGATGGCAGCTTCAAGCAGGTCATAAAGATCGTCAAGCTGGTGAATGGATTGGCCCAGTTGGACCAATCCCTTCTCCCCTTGAGCCAGTAAACGACTACGGAGGTCAGGAAGCCGCTCCAGAACGCCCCGTAAGGCCACTAAATCGCGTGGCGTCACGCTGGATGAAGCAATCCTGCCTGACAAGCGTTCAATGTCGTAAAGGCCTGTCAGGGCCTCCTGCAAGGACTGACGGCCCATGAAGTCTTCCAGGAGGCTGGCGACAGAGTCCTGACGCTCCAGGATCCGCTCCCGGTCGACCAGGGGTTGTTCCAGCCAGGCCCGAAGGAGGCGGCTGCCCATGGCCGTCCTGGTCCGGTCCAGGGCCCAGAGGAGACTGCCCCGTCTCTTACGGTCCCTGAGGGTCTCGGTCAGCTCCAGATTGGCCCGGCTGGACCGGTCCAGGAGCATATAATCACGGAGGATATAGGGCTTTATATCCCTGATCTGGCTGGCTGCCATCTTTTGTGTGTTTTCCAGATAGGTCAATAGAGCGGTGGAGGCCCGGGGCCAGACCAGCTCTGAATCGGGGAAGGCCAAGCCCCTCTTACGGGCCTGGTCCAGGGAGAAATCCCCATCATCCAGTATGGTAAAGGTCACCTGCTGGGCCTGGACATAGGCCTGGAAGCGTTTATTGGCAGAAAAAGCCTGGTTGACAATGAATTCGGCCGGCTTCAGGCGGGCTATTTCATCGAAGAGCTGGGACTCGGACTTGGCCGACAGCATCTCGGTTGTCTCAAAGCGGCCGGAGGAGAGGTCGCAGGCCGCCAGGCCAAAGGCATTGCTGATCTGGCAGACGGCACATATGTAGTGAAAGGCTTTGGCCTCCAGGGAATCGGGGTCGATCAGGGTACCGGGGGTCAGGACCTTGACCACCTCCCGGTCAACCAGGCCCTTGGCCGTGGCCGGATCTTCCACCTGGTCACAGATGGCCACCTTATAACCTCGGGCCAGGAGTCTTTTCATGTAGGCATCGGCGGCATGGTGAGGGACCCCGCACATGGGAGCCCGGGCCTCCAGACCGCATTCACGGCCGGTCAGGGCCAGGTCCAGCTCCCTGGCTGCCACCAGGGCGTCATCAAAGAAGAGCTCATAAAAATCGCCCAGGCGAAAGAAGATCAGGCAGTCAGGATACTTTTCCTTCTCCTGGACCAGCTGCCTCATCATGGGCGTCACCTTGTCCATGTCAATTTGATCAAAGGTCAGATGCATGATCGCTCCCTCTTGTCCTCTAATCCCCCAGGGCCCTGCCCTCCAGGGAAAAGGAACCGGCTCCTTCTACCATAACCTTTATAAAGCGGCCGGCCTTCCACTGGTCAGCTCCCTCCAGCTCAGGATCAAGAGAGAAGTTGACCAATCGGTCATCCCGGGTTCGGCCTGAAAGGATGTCAGGGTCCCGCCGGCTGGGTCCGTCGATGAGGACGTCAACAGCCTGCCCGATCAGGGCGGAGTTGGATTCCAGACTCAATTGGTTTTGCAGTTTGACCAAGGCTTCAAAGCGCTCCTGGATCAGTCCCCTTTCCTCGGCGTCATAGATGTGGGCGGCAGGTGTCCCCTGACGGGGGCTGTAGATAAAGGTGAAGGCCCCGTCAAAACGGGCTTCCTCCATGACCCGGAGGGTGGCTTCAAAATCCGCCTGGCTTTCACCCGGATAGCCCACGATCAGGTCTGTGGTGATGCTTATCCCGGGCCGGCTTTCTCTTAACTGCCTGACCAGTTCCAGATAATGGGCGGCTGTATAACGGCGGTTCATTTTGGCCAGGATCTCATCACTTCCTGACTGCAGGGGCAGATGAATGTGAGGCTCAACCAGGGGGGAGTTGCCGATAACCTGGATCAGTTCCCGGGACAGGTCCTTGGGATGGGAGGTCATGTAGCGGAGGATACCCAGGGATTCCAGCTGGCTGATCTCTTTCAGGAGGGCTGGAAATCCGGGTGACTGGCCTCCCCTGCTGCGGATGTCATTGCCATAGGAGTTGACATTCTGGCCCAGGAGCATGATCTCCACCGCCCCCTGATCCAGGGATCTTTGGGCCTCCTCCAGGATGGCTTCCCAGGGACGGCTCTTTTCCCTGCCCCGGGTATAGGGGACGATGCAGTAGGAACAAAAGTTATTGCAACCGGTCATGATGGTGATCAGGGCCCGGTGATCCCGGTCCCGGCGTAAAGGCATGGCTTCAGCAAAGGGATCCCGGTCTCTTTTCGTCAGGTCCATGGTCTTTCGCTTTTGCCCCTGATGCTGGATCAGGTCCAAAAGTGCCCCCGGCAAAAGCTCCATGGCCCCGGCACCAAGGATGAAGTCAACATGGGTGAAGGAGGCCAGGATGGTCTGGCGGTGGATGGCCTGCTCCATCATGCAGCCAAAGACCCCGATCATGGGCTTGCCCGCCTTTTTCAGGGGTTTGAAGCGGCCGACGTGTCCAAAAAAGCGGTCGTCGGCATTGGCCCTGACACTGCAGGTATTAAAAAGGATCAGATCTGTCTCTTCCGGGTCGGAGGCCGGCACAAAACCTGATTCTTCCAGGATGCCCGCCGCAATTTCGCTGTCGTGGTCGTTTTGCTGGCAGCCAAAGGTCTGGATATAGTAGGAAGGGTAACGGGCGGCATCTTGCCTGAAGCTCATGGTCCATGCCTGGAGGCGGTCCAGGTCTTCCCTGATGGTGTCTTTAGTCATTTGCACTATCTTTTCTTATATGAGTCTCTTTATTTTGGCCGGCATTTCGACCGGATAAATCCTTGACAGGCAGGATCTCAGCCGTCTGGTCAGGCAGGGGCTTGCCTGCCAGATGATGAGTCAGTTCCCAGGGCAAGGCTTCCGTGGCCTGAATCCTGTCCTGATGGGCCTTCTTTTTGGATCCCCGAAAGCGTTTGGGCATCAGGGTCATCTTGACCGCGACCTCTGGCCTTAAGGAAAAGGCCTTTAGATTGCCCACATCGGCCAGGTCTGAAAAAACCACCATTTCCGAATATTCCCAGTCATTGAGGGGTTTTTGGAAGCGGATGGCCAAAAGCAGGCGTTTTCTGGCCTGCGGGTTTCTGGCCAGCCAGGCCCGGACGCTGGAAAAACGGGGCAGGGTCCTGAATTTCAGATGGCTCATCATCTCCCGGTCGCTATGGCCCTCCAAGGTCCGGCCATAGAAGAGCCCCATACGGCTGATCTCGGACAGGGGGATCAGGCGGATGCCGACCAGGTCCTCGACAATCAGTTCGTCATTTCGGGTGATGAAAAGATGGCAGGCCATGCCGGACAAGGAGGAGAGGCCGGTCACCACTGTGAGGACGCCCCCCCACTTGGCCTTCCTTTCCCGGGTGTCCACCCGGATCTGGTGCTTGGTCTGCAGTCGGCGTACCCTTCTCCAGATGATGGCTGCCAGGGAAATGGACATGAATACCAGGCCCAGTTCCAGAGGCAGGGTACCCTGCCAGACCAGAAAGAGGGCGCTTAGAAAAAGAAGAGAAAAAGCCAAAACCATGGAATTAGTCTAGCATATCGGCCGGGAATCTTGCCCTGCCTGGCCCCTCTTCTAGACCCTGATAGGGCTTATGGATCCGTCATTTTTATGGATATGGCCCGCAGGCAGAGAGGTCCTGACAAAAGACAAAGGATAGACCAGGCTGTCCCGGCCCAGATTTACCCCGGGATTCATGACCGCATTGCAACCCACCTCGACATTTTCAGCCAGCATGGCCCCGAATTTTCTAAGACCGGTCTCCAGGCACTCCCCCTGAAAACGGACCTTGACCGGCTGCCTGTCGGCCCTAAGATTGGAAGTGATGGCCCCCGCCCCCAGATGAGCCCCATAGGAGAGGATGCTGTCCCCTACATAATTGAAATGGGGGACTTCGACAGAGCCTACCAAGATGACGTTTTTCAGTTCGGTTGCATTGCCTACCACGGAATCTGGTCCCACATAGACCTGCTTGCGGATAAAGGCACCAGGACGGATCTCCACCCCTTCCCCGATAATGGCCGGCCCCTGGATGGTCACATAGTCAGCGATCCGGGCCGACTTGGCCACCCAGACGCCCTCTTTCAAAAGCTCATAGTCATCTTTGGAAAGCTGGGGACCCAGACCGGCAATGAAGGGGCCGATTTCAGCCAATAATTCCCAGGGGTAAAGGGATGTCATAAATAAATCGTAAAAAGGTTCGTGACCCTTGAGGGTAAAGAAGTTTGCGGTTTCGAGGGCCTTGATGGTCATGGGAATCCCCTTTCTCATGGCATTTATTGTCATTATGCGGGAAAGATCCAATTCTGTCAGATCTTTTTTCTGCCTGTCCCCTAGAGTCCTTTGATCCGGTAGCTGATCAACCAGCGCCTGACAAACCAGGCCCAAAAACCCATATTTTTCCGTAAATACATTTCTTCTTCACGGTAAAAATCCAAAAGACGCCGGAGGTCCTTGTCATCCAGGGTCAGGGCTGAGTCCGGATGACCGTATAGGATACTTTCCAGCCAGAGATAGAGCTGGGGCGGGAAGCTTTCATAGCGGGCTTCCTGGACCCGCTTGACATAGGCGCGCAGGGTCTCATGGGCCATCCGGGATTTGCCATCCAGGGCCCAGAGACTGAAGATATCCCGACTGATCGCTTCCAGGAAAGCTGCTTGACCCAATCGCTTCATCCGGGCTTTTTGACTTTCCTCATCATGTCGCCTGATAAAGGCAAGATAGCGCCAGAGGAGGTAGACCCAAAGGGGGGATGTGTAGATGAAGAAACGAAGGAGGCCGGGCATTTCCTTCCAGGCGGTCGATTCCCTGACAGGCCTGCTGGATGGAGGACTGGTCTTTGGACTTGTCGTGCTCTGGCTTTCCTGGCTGCTGGTCACCTGGCTGGTCGGGCTTGTCTCCTGGGGCGGCAGACCCGTCATATAATCGGTACGGGCCATGTCCTTCAAGTAGTCTGCAGGTGTGGCATCAACCGGAATCCATCCGACCCCATCAAACCAAACTTCCGTCCAGGCGTGGGCCCGTTCCCCGGTTATGGTCTGACGGCTCAATCTTCCCGGCTCTGTTGCCGGCACCAGGAAACCTTCCACATAGCGGGCAGGCAGGCCTGCCTGCCGGGCCATGACGGTCACCGCCGTCGCAAAGAAGGTGCAGTAGCCCCTCCCCTCCTCCAGGAACCAGCCGACAAATTCCTGGGATTCATCGGGGATAGCCGCCTCCAGTGAATAGGTCAGTTTGGTTGATAAGGAAGAGACAATGCCTTCGATGACGACCGGGTCTGTCATGGCATTGTTCCGCCTGTAGAGCAGGCGGTGAAGGTCGGGATCAAAGGCCAGGACCCGTTCTTCCAAACCGGCCAGTTCCGGCAGCTGCAGATAGGCTTTTCGCTCTTCATCGGGCAGGACCAGGCGGTCAGCTACCTGGCTTTCATAGCCTTGGACAAAGCTCAGGATAGCCTTTTCATTTTGCAGGTAGAGGGGGAGAATGGCTTGACCCAGGAGGGTATAGCCCTGCTCCGGGACCGTCTGGTCCAGATAGATGGACCCGACCCGGTTGAAATAGGCATTGAAGCTGGGCCGGCTGCTTATGGGCCGGTAAAAGGCCGGTCGCCCCCCATGGAAGAGGGCCTGTTGCTCTTTTCTGGGGAAGATGTTGAGCCTGACATTGCGGGCTGTCCTCAGCATGCCGGCCTCCTCACTTTGATGGCGGACGCCGATATAGAGTCTTTGGGGTTCAATGGCTTTTTCATCATTGAAGAGCCAGCTGGGATTCATCCCTTCTGACAACCAGCCATTGCCCGTATATTGACGCCTTGATGATCCCTTGAGCCAGACCGGATAGCCGTCGGTCTCAATGGTCAGATAGGGGCCTGTATCCGGCACGGCGCGGCCACCCAGGCGGCTGTCCAGGGGTTGATAGCCCAGGTTTTGGAGGGAAAACTCCAAATAGCTGGTGACCCGGCCCCCCTTGCCATGGCCTCTTTCAACGATCTGACTGATGACCCTTTCCACCCGCTGGATTCTGAAAAAATCATCCGGTAAAAGCAAATCAAAGAGGCTGACGGAAAAGACCAGCAGAAGGGCCATCAAAAGCGACCAATTGCCCAGGGCTGTCCCCTTGGGCCCTGATCTTGACAGGTGATTTGTTTTGACTTCTTTTTTGGATCCAGGGCCCGACTCCTGGCCTTGCGCCATTTGGTAAAGGGAGGCCAGAAGGGTCGCCAGGTATAAATACTTGGCCCAGGAACCTGCCATGTCCCCCAGGATTGACTCTTCCAGACCATAAGCCAGGGAGGCCAGAAGGAGCATGAACAAGGGGGCCCGGCTCAAGAGGCGGGTAAGAAAGAAGAAGAGTCCTGACAGGAAGACCAAAAGGGCTGAAATGGCCTTGAAGTCCAGATCCGGGTCCAGCTCACTTGTCAGCAGGCTGGTCCACCATCTGGACCCTTTATGGGCCAGATCCAAAAGGGGCGGGCTATAAGCTTTGACCAGGAAGCCTTCCGGGAAGAGGAAGGCCAGAAGAATGAATAAGGCGACCAGGGAAAGGCCAATCAAGCTTGCCCGACGGTGGCGGGTAATCAGGAAGGCCAAAAGCAAGGCCAGGAGGCTGGACAGGAGGATGAGGCCGGGGCTTGAGGGAAGCCTTAAAAGAGGCAGGATCAAGAGCGACAGCGCCCAATGGAAAAGGAGCATGAAGAAAGCGGGCAAGAGGTCGTGGAGACGGAAGCTGCTGCCAAAGGGCAGGGGCTTGTTTTGGACCGTCTGGAAGCTGATCCTCATAAGCGTAGAATCAGGGCTGGCGGGTTTTCTTTTCAGCCGGCGGATCATAGGCCCCCCTCCCCTACTTGCCGGCTGGAGGCTGCCGGAATGAGGACAAGCTCCACCTTGGACCGGCCAAGCCTGAAGAGGGCATTATCTTCCTCCCTGGACTTGCTGGGGGGCTCAAAGTAGAAGAAGACCAGCTGGGATACCTGTCTTGCCAGGTCGACCATGGCGGCGGCGGATGACTCCGACAGGCGCTGGGAAAAAAGAAGGTAGCGGTCCTTGGAGCTGTACTGACCCAGCCTTCCCAGGGCCTGGCCCAGGTCGGGAAGGGAATCAGGGGGCAGGTGGGCCAGGAGCCTTCTGTAGTAAAGGGTCTCCTTGGCCATGGACATTCTTTCCCGGGCGCTTTGTTTCAAACCCAGATGGAGTTCAATGGCCATATCCCGACTCAATAAGGCCTGGATGGAATAAGTCACCGCATCCAGAATCTGGTCCCTGACTGCCAGGGCCCGGTCACAGGCCTCAGGATCTGATTCCAGGGAGTAAGCAGTGAAGTCATCCAGGATCAGGTGACTTCTGACCGATACGGGCGCTTCATATTCCTTGACGATCAGGCTGTCCATCCGGGCTGTCAGCGGCCAGTGGATGGTCCGGATGTCGTCGCCGGCCTGGTAATCCCGAATGGTGTCTATTTCATCGCTCCGCTCCTTGATGGGCCGGCGCTGCAAATCACTTTCCTGAACATGGTCCAGGGCACGGACTTCCTTGTCCAGGCCACCGGCTGCCAGGGGTAAGACCAAAACCTCAGCTGGATTCTGACGATGGAGAAAAGGTCTCTTGAATTTGAAAAGGCCTAAAAGACCCCTGACCTCAAGCAGGACCTCATCCAGAATCAGGCTACCCGTATGCCGGCTTTTGATCAGGAAGCGGACCTCTTCACTGTCGCCGGGCCTGAGCTTGCGAACCAGACTCAGCTTCTGGGGAAGGAGGCTCTTGTCATAACGGCCGTAGCGGGCCGTAATTCGAAGTCTGGCCGGCAGCCATCGACTCTTGAGAGAAAGAGGTAGGAGAAAGAGCCCCTCACTTCCCCGGCTGACCTCCTGTCCCGGCTCAAGTGCCTGGATGACCAGCCTCTTTCGAAGAAAGAGGATTTCGGCCAAGGCAAGGACCAAAAGGAGGATGAGGATCAAGATCAGGATACTGAAGACATGAAAACCCCAGAAACTGGCTCCGGCCGCCAAGGGCAGGAATAAAAGGAGGGTCAGAAAGAACCGCAGGGTCATTTTTCAACCGGCACCGGCACCTGATTCAGGATCATATGAAGGATCTTGGCCGCGTCAGCGCCCTGGACCCGGCTCTCCGCCTTGACCAGGATCCTGTGCTGGAGGACGGGCAGGAAGAGGGCCTGAATGTCATCAGGCAAGACATGGCTGCGGCCTTCCAGGAGGGCCTTGGCCCTGGCCGCCTGCATGAGCATGAGGGTAGCCCGGGGGGAGATACCCAGATCCACCTCCCGATTGTTGCGGGTCCTTTGAGCCAGGTGGGCCATATAGTGTCTGACCGGATCAGAGACATGGACCTGACGGGCCGCCTCCTGCAGCCAGAAGACATCCTGGCTGGAGGCCACTGCTTCCAGCTTGTCCAGGGGCTGATCAGATGAAAAACGATCCATGATGGCCAGTTCTTCCTCGTGGCTGGGATAGCCCAGGTCTATTTGCATCATGAAGCGGTCAAGCTGGGCTTCGGGCAGGACATAAGTCCCCTGCTGTTCGATGGGGTTTTGTGTGGCCAGGACCATGAAGGGACGGGGAAGCTGAAAGGTCTTGCGGTCAACCGTCACCTGGTTTTCCTGCATGGCTTCCAAGAGGGCTGACTGGGTCTTGGGGGAGGTCCGGTTGATCTCATCTGCCAGGAGGATCTGGGTCATGACGGCCCCGGCCTTGAAATCAAATTCACCGGTGACCGGATTGTAGACATGATAACCGGTCACATCCGAAGGCATGACATCAGGGGTGAACTGGATGCGGGAAAAGGTCAGATCCAGGGAGCGGGCCAGGGCCCTGACCATGGTGGTTTTGCCTATCCCCGGCACATCTTCCAGCAGGAGATGGCCCCCGGCTGTCAATACGATCAGCATGTAACGGATGGCCTGCTTTTTGCCAATCATGACCTGGCTGATATTGTTCTCGATCCGTTCAGCTAAGTGGACGGCCTTATCTTTCATATCTTCCATGCTCTATCCTTCAAATACATTGTGTTTAAGAAAATTTGTCCCAGGTCTTTCTCTACCAGCCCCTGACAATGAATAAATAGGCCAGGAGGGAAAGCACCAGCAAAATGATGAGGACTATGGGCACGATGGTGATCAGGGCCGCGATGATCATGGCCCGCTTGTCGCCCTTTTCCATGATTTGGGACATGTCGTCACGATCGTAGGTCCGCTCCCGATCTTTCATTTTTTCTTTGACATGATCGATGCTCCGATCAAATCTGCTCTTAAAAATCATGATGACCTCCTTCTGACCGCTTAACTTATTATAACGTGAATTGACCCGGACCTTCCTGTCCGGGAGGCTTGTAGGATTCATCCACAAAAAGGAGCCCGGCCTGGGCCGGGTTCCTTTTAAATGACATTGCCGTCTGGCTTAGAAGTTAACACTGCCCTCAGGTAGTTTGTGGTGGCAGGCCACGAAGTGGCCCTCCCCCAGATCTTCAAATTCCGGAACCACGTGGACGCAAATCTCTGTCTTGTATTTGCAACGGGTGTGGAACTTACAGCCGGTGGGCGGATTGACCGGGCTGGGGATCTCCCCTTCGATGGGGATCATCTCCCGTTTGTCGTCCAGGTCAGTTGTCGGTATGGCCGACATGAGAGCGGCTGTATAGGGATGCCTGGGACTGCGGAAGAGGGCCTCTGTCGGGGCCAGCTCCACAATATTGCCCAGGTACATAACGGCCACCCTGTCCGAAATATACTTGATGACCGACAGGTCATGGGTGATGAAGAGATAGGTCAGGTTCTGCTGATCCTTGAGATCCTTGAGGAGGTTGATAATCTGGGACTGAATGGAGACGTCCAGAGCCGATACCGCCTCATCGCAGACCACAAACTTGGGGTTGACGGCCAGGGAACGGGCAATCCCGATCCGCTGCCTTTGACCACCTGAGAACTGGTGAGGATAGCGGTAGATGAAGTAGCTTTGCAGGCCGGAATCATCCATGGCCTTCAAGATATGCTGGCGCATCCGCTCGTCCCGATGCTTGAACATCTTATGGGCCACCAGACCTTCACCAATAATATTGGCGACCGTCATCCGTGGGTTGAGGGAAGAATAGGGATCCTGGAAGATCATCTGGAGATCGCTTCTCAAGAGGCGGATCTCATTGTAGGTCAGGCGGGCCAGGTCAATCCCGTCATCCCGCATGGCCTCATATTCCTCGAACTTCTCCTCTCCCCGCTTGGCCTCGCGAAGGGCTTCCAGCGCCTTCTCAGCTTCTGTGAGTTCAATCCGCTTGGCTTCGATGGCCTGATCCAGATCCTGGATGGCCTTTTCCGCCTTATCCTTCTTATCCTTGGCCGAGTCATTGGAACGGCCATTATTTTCCGACTCCTTCATCTTGAAGTCGGCGTCATCGACATCAATCCGATGACGTTGTTTCTTCAGATCCAGATTCCGGATATCAAGGCAGAGGTCGAAGACGCGTCGATAGGCCTCGGTCACGGGTGCCAGATCCTCATAGACGATAAGGCCGCCCACCACCTTGGTCATATCATAGAGGGCATCATTCTCCCCTCTTTCAGCCAGCATGAGGGCTTCTTGCTTCTTGAACTTGTCTGCCCCTTCTTCGGCTGCTTCATAGGCTTTTTCAGCCTCTTCCCTGGCCAGGATTTTCTTTTCATAATCCCGGCGCAACTTGTCCAGCCTGCCGATGGTCTGCTTGACATAGCGGGGGGCCAGTTCGTGCTCTGTCCGCCCATAATAGAGGGTACGGCCGTCAGTCTGCCGGTAAAGCTGGAGCATGGTCCGTCCCATGGTGGACTTGCCACAGCCTGATTCACCGACCAGGCCCAGGGTCTCCCCTTCATAAATATCCAGGGTGATGCCGTCATTGGCCTTGACAAAGCGGCCCCGCCCGACAGGGAAATACTGCTTCAGATTCCGGATGCTGAACAATACTTTCTTATTATTCAAATTTTCCATCTTGGCGAGCCTCCTTATCGGGATAGAAGCAGCGAACCTGCTGATTTTCAGTTACGTTGACGAGTTCGGGTTCCTCTACATGGCAGCGGGGCTGGGCGTATTTACAGCGGGGTGAAAACTTGCAGCCAACCGGTAGATTCAAGGGATGGGGCACAGCGCCAGGGATGGCCTCCAGTCTTTCATCTACGGGTGTATCCAGCCGGGGGACCGAGACCAGAAGGCCCTCAGTGTAGGGATGCTGGTACTGTCCGCCTCCAAAGATGGTGCGGGCCGGGGCCATTTCAACCACCTGGCCGCAGTAAAGGACAGCCACGTCGTCAGCCATCTGGCAGATAACACCCAGGTCATGGGTGATGAAGAGGATGGCGGTACCTGTTTCTTCCTGCAGGTCATTCATCAACTTCAGGATCTGGGCCTGGATGGTCACGTCAAGGGCCGTGGAAGGTTCGTCAGCAATCAGGATCCGGGGCTTACAAGCCAGGGCCATGGCAATCATGACCCGCTGGCGCATACCGCCCGACAGCTGGTGGGGGTATTGTTTGGCCACCACCTCCGGGTTGGGGATCCGGACGTCTTTCAACATATCAATGACCCGGGCATTGGCTTGTTTCTTGTTCATGCCCTGGTGAATCATGAAAGGTTCGGCAATCTGACGTTCGATGGTAAAAACCGGATTCAGGCTGGTCATGGGTTCCTGGAAAATGACAGAGATGTCATTCCCCCGGATTTCGTACATATCCCGCAGGGGCAGGGTGGTCAGTTCGCGGCCGTTGAAGGTGATGCTGCCGCTCTCGACGTAGCCATTGGCATCCAAGAGCTGAAGGATGCTCATGGCCGACACCGTCTTGCCTGACCCCGACTCACCTACGATACCCAGGGTCTTGCCCGTCTCAACCGAGTAGGAAACCCCGTTGACGGCCTTGACCGTACCGTGCTTGGTCCGGAAAAATGTTTTTAGATCTTTTACTTCTAATAAAGCCATAGTCCACTCCTTAACGTTCGACCGATTTCGGATCCATGGCATCCCGCATGGCATCCCCGATCAGGTTGATGCAAATCGTGCACAAGCCGAAGATGACAGCCGGGAAGACCCAGCGCCACCAGAATTGCTGGATAACAATGGAGCTGTTGGCCCCGTTCAAGAGGTTACCCCAGGTAGGAGTCGGGAGTGGGATACCAAAGCCCAGATAGGACAGGGTCGACTCCGTCAGCATGCTGGTTGCAAAGTCCAGGGTCATGGAGACCAGGAGGAGGGAGAAGACGTTGGGCATGATGTGGCGGAAGATAATACCGAACTCACGGATGCCCATGGCCTTGGCCGCTGTCACATAGTCCAATTCCCGCTGGGCGAAGAATTGGGCGCGGACCAGCCGGCAGGTTCCTACCCAGCTCAAGATACCCAGAACCACCATGATCAGGTACATTCGTTGCTGGGGATTCAAACGGGAGCCGATAACGGCTGAAAGGATCATGGCAAAGGGAATAAAGGGCAAGCCGCCGATGATCTCGGCAATCCGCATAATGACAATATCCACGGTGCCGCCGAAGTAGCCGGCGATCCCTCCTAAGACGATGCCGATGATGGTGGCAATGATAACGGCGATGGCTCCGACCAGCATGGTCACCCGGCCACCGTTGATGATACGGGTCAGCATATCGCGGCCCAGGTCATCGGTCCCCAGGGGGAAGCCCTTGAGACCCCAGGTCACTTCCGACCCGTCAGACCGGATGGCATAGTTCTGGAAATAACCCACAAAGAGTTTTTCCACATCCCCCGACCTGGCGCCAGCAGGCACAGTCACCTGATTGAAGTTGTTCTCTCCCCAGCTGACCACGGTGCCATCCTCCAGGAGGGCACTGTAGTGGAAGCGGCCTCCGTAAAGCTGGACCACCTTGCTGTCGAATTCAGGGATATTGCCTTCATTGCGGTCAACCTTGCCCCAGATGTAGATCTTGCCGTCTTCGGTCAGCCCCGCCATGGATTTGGCAGTCGAGGCGATGTCCACGGTCTTGCCCTGCAAGAGTTCTTCAGGAATATTGGAATAGGGAGACCCCTTGCCCTTGAAGCCGGTATAGGCCACATTGCCATCTTTCAAAAGGGCAATGTATTCATTGGCTGTAAAGGAAATCTTGGCAATCTCACCCTGGTATTGCTTTCTGACCTTGAGGTCCATATTGCTGGTGTTACCCCAAAGATAGAGGTAACCGCCCGCGTCAAGAGCCGCCGAGCATTGGTTGGCAGCTTCAAGCTGGATGATATCCCAGTTTCTGCCTGACTTCATGGCCCCCACCATGTCCGAGGTGAAGACCCCCTGTCCCCGCCTGTCATTGCCCCAGACATAAAGCTTGCCTGAGGTATCCAGGGCGACCACGTGATCGTCCCCGGCCGAGATGAACTTGAGTTCGGCCTCCTGGACCTCATCGGGAATATCCTTGATGTCAATGCGCTCAGAGATCCGGGAATGGCCCCAGGTATAGACATGACCATCATTGTCGATGCCGACCCCGTAGGTTCTGCCGGGTGCGATATCGCGGACATTGCCCTTGAGTTCCTTGGGCAGTTTCATCATGGCGTAACCGGGAGGAATGTTGGTCAGGGTGGAATCCTGTTCGCCCAGGTCCAGATGCCAGAAATAAGGCCCAACCAGGACCAGGAGCAGAATCAAGGTAAAGACCACCACCCCAAAGATGGCAGATTTCTTGGAGAAGAAATTCTGAGCGACGATCTTCAGGGGTGTTTCGATGACTTCCGCACTGTCATAGTCGATATCATGCTTGCGAAGCACGGTGCTTCTGAACCAGCGGACCAAAAAGTTTCGCTTCTTCTTGGGGGGCTGATTGTTGGCCTGCTTCTTGTTAACTTTCTTTTTCACGTTCATGCCCCTCCTACTTGTCGACCCTGACGCGCGGATCGACCATGCCATAGCTAAGATCAATCAGGAGCGCTCCCAGGAGTGACACAATGGTATAGAACATCTGAATGGCCAGGACCAGCTCGAAGTCCAATCCGTTCAAGCCGTGCCAATAGAGCTTGCCCATGCCATTCAAGGAAAAGGTGTTTTCAATGATGACCGAACCGCCGAAGATCCCCAGGAACCATCCCAGGATACTGGTGATGACAGGCAGCAGGGCATTGCGCCAGGCGTGGGAGTAGATAACCACCTTTTCGCGCAGGCCCTTGGCCCGGGCGGTCCGGATGTAGTCTGTCCCCAGCGCCTCGATCATGGAGGAGCGGACGTAACGGGTCATGCCTCCCAAAGAAGCAAAGGTCATGACGATGACCGGCAAGGCCATGTGATAGAGCTTGTCCAAAAATTCTTCTCTGGCATTGGCATAAATTGCCCCCGGCGTTCGTGACCCCAGGAGGGGGAAGATCCGCCACCTAACGACAAAGAAGTACATGAATACAAGCGAAATTATGAAAATGGGAATACTGTATCCCAGAATAGTCAAAGCTTGTACTGAGCTGTCGAATTTCTTGCCCTTATGGACAGCACAGTAGATGCCCAGGGGAATGGTGATCCCCAAGGCTGCAATCGTTGAAAAGATGTTGATGAAAATGGTGTTCTTGATCGGCTCCTTGACGGCCTGGACAACATCCTTCTTGAAGTATTGCGAGTAACCGAAATAACCCTGCATCATACCCTTGAAAACCGCCTTGGCCTTGACCTCCTGCGGTTCAGGGTTGAGGGTATGGGGCTCAGGCACGGACACCTCGACGGCCTTGTAGCTGCCATAGCGGGTGCGCAGGGTGGCAATGCCCTGGGCGTTGGTCTCTATGGTTCGAAATGACCGCTCGGTCAGGTTGCCGTCCTTATCCTTTTCGGTAAGCCAGATTTCATATTTGGCCCTGCGGATGGGATTACCGTCTTCATCCATACGTTCGATGGTCAATTCCCCGGACGCTGGATAGAGGCCCATCCACCTTAAGTAACGCACGAAGAGTGAATCATCAAGTCCCATATCTCTTCGGAGGTCCCTGTACATCTGCTCGTATTCGTCTGGTTTCAAGGATAATTTAAGCGGCTCCATTTGCGCGCGCGCAGGGTCGGTCGGAATTAAGTTGTACAAGGAGTACATCAAAAAAGAGACAATAAAAAAAACGACCACTACGTAAACCAGACGCTTTAGGACATATTTGCCCATGGATCAGATCCTTTCTGACTTGGTGCTTGACTGCAATGGGGGCGGACTTGTGAGTACCGCCCCCATTGTGTGATCAGCAATTATGCATGTTGCTTAGATCGTAGAGCTAACTTATTTTCTGATGGTAGCGCCAACGATGGCATCTTCGAAGCCCCAGAAAGGAGTCATCTCGAAGTTCTCAATCCAGTCGGGAATGACTGTGATGTAGGTGTTGGAGTAGAGCGGCAGTTCAGGCAGCAGGAGATTCCAGCGCTGGATGAATTGCTTCCAGAGATCCAGGAAGGCCTCATCATCACCGGCATCTACGCCGTAAACCATATCCATTGACAGCTTATCCATCTGCTCGTCGAAGAGGTAGCGCTCGTTGAAGCCGAGGGCGACCAGTTCAGGATCCATGGTCCAGTCATAGGAAGGATCGTAGACGGGCGTGAAGTTGGTGGCCAGGTTGTACATGGAGTAGGTAGGCACCTTGTAGCGCTCGTCGATGGAGCCTTCACGATACATCCAGTTGAGGAGCTCGGTGAAGTCAACCTCTGTACGGTTGATCTGCATGCCGGCCTTCTTGGTGTTGTCGTTCTCGGCCAACATGACCTTGAGGAGCTCGGAGACGGTGTTGTTCTCGGTGGAGAGCCACTCGATCTCAAGACGCATGAGGATGCGGCCGTCGTCCAGCTTGACCACGTGAGTGAACTCACCGGCTTCTTCAGCGGAGACTTCCTTATGACGCAGGCCTTCGCCCTTGTAGTCATCACCATTTGCATCCAGGACCCAGCCGCCGTCCTCCAGGGACTTGATGGCGGAATCCAGACTGGCGGGATATTTGTTCAGGTTGTCTTCCAGCCACTCTTCAGCCTCGTGGTACATCCACTGGGCAACCCCGTAGGGGCCGTGGACCAAGCCGCCCCAGCCGCCGCAGAAGGTTTCTGCGAACTCAGGACGATCCAGGAGGTAGGCAATGGCGTGACGGACTTCGATGAACTGGATGGGCGAGAAGTCGCTCTGGAAGACCAGCTTGCCGTAGCCAGCGCGGTCGTACTGGGCGAAATCAAAGCCGAGCTCATCAATGATGTCCATGGCGGTGTTGACGTCGTCACCACCGGTAACCTTGTCGTAGACGTTGAAGACGTGGGTCTTCAGGGCATCCGGCCAGGTCTCGTCTTCGGCCTTGATGACAACGATCTTCTCAATCTCGGGCTTCTCTCCGTAGAGGTTGCCGGCAAAGAGGTCGTTCTTGACCAAAGTCGCCTGTTTGGCGGAATCGTCGTACTCTACCAGGGTGTAGGGGCCAGCTGAGACACGGTTGTCAGAGAGGAAACGCTCTTTTTCAACATTGTCCTTGATGTTGTCGTAGGTGTACTCATCGTTGAAGTAGGCGCCTTCGCCGTCATCCAGGATGTCAACATCTTCGCCGAACCAGCGCAGGTAGTGCATGGGATAGGCGGCGGCATAAGTGATGTCATAGTAGTATGGCAGTTTGTCTTCAACAATCTCAAAGGAGAAGGTGTAGTCGTCGTAGAGGCGGATGCCTGATACGAAGTCAGCTTCACCCTTCAGGTAAGCTTCACCACCAACCAGATCCATGTAAGCGGTGGACTTGGCTTGCAGCTCCTGCATTTCAGATGTACATCCGAAAAGGGCGCCGGCGATAAAGTCTTTGGCTGTGATGGGATCACCGTTGTTGTAGACCAGGCCCTCATTGATCGTAATCTTGAAGATCTTGGTGCCGTCTTCTGTTTCTTCTGACTCCAGGCCCTTAACAACAGTGGGGTTGGCCACATAGACCGCTTCCTTGTTGTAGACGATGGTTGAATAGGCGTCCGTCAGTTCGCGGATCAGCCTGTCTGTCGCATTGTTGGTCCAAAGGGCACGGCCCCAGTCACCGGAGATCTCTGTACTTGATCCGTAGATGACAGTGCCGACGTTGGGATCTCCCGATACCCAAGGCTCTTCGGTCTCCACCGGCGCATCCGTGACAGTCGGTCCATCTGTAGGTTTAGGTCCATCGGTCGGATCCGGTGTTGCCGGAGGCCCGCAGGCCACAAGACCTACCATCAGCACGACTGCCAAGAGAATCGCTAGGTATTTTTTCATCTTCTTTCCTCCATTACAAATTTGTGCATCATTATCTGCACACTTTCCAGCATTGTATCAAAGGGTCAGAGGCTCCGCAAGCAAATTGAGCTTGTATGCGGCCCACTCCTCTCCTTCGCTCCACCATTATACACAAAGTTCAGGGGGCCAGCTAATGACTTTTCAGTCCTAAAACCCAGAAGCTGGATGAAAAAGAAGCGCCGGATGGCAAGGCATCCGGCGGCTTGATCATGGTCGAGGTGACAGGACTTGAACCTGCGGCTTCTTGCTCCCAAAGCA
>CAZKLG010000024.1:0-25188 GCA_964553675.1 uncultured Mageeibacillus sp. | reverse complement strand
CCTAGATAACCAGATTACCTTGGCGGCGCATGCGGGCCACATTGAGATAATAGGCATCCAGGCCTTCCCCCAGGGAAGCATTAAAACAGCCACGTGACCCTTCTTCGTCGCCTTCATCCCCCAGGATCAGCCGCTGATTCTCTGCCGTACCCTTGAGGATTTTTCGAGCCGATTCCTGGGCCGTTTGGGCGCCTTCCGGTGGGGTACCTTTACCCCAGATGGCGGTAATGGTGGTGCCGGGGGTGGCGGAATTGAACTTGATGCCCTCATCCCAGTACTCGTAGCGGAGGGTCAAAGTCAGCAGGTTGAGAGCCGCCTTGGTGGCCGCATACATGGTCTGATAGGCCATGGGGGACCAGGCGATGCCAGAGATGATATTGACCACCTGGCCGCCTCCCTGAGGGGTCATGACCTCTATGGCAGCCCGGCTGCCATAGAGGGCTCCATAAAAGTTGATGGCAAAAGCCTTTTCCCAGTCTTCATTGGTCTGCACCCGCAGATCGAATCCCAGCTTTTCCATATGACTGGTGTCTGTCTCAGTAAAGGTGCCGGAAAGTCCCAGTCCCGCATTGTTAATCAGGAGATCAAGGCGGCCATCCATGAAGGCCAGGGCCTGGTCGATCATCCCCCTGACTTCTTCCTCTTTGGTGACATCGCAGAGGATGCCCTTGACCTGACCGGGATAGCGGGCGGCCAAACGGTCACTTTGAATTGTCAGATTAGCCTCATTGTAGTCTGACAGGACTACTTTCCCGGCACCCTGGGCCAGGAGTTCCTCACAGAGGGCCAAGCCGATACCAGATGCCGCACCCGTGACAGCCGCGTTTTTCCCTAGATAGTAACCCTTATTATTCATGATCCATCCCTCCTTCTTACTCATAGTGTTGGTGGTTATGGCTTAAGGTGCACTGATCAAAGCGGCCGGCAAAGAGGTAGGACATGCTTTGTTCGGCCTCCTCATCGGATAAGTCAAGCAGGGGAGAGAGGCCTCGGACAAAGTTGTCGCTGACCATCCAGCCGGCTCCCAGCACTTTGATGAGGGGAATCTCTCCCCAGGGGTCGTCTGTGGAAGACGCAAGGCTGACCTCTGCCTCGGCAGGTTCCCAGCTGTAAAAACGGGTGGGGCTGTCATAATGCATGAGCCGCATATTGGTAAAGCCTCTCGCTTCCATGTCGGATTTATAGAGAAGGCAGCCACCCTCGGTCACCACAGGCTTGTCAGGGCTTGCCCCTTCCTGGACCACTGAAAAGTCCGGATCATTATAGTGACCTATCTTCAAGGTGACCTCCACAAGGGGGACACCCTTGCGCTGGATCAGACAATGACCCCAATCGCCCTCACGCTCCACCAGGATGCGTTCACAGAGTTTTTTGGGAAGTCCTGACCCTTCCCGGCCCGAGAAGGCACCCATCAGGGCGCCGGGCCCGCTCAGTTGCAGACCCAGAAAGTGGATCCCTATCGTCTCCCCGTAACGGACCATGAAGCCAATCCCCCCCTCCATATACCAGGGAGCGAAGGTTGGCTCCCGGATATTGACGATATAGCCGTACATCACGGGCGCCTCAGGGTCGACCAGTTCAAGGGGAGGGGGCAGGGCCCGGGCCGCTGCCTGGGGGTCGGCGATGGCAAAGAATTGAATGCCATATTGGTTGTTCATGGCCCCATCTTTCATGAAGCCCTGGAGTTTTTCCAGGGGGGTGACATTGCTTGCTGTCATGATCATGTTTCCTTTCAATTCAAGTTAATTCAAATACATAAGCTTTTGCCTGGGCGTCCTGCATGGCTTCCAGGATGCGTCCGGGACGGGCCGCATCGCCGACCAAGACCAGGTGATCAAAGTGGCCTTGACAGGCCATGGCCAGATCCTGCCGGGGGGTGACCCCCACAGCCAGGACCACCCATTCCATGGGAATATTTACCTGCTCTCCATCCGCCAGACGCAGGAGTTCCACCTCTTTGTCCCCAATCCTTGTCAGCCGGTGCCCCAAAAGCACCTGGCTGCCAAGGGGGAGGATACGGTCCATAATGTCGCTGATAATGCCGGGGTAGACGCCGCGTCCCAGGCTGTCCAGCATTTCCACCAGGGTGACCTGGCAGCCCCTTAAAGCCAGGACCTCCGCTGTTTCAAGCCCTGTCATCCCGGAGCCGATCACGACCACAGGGCCTTGGGGGGAGGACTGGCCCATAAGCACGCTTTCAGCAGAGACGACTTGGGCGCCATGGACGCCTGGCACTTGTGGCATAAATGGCTGGGCGCCAGAGGCCAGGAATAGGGCTTCCGGATCCAGGGCTTTCAGATCTTCAAGTGAGACCTTTTTGCCCAGACGCAGGTCGATGCCTGCTTTTTCCAATTGGCTGACCAGGCCCTGGATGAGCCGGGTGATTTTTTCTTTTCCATGGCCTTTGTCCGCAATATTGAGGGCGCCTCCCGGGCCCGGGTTTTCATCCAGGAGCAGGGGAGAAAAGCCCCTTTCTTTTAAGGTCAGGGCGGCCTGGATGCCGGCAGGCCCGGCTCCCACCACCGCTACCCTGCGGCCAGCACCA
Source organism: uncultured Mageeibacillus sp. (assembly GCA_964553675.1). GTDB lineage: Bacteria > Bacillota > Clostridia > Saccharofermentanales > DTU023 > UBA4923. The sequence continues at coordinate 22,643 of CAZKLG010000024.1, read as the reverse complement.
TTGACCAGGGGCTGGGCATAGTCCCTTTCACGTCCCGTCAGGGGATTGACGGCGCAGCGGACCCGCCTGAGATGACAGATCTCATCAAAGCAAGCCAGGCAGCCGATGCAGGTGCGAATCTCACTTTCGCGTCCTGAAAAGGCTTTCTTAGGCCAGTCGGGATCGGCCAAAAGCGCCCGGCCCAGGCCGATCAGGTCACAGACTCCCTCTTTTAGGAGGGCTTTTGCAGGGCCCGGTTCCTTGATATTGCTGACGGATAAGACCGGTATGGTCAGGACTTCTTTAATTCCCCGGGCCATATCTTTTTTCCAGCCCTGGGGATAGGTGCCGGGTTCAAGACAGGCCTCTGTATAGCAGCTGACGTTGATGAGGCTGGCGCCGGCCTCCTCAAGGGCGCGGGCTATGCGGGCGGCCTCCTTGCGGTCGATGCCGCCGGGCAGCATTTCCTCAGCATTGATACGGACCGACAAGGGGTAGTTGCTGCCGCAGATTTGCCGGATACCCTGAATGATTTCCAGGACAAAGCGCATACGGTTTTCGAAACTGCCGCCATAGTCATCATCCCGCAGGTTCATGGCGGGCGATAGAAACTGATTGATCAGATAACCGTGGGCGGCATGAAGTTCCAGGCCGTCGGCCCCGGCCATCTGTGTGATCTGGGCTGCCTTGACAAAGCGGTCGACCATGGCCCGGCATTCGTCCAAGGAAAGGGCGCGGGGCATATCACCCCCCAAGGGACTCGGCAGGGCAGAAGGGGCCACAGGCTGGCTGCCCGTCACCCAGGCGGATGCCGCCCGGCCAGGGTGCTGCAACTGGATGAAAAGCCTGGTGTCCCAGCGGTGGACTGCATCGACCAAACGCTGAAGATTCGGAATATCACTGGGTCGATAGGCCGCCAGCTGGCAGGGGTCGCTGATGCCGGCGCCGCCCTCCACCCGGGTGACTTCCGTGATGATCAGTCCGACGCCTCCCCGGGCCCGGGCCTCATAAAAAGCGATCAGGTCATCCGTGACACCCCCATCCGGGGCGCCCAGGTTAACCCCCATGGGGCTCATGACCAGGCGGTTGGGCAAAGGCAATTGGCCGATGCTTAGGGGCTGTCCTAATAACTCATACATGGGATTCCACCCTTTCTTGCCGGGCCTGCCTTTTAGACCAGGGCAGCTGACGATAGCGTTGGATGGCCAGCCTTTCCAGCAGGCGGCTGAGCAGCTTGGTGTAGGCAGTACGGATAATGAAAAACTGGAAGAAATTCAAGCTTTCAAATCCGAAGAAATACATGATGGCCCAAAAGGACAGGGCCGAAAGGATCATGGTTGGCAGGAGGAAGATCCCTGTCAGTGCCCAGGGCGACGAGGGCAGGAGAGACCAGGGATTTTTACTTTGGGCCGGGGGAAGATCGCCTGCATAAGCGATTTGCTGGACCGAGGCCAGGGTAGGCTTGATCATCAAAATACTGATGATAAGACCAAGTATCAAACCCGTAATCAAAACACCCTCCTGGCTGACCCCCATGATCAGGACCAGATCCCCTTGGATCTGGGTGCCGCCCAGGGCAAGACCGATCAGGAGGTTCATGCCAAAGTCGGCGGTGACACTGGTATAGAGCCGGGCCAGCATCTCTTTTCTTGGTAAAGGGTTTTTGACCGTTTGCCGGCCCTCTTGGGAGGGGTCCCCTGGCTTCACACAATCCGGCTGCACATAGCGGAAGATGCCAAACTCGATGACCTTGGCAGCCAACCAGCTGGCATAGCCAATCTTCCAGACCAAAAAACGTGGGAAGCTATAGGCTGTTTCCGGGTAAAAGCGTAAAAGCGCCCAGGTGACCGCTGCCATCAGGACCGAAGAGGCCAGGCCGGTCAGAATTGACAAGGGAAGGTAGGCCTTGGGCAAGCTCTGCATAAAGGTACTGACAGGCACCTGACTTGGCAAAGCCCCCTGCCTGCGTCGCTTCTCCACCGCCCAGCGGGCATAGCCAAGGCTGGTAAAAGCGGTTACCAGGCCACAGATGGCCACATCGATCAGCAGGTCTTCCATGGCAAGCAAACGGCCATATTGGAAGACAAAGGCCAGGGCCAGGTTGATGCCAGCGACAAGCAAGGCCATAGGCAGATTGTTGAGATAGGGGAGCTCGGTCCGGATCTTGTTTGCGCCATTGTTCATTGGGGGCCACCTCATTTGTCAATCGCATAAGTATGCGCGACAACTGAATTATACGCAGTCCTGGCGGACAAGCGTTAGACCAATGTGGGGGCTAAGTGGCCAGATTATCAGAGGAGATCTTTGAGTTGACGGCGACAGTTGATGCCCAATTTGTCATAGACGGAGGACAAATCATTTTTGACTGTTGAAAGGGACAGATACATCTTTCTTGCGATTTGCTGGTTGGTCAAACCGTCTACCGCATAAAGGGCGATCTGGTGCTCTCTGAGGGTCAGTAATTCCGAAACGCTAGAGGCCGATAGCTCATTGTGGGCCTTGACCCATTGGGGGAAGACCTTTTTCCACTGGCTGACGACTCTGTCATAGTACTGGGGAAAGGCATCCAGAAGACAGCGTTCGGTCAGGCCTTGCATGGTGGAAAGGGTCTCAACAAAGGGGCCGATGAAGCGGTCGGGGAGAGCCAGCTTCATGATGGTCATCATGCGGTCACGGGCCAGGTCCTGGTTGTCCTGCTTGAGGTGTCCAAGGGCTGCATAGATATAGGCATATATGTCGCTGAGAGAATAGGTATCCGGATTCTGCATGGATAAGCGGGCTTCGGCTGCTACCAGCATGACCCGGTAATCCTTGATCACCTGCAGGTATTTGATGTAGGTATACCAGGCCAGGTCCCGCATACTGGCGGGCAGGGCAGCCAGATCCCCCTTCCTTAACCAGTCCGGTAGATTGTGGAGAACCGAAATGCTGACATGAATATTGGCCTGAAAGCATTCCATGACCTGATCCCTGTCAGACGACTGATCTGACTTGCTTTTGAAAGGGTAAAAGATTGGTCGGATACGGCGGTAGCCTTCAAAATCTCCCAGGCTGATGGCAGCGTAAAGCGAAAAGAGCTTACCCACCAGATAGTCCTCATCTGACGGAGTCAGTTGGTCAAAGGCCAGGAGGGCTTCTTCATAGTCACAGCGATAGTAGGCGAAAAGGCCCTGGGCCAGCTGATGGGCCGCATTTATGGGTAGGCAGGCCAGCTGGTCATGGGCCTGGCCGCTGGCAAAGGTCAGATAGTGGGTCGAAGGGATGGAGCTTTCAGGCCCATCAAGCTCTGAATTCCCAGATTCGGCCTCTCGAGGAATAAGCCAGTTGTTGCCCAGCTTGCGGGCACCAGGAATCAGTCCCGCCTGGCAGCGGCGCTGCACCGTACGAGGATGAATGCCCTGGCTTTTGGCATATGCTTCAACCGATAGAAAGTCCATATTGACCTCTCAGGCCTGAAAACTGACATGTCGTTTGTGCGACATATCCGGCTGGCCCGACATCGCAAAGAGGGTAAGAAGAACAAGGTGAACATAAAAATAATACAGCAGTGAGTCAGGCATCGTCTATAGAGAAGCTGCTTTTGGCTAAAGACAAATCAAGATACAGGACCTGTCGGATCAAGGGATGGACCTGAAGAATCATGTATATATTTGCATTTAACTTGGCCCAGACCTTATAATCGAAGCAGAATCAGGAGAAATAATTCATGATTCGTCCTGTCGAACATGAAGCGGTCTCTCTTTGGAGAAAGGGGGTGATCGCTCATGAAAGAGAAGAGAGATTGGAAAAAGAAAACCGGGTTTGTGAGGACCCGTGCTTGGGTATTGCCGGGTATCCTTCAGGCTTTGGTATTCAGCCCTTATTCTAATGTTTTGGCGGCAGACAAGCAGGACCTTTTCACCCAGAATCTCTACAAATGTATTGTGGCAGGCTTTTGTGTCGCCATCCTGGCGGGGATTGTTCTGGTCTTCGTCCTCATTGTCCGTCCCAGGAAGCGGCTGGAATAAGGGGAGCAACTGTAGGGCCATCGCGGGGCATCTTGCCTGATCTTGGGCATCTGCCCAAACTTTGCTATTATTAAAATTCATCAGCTATTGAATGCGAACAGAGACATGAAGGGCTTGGAGGGGTCATTCAAGGGCCGCTTTTCAGGCACACGATAAAACGACATCCAATTTGTGTCAGCATCAGCTCAATAAAAGGCAGGATGAAAGGCGGGGCGATTGGATGCCTATGCCCACTGTTTTGCTTATGGTCCCAATCAGTCTTCAGGGAAAAGGGAGGTCATATGAGAATCACGGTTATGGGAGCAGGTAATTGCGGCTTGGCCATGGCAGCCTATACCAGCCGGGGAGGGCACCAGGTCACCCTCTGGAACCGGACCAGGTCCAGGATTTCCCAGCTCATGGAACACCCCCTTATCCATTGTGAAGGGGTTGTTCAGGGTGACATCCCCCTATACCGGGTCACCGATGACCTGGCTCTGGCCCTGGAAGCTCCAGACCTGATCTTGATCACTACCCCGGCCAGCGCCCACAAAGACCTGGCCCAACTGATGGCGGGCCATCTCCAAAAAGAGGTGCCCATCATCCTCAATCCCGGCAGAACCCTGGGTGCCCTTGAGTTCCGCATGACTTTCCAGCGTTTTAATCCGACCCTGAAGCCAGTTATTGCCGAAGCTCAGACCATCATCTTCACCTGCCGGCGGACGGGGCCTGATCGGGTTCATATCATCGCCTTGAAATCCGATGTTCTTTTGTCAGGCTTTGATGCCAGCCAGAATAAGGATATATTGGCCAGGCTCCCTGATTGCCTCCGGCCATTTTTCTTACCGGCATCCTCTATGATTGAAACCTCCATTGGCAATGTGGGCATGATCCTGCACTGTACCCCCCTCCTTTTAAATGCCGGCTGGACTGAGAATGAGACCAATCTTTACAAGTATTATTACGATGGCATCACGCCTACTATCGCCTCTTTTTTAGAAAAACTTGACCTGGAAAGGGTCGCCGTCTCAAGGGCCCTGGGTCACCCGGTCGAATCGACCAGGGATTGGTTGAAACGGACCTATCATATTGAGGGAGAGACCCTTTATCAGTGCCTGCAGAACAATGAAGCCTATCGGAGGATTGATGCGCCGGCCACCCTTCAGCATCGTTATCTCTTCGAAGACGTGCCCTGCGGCCTGGTCCCCCTGGAGGCAGTAGGCTTGAAATTCGACCTGGACATGACCTATACCAGCCTGATTATTGACCTGGCTACCCGGCTCATGGAGGTGGATTTCAGGAAGGAGGGGCGGAACCTGGAAAGCCTGGGGCTTTCTTGTGGCCAAAATTGCCTTTTGGACATCCTGGAGGGGGAAGCCGGGTCATGAGGGAGGAAAGGCAGCTGGTCTACGGCCTGATCAAACCCTCGGTCGATGCCCATACCCTGGGACTGCAATCCGTGGCGGGGCTCCTGGCCGACAGCGGCTATCCGGTCCTTTTGGCAGACCCTTCCGTCTCAGGGGCCCTCAACCATTACAGGCATGAGATCAAGCGCCGGGAGGTCATCCAATGGCTCCTGGACAAGAAGATCAATCGCCTTGGCATCTCCTATCGCCTGGATGAGGACGACGCCAGTGAGATGATGGCCTATCTGGTCGAAGACCTGAAAAAGCAGCGACTCTTCTCCTTCCAGGAGGGGCCCCTGGACCTGGTCTTCTTTGCCGGTCTGCCCGCTGCCTGCCAGGCCATCGACCGGGCCCACAAGGGCCTGGTCATCACTTTCCAGGGGGGCGAATCCGCCTTTGAAAGCCTGACCCGCCTGGGCGTGCCTTTGGACCGTATCCCCCTTGATTTACAAGAAAGCAATGCCTACGATCAGGCCAGACTCTCTTTTGGACAATCCATGATCGACAGCCAGGCCTATCTTTCTTGGAAAGCGCTTGACCGGTCGGGCTATCCAGCCTATGGAAAAGAAAATGATAGCCTGGTCAAAAGACTGGCCCATAATATGAAGCCCCACTTTTCCCCTCTGATCCGGGCCCATGTCGGCCCTTATGCCTCGACTGCCAGCCGTCAGGAATCAGTCCAGGAATTCATCAACTGGGCCGGATCCCTCAGCCGTGACAGTGGCCTGGATATTTTATCCATCGGCAGCTCCCAGCTGACCCAGTCTCATTTTGGCGAGGATTGGGAGGGTCTGCCTAATGGGGGCGGTGTGCCGGTCAATTCTCCCCAGGAATACCGGATGATCCGGGAGGCGGCCAGCCCCCTCCTGGTCAGGACCTATGCGGGGACCAAAAACATCCCCCAACTGGCCTCTATGCATGAAGAGACGCTCAACATCTGCTGGCATGCCCTCTCCTTCTGGTGGTTCAATCAGCTGGATGGCAGGGGGCCCTATGACCTGATGACCAATCTGGAGAACCAGCTGGAGGCCCTGACCTTCATCGCCCAAAGCGGTAAACCCTTCGAAGCCAATGTCCCCCATCATTTCGCCTTTCGGGGAGCCGATGACCTGACCTATATCGTCTCAGCCTATCTGGCCGCCAAGATGGCCAAAAGCCGGGGGATAAAGACCTTTATCCTCCAGAACATGCTGAATACGCCCCGCTTGACCTGGGGGATCCAGGACCTGGCCAAATCCAGGGCCCTCCTGGCCCTGGTCAGGGGATTGGAGGATCAGGATTTCAAGGTCCTTCTCCAGCCCCGGGCGGGCCTGGATTATTTCAAGCCCGATCTTTATCAGGCCCGGATTCAGCTGGCGGCTGTCACGGCCCTCATGGATGACATTGAAGCCGGCGATGACAGCAGCCCGCCACTCCTGCATGTGGTCAGCTATTCCGAAGCCTCTCATCTGGCCACCCCGGAGGTCATCAAAGAGAGCATCCAGATCACCCAGCATGCCCTCCAGGCTTACAGGCAGCTGAGGCGGCGGGGCTATGTGGACGACATGAGCCAGGACCCCCAGGTCAAGGCCCGGTCAGAAGCCTTGCTGGCAGATGCCCAGGCATTGGTCTCCGGCATGGAGGCCAGGATTCCCCATCTTTATTCTGCCCAGGGTTTCTATGAGCTCTTTGCCTCAGGGTTTTTGCCTGTGCCTTACTTATGGGGGGAAGGGGAGACCTTTCCCTATGCCATGGACTGGCAGAGCAAGGCCTACAGGGGTGGGATTCTCTTGGTGGATAAGGAGACAGGCAGGGCGATGGAAGTCCAGGAAAGACTTGCCATCGCCCAGAAGCATTTGAAGGAAATCAGGGCCCGGTTCAAGGGCTGACCTCAGGGAGAGGATCCCTGATCCTGACCCTTTTATTTGACTCTTGACTTGATCACATCAAAGCCTACCCGCTTGATGGCCTCTTCGATGGCCTCAATGGAGACGGCTTCTTGGTCAAAATCCAGTCTGACCCTGCTGCTGGCAAAGGATACCTTGAGGCTGTCCTTCTGGACGCCGTCCAGACTTTTCAGGGCCCCTTCAATCTTTTGGGAGCAGGAAGGGCAAACCAGGGTTTCAAGTTGAATATTGGCAGATTTCATATGCAGATCTCCTATCTAGTGACTGACGTCAATCTAACTCATTTTCTCAATTTATAGCGTAACAATCTCATGCCATTGAGGATAACCACCAGAATGCTGCCTTCATGGACCAGCATGCCGATGGACATGTTCATCCATTCGCCAAAGAGGACAGAGGCCAAAAGGGCAAAGACCACGCCGACAGCGATGACGATATTCTGGACCATGTTGCGGGCTGTGGCCTTGGCCAGGCCCAGGGCATGGGGCAGGCGGCTGAAGTCGGAGTTCATGAGGACCACATTGGAGGTCTCGATGGCCACCTCAGTCCCCGAACCCATGGCGATGCCGATCTGGGCCAGGGCCAGGGAGGGACTGTCGTTGACACCGTCTCCAACAAAGGCCAGGGTCCGGCCGGCCTCGATCTGGCTTCTGACATAGTCGGCCTTGTCCTGGGGCAGCATGTTACCCTTTGCCTGGGTCAGGCCCAGTTCCCGGCTGATCACGTCAACGGTACCCTGGTTGTCACCTGACAGCATGACCAAGTCCTTGACACCCAGTCTCTTCAACCTTTCCAGGTCTTCTCTGACTCCGGGCCTGAGAGGATCCCGGATCCCCATCAGGACCTTGAGCTCTCCATCCATGGCCGTCAGGACCAGGGAGTTACCGCCGGCTTCCAAGCGTTTGATATCTTCTATGGCCTGATCAGAAAGGGGGACCCCCTGGTCTTCCATGAGGGCCTGGTTGCCGACAGCCAGCTCATGCCCATCCACCTGGGCTGTGATGCCCCCTCCTTTGACCACATGGGTGTCAGTCACTTCCCAGAAGTTGATATCGCCGATCTCTTCCAGGACCGCCTTGGCCAGGGGATGGTCGGATTCCCGCTCGATGCTGGCCAGATAGGCCAGGACCCGGTCCATGTCCTGGCCGTAGTAGATTTTTTCCGAGACCTTGGGATTGCCCGTGGTCAGGGTACCGGTCTTGTCGAAGACCATCTTGTCCAGGCGGCTGAAGTCCCGGATGACCTCACTGCCCTTAAGGAGGACGCCATGACTGGCCCCATTGCCTATGCCGGCGACATTGGAGACGGGGACACCGATGACCAGGGCCCCGGGACAACCCAGGACCAGGATGGTGATGGCCAGTTCCAGATTCCGGGTAAAGGCCCATACCAGGAGGGCAATGACCAGGATGGCCGGGGTGTAATACTTGGAGAAGCGGTCGATGAAGCGTTCGGCCTCGGACTTTGAATCCTGGGCCTCTTCCACCAGTTCGATGATCTTGCCGAAGGTGGTATCCTCACCCACCCGGTCGGCCATGATCTGTAAGGTCCCGTTGTCCAGGAGGGTGCCCGCGAAGACCGGGGAGTCCTTTTCCTTGGCCACCGGGATGGATTCGCCGGTGATACTGGCTTCATTGATGCTGCCTTCCCCGGACAGGACCCTGCCGTCCACGGGGACCTTGGCCCCGGTTTTGACCAGGAGGATGTCACCGACATCAACATCGTCCACGTCAATTTCCTCATAGTCTCCATCTTCCATGAGTTTCCAGGCTGTCTCGGGGGCCATCTCGGTCAGGGCCCGGATGGCCGACCGGGTTTTGTTCAAGGTCCTTTGCTCCAGGTAGGCTCCGAAAAGGAAGAGGAAGGTGACGATGGCCGATTCCTCGAAATTTTGAATGGCAAAGGCACCAGCGACTGCCATGGTCACCAGGACATCGATGGAGACGACCTTGACCCGTAAGGCCTGATAGGCCTGGAGGGCGATGGGTATGAGGCCCAGAACGGACGCCAGGATCAGGGCGCCCGTAAAAAAGGGCATGAAACCCGTGGTCCATTTGACCAGAAAGGCGGCCAGGATCAGGAGACCGTTGACCAGGGCTATTTTATTTTTATTCCTGAAAATCAAGCGCTGCATAAATTTGATGTCCTAGCCAGCGGCCTGGGAGGCCTTGTCCAGCTCGTGCAGCATCTGATAGACGGCCTCGTAAGTTTCACAGACATCATCGGGGACCAGATAATAGGTGGTGATGTCCTGCAGGGCCTCAAAATGCTCCCTCAGGTCACTTGAGGGATCGGCTAGGACTTTCCCTCTCATCAGATCGAATTGTTTTTTTACCTCATGAAATTCGGGATGGCTGTCGCCGTGAACCCGAGCCACAACCGGTACATAAAGGTCCAGCTTGTCCAAATGTTTATCCCATGTCTCTTTAAACTTTGTCATTGATATTCCCTCATCTTTGTTTTAATCCGGATGAATTTTATCACAGGGCCGGGGAGAGGGGAGGTTTTGTTACAGGAAAGCCAGGTTACTGGGTCAGGATCCGGGAAAAGCCAAGAGTCCGGGCATGGGAGACTACCTCCTGGTACTCCTCCCGGGTCAGCCGTCTTTGAAGGGCCGGCCTTTTGGGGCAGGCCCGGGCCGACCGGGGCCGATATTGACGCATGAGGGAAAGAGGGGTGTCCGGGGCGATAAAGTCAGCCAGCTGGTCCAGGATGCGGATGGAATCCTGGCTATGGCCTGGCAGGATCAGATGGCGGATAACCAGGCCCTGGCGGATCAGTCCCCGGCTGTCAAAAAGGGGCCTGGGTTGCTGGCGCTGCATTTCTTCCAGGGCCTGCAAGGCCAGCTGGGCATAATCGGGAGCCGCCGCCAGGTCCTGGGAGAGGAGGGGGTCAAAGAACTTCATGTCTGCCAGATAGACATCGACCATGGGGGCGATATGGCGGAGGCTGCCCAGACTTTCATAGGCACTGCTGTTCCAGATAAGGGGGACGGGCCTGGCCTGCCAGATGGCCCTCTGCTTCAACCTTTCCAAGAGATGGGGCAGGCGGTCGGCATAGTGGCTGGGGGTAACCAGATTGAGATTATGGACGCCTCTATTAAGGAGGACTTCTATTTTTTCCAAAAGTTCCTGGGGACTGAGTCGGCGGCCCTGGCCTTCATGGCTGATTTCAAAATTCTGACAAAAGCAGCATTTCAGGGAGCAGCCGGTAAAGAAGATAGTCCCGGACCCGGCGTAACCGCTGATAAAGCTTTCCTCGCCATGGTGGGGCATGAGGCTTGACAGCCGGTAGTCCTGAAAGCCCTCATCCGCCCCGCACCATCCGGGATCTCCCGGTGTCCGGGAGGCGGCACAGGCTCTGGGGCAAAGCAGGCAGACTTGATCTTCAGTCTTCATGTCAATAGCGTTTTGACAGATCTGAAAAGAGGGAGAAAATGAGAACGATAATGAAGATGATAACGTACATGCCGGATCCTCCCGATTGGTCCAGATTCCTTTCCTTATTATTTCTTGAGTGTCAGGCCCTTAATTCCGGGGCTGCCATAGGGGAGTGAATCCACTTCCTTTCCCTGATGCCAAAGATAGACGCCACCCTTGGCCCGGTCGGCCTGATCGATATAGTTGTTGACGAAGAGAATGGGTTTTTCCAGGATCCGGGTCCGCTCCCGGTAGGTCCGGCATTCACTTTTTTCCCAAAGGCTTTGATCGAAATCGCAGTGGACAGGCCAGAGGAAGAGATCCGTTTCCGGATCCCGGTCGATGATTTGAGTCAGAAGGTCATCTTCCCAAAAATCGCCACAGATCAGGGGGGTCAAGCGCCAGCCTTCAAAATCCAGGCTGATGAAAGCCTTGCCTTCCCGGTAGTCGGCACAGGCCTTTTTCTCTTTCCAGCCCTTGGAGACCCGCCTGTAATGGCCGGCAGGATCGCCTGCCTTGTCGATGACCAGATAGGAGGAATAAAGGCCACCTGCCTCATTTTCCAGGAAACCGAAGGCGACTCCGGTTTTCTGCTCCCGGGCCCAATGGCGGATGAGGGTGATTTCAGGGCTGCGGACGAAAAGGGCCTTGTGGACATCCTCCCGGTAAGAGAAGGAGAAGGCTTCAAAACCCTGCAGGAAGGCTTCCCCGAAAAGCAGAAGGTCACAGCCCTCCTGGCTGACCTCGATGATGGCCTCTTTCATGAGGGCCAGATTGCCGGCTAAATCGTCCAGGCTGCTGGGCCGGCTGAAGCAAGCGATAGTCAGGTCTTTTGCTCTTTTTGGTTTTGTCTCATGCATGGTCGGTCTCCCAAGAAGGCAAAACCGCCTCCGGATAGGTCTGGAGGCGGCTTTAGAATTATAAAGACATCATGATGACTAATCATCCGCCTCCAGGGGGATGAAGTCAAAGATGCTGACGTCAAAGAGGCCCAGGTCAGTCAGTTTCAGGGCCGGGATGACGGGCAGGGACATGAAGCAGAGGGTCATGATGGGCTCAACCGCTTCACTGACGCCCAGTTCTGAAATGGCCATCTGGTGGAGTTGGGTCAGTTTCTCATTGACCCATTCGCCTGACTGGTCGCTCATGATGCCGGCCACGGGCAGGGGCAGGCGGGCCAGGACTTCCTGGTCCCTGACCAGGATGACGCCACCCTCCTGCTTGATCAGTTCCTCAACGGCAAAGGCCATGTCCTCATCATTGGTGCCTGAAGCGATGATGTTGTGTGAGTCATGGGCAATGGAGAGGGCCAGGGCACCTTTCTTGATGCCATAGCCCCTGAGGAGGGCCACAGCCACATTACCGGTATGCTTGTGCCGCTCGATGACGGCCAGCTTGACAATGTCCACCTGGGGATCGTAGACAAAGTCACCCTGGTCATCCAGCTGGACCTGGGCCTGACCCTTGCCGGTCACCACGCCGCCGGGCAGGATGTCGATGACATGGACCTTGGGGCTTTTGAGCTTGAGTTTCAGCTTGTCAATAGAGAAATCCTTGACGTGGACACTGCTCCTGACTGAGCTGATATCGGCCCTTTCAACCTGGGGCAGGTAGCGGCCGTCCCGGGCCACCTCCACCCCGTCAATGAAGACATGCTTGGCCTTGAATTCGCCCAGGTTGTTGACCAGGGCGATGTCGGCCCGCCTGCCGGGGAAAAGGCCGCCCCTGTCCTTGAGACCGAAGGCTTCTGCGGCATTGAGGGAGGCCATCTGGACGGCTGTCACCGGATGGATACCGTGCTTGACGCATTTTCTCAGGTGATCATCCAGGTGGCCTTCTTCCAGGATGGTCTTGGGCTGACGGTCATCAGAGCAGAGCAGGCAACGGCGGGCATTGCGCTCGGTGACCAGGGGCAGGAGATCCTCCAGATTGTGACAGGCCGAACCCTGCCTCATGAGGATATACATGCCATTGGCCAGGCGCTCCTGCATCTCTTCCCTGGTCGAGCACTCATGGTCGGCCAGGATCCCTGCCGAGGCATAGGCACAAAGTTCCTTGCCGCTGATTCCGGGGCTGTGGCCGTCGATCAGTTTATTGGCCTTCTTGGCGGCCATGATCTTGTCCAGGACAGCCGGGTCGGCATGGATGATGCCAGGGAAATTCATGAATTCGCCCAGACCCAGGATCCGTTCATCGGCCAGAGGGCCTTCCAGGTCTTCTGCCTCCAGGATGGCGCCGGCATTTTCAAAGGGTGTGGCCGGGACACAGGAGGGGACCACATATTCGATATGGAGGGCGGCCTTTTCTGCCGCGTCCAGCATGTAGGTCAGACCGGTCAGTCCGGCTACATTGGCAATCTCATGGGGGTCGGCGATGATGGTGGTGGTCCCGAAAGGTACCAGAAGCCGGCTGATCTCCTCGGGGGTTACAAAGGCCGACTCAATATGGATATGGGCATCAATCATGCCCGGGATGGCGTAAAGGCCTCTGGCATCCAGGACCTCCTTGCCCTCATAATCTCCCGTACCGGCAATCAGGCCCTGGACGATGGCAATGTCCCCCTGACGGATCTCGCCGGAGCCCACATCGACAATCCGGCAGTCTTTGATGACCAGGTCGGCGACTTCTCTTCCCGCCGCCACATCAATCAGCTTCTTCAAGTCTTCCCGCTTCATAAAAGCCTCCCTCTTCAAGTCCTGACTTCAAGCGACTCTATTCGTAACCTCTTATATTATAGACCCTATTAAGATCCTTGGATTTTCCAAACCATGCGGACTGTCTCCTCCAGGGGGATAGCCTGGGGTTCAATGTCGGCACTGACAGCGGACATGACCGCATGTTCGACCATCCGCACCCCCCGCATGGGTTCAGTCCGGAAGTTGATTTCTTTTCGCCCATAGGCTATATGGACCAGCTGACCAAGCTTTACACCGGCAGCTTCTGCCAGGATCCGGGACTTGGTCTTGGCGTCACTGACTGCCCTTTTTAAAAGCGCTTCCTTGACAGCTTCCTTGTCCTTGATGGTGTAGACCAGATTAAAGGTGGCCGCCACCTGGCTCTTGAGGAGGGCCGTCAATACCTGACCCAGTCTATCCTTGTCGGACTCAAATTCCAGCATCAAACGGTGGTCGTATTGGTAGCCGACAAAGGCCTGTTTGTAGTTGCCCTTGCCGTCCTGAAGGCTTTCATATTTGCTGTCGATTGAAAAAAGGGTGGTTTTCAGGTCGCTTTCCGAAAAACCCAAGGGGAGGAAAGCGGCCTTCAAGGCCTGGGTGGCCCGGGTCGATGCCTCCATGGCCTGACCATAATCTGCCTTTGTCTCACTCAGGCCCAGGATGAGTTGAATGGTGTCGGGTTCAACTGACAAGATACCCGTCCCTGTTACGCCAATTGTGCCTTCCATAGTGGATCCTCCCTGCGATTGGATATTTATTTTATCTTAGCATGGAGATTGCTGCTTCCCGGTCTGAAAGGGCTGCATGTTACCATGTTTATGCCAGTATATTCTCATGGCAAAGTTGCCTTCCTTCATGGGATCAAGGCTTGCCATGAGGACAAGCAAGGCAATCTTTGTTATTCTATTCTGGAGTAATCTTGTGCCTACAAAGAGACGGAGACCTTTATGAAAAAAACCTGCGAAGTGATGTCAGCTACCCCTTTGTTTGCCGGGCTGGATCATGACCTCTATCTGGAGTATTGCCGTGACACCCATATTCATCTGCACGGGAAGGGCCAGCTCATCATCATGGAAGGGACGACCTGCCAGGGGATCGGCATCATTATAGAGGGTCAGGCAGCCCGCCAAAAATACACACCCACGGGTGAGTACACGACCCTGAATCTCCTGGGACCCGGAACCGTATTTGGGGCCGATCTCATTTTTTCCACCAATAAACATTATCCCTATTCGTTGGAAGCCCTGACCCTGGTCAAGACCATCCTTATCTCCAAGGAAGATCTGCTTGCCCTGATTGCAGGGAGCTCCCAGCTCCTTTTGAACTACATGTCCTTTCTCTCAGACCGGGGCCGGGATCAGGACCAGCGGATCCATCTATTGTCACAAAAGACCCTCCGCCTCAAGATTTCCGGTTACCTCCTGTCTTTGCTGGAAGAACAGCTTGAATATGAGAATAAAACCCTCCGTGAGGCCATCGAGGTGCCCACCACCTCATCCGTGGTCCTGCCGGTTTCCAAGGAAGTGGTCGCCAGGCTCCTGGCCATGCCCAGACCTTCTTTTTCCCGCGAATTGATCAGCATGGAAAAAGACGGCCTGATCCGTGTCAGTGGCCGGAATATCTGGCTCATGGACCTCCACGGTCTGGCCTGTGGCCTCTATGAGGACTGTGACGTCGATTAAGGGCCCCATGCCGGGGGAAGGCAAGAGATCGATAGACTTTGAAAAAAACGGGCCATCTGGCCCGTAAAGATATGAATAAAAGAGAAATAAATATAGCCGCCAAGGTCAAAGGAGAAGAACAGATGAGCTACAAGTCAGATATAGAGATCGCCCAGGAGGCAAAACTACAGCCTATCGATGAGATCGCGAAAAGAGCTGGTATCAAGCAGGAATACCTGGAGCACTATGGGAGATACAAGGCAAAAGTATCCCTTGACGCGCTTGAAGATAATGCGGATAAAAAAGGCAAGTTGATTTTGGTGACGGCCATTACGCCCACACCGGCAGGTGAAGGCAAGACCACCACCACCATCGGACTGGCCGATGCCATGACCCGCCTGGGTCAGTCCTGTTCAGTTGCCCTCCGTGAACCTTCCATGGGTCCTGTCTTTGGCATCAAGGGCGGGGCTGCGGGCGGCGGCTACGCCCAGGTTGTTCCCATGGAGGATCTCAACCTTCACTTCACAGGTGACTTTCATGCCATAGGTGCCGCCAACAATCTCCTGGCCGCTATGGTAGACAACCATATCCAGCAGGGCAATGCCCTGGGCATCGACCCCCGCCAGATTACCTGGAAGCGGGCCGTGGATATGAATGACCGCCAGCTGCGCTTCATCGTGGATGGTTTGGGCGGCCGGATCAACGGCACCCCCCGCGAGGATGGTTTTGAAATAACAGTGGCTTCCGAGGTCATGGCGGTCTTCTGCCTGGCCACCTCCCTGACCGACTTGAAAGAGCGTCTGGGACGGATCGTCATTGGCTACTCCTACAGCGGTGAGCCGGTCCTTTGCAGTGACCTCAAGGCCCAGGGCGCCATGGCGGCTCTTCTTAAGGATGCCCTCCAGCCCAACCTGGTCCAGACCCTGGAAGGGACCCCTGCTTATGTGCACGGCGGCCCCTTTGCCAATATCGCCCACGGTTGCAACAGCGTGCTTGCCACCACCATGGGACTGACCCACGCCGATTACCTGATCACTGAAGCCGGATTTGGCGCTGACCTTGGGGCTGAGAAATTTATTGATATCAAGTGCCGTACGGCCGGTCTGGATCCGGATGCCATTGTCCTGGTCGCCACCGTCCGTGCCCTCAAGATGCACGGTGGCGTAGCCAAGAGCGACCTCAAGGCCGAGAATCTGGCGGCCCTGAAAGAGGGTATGGCCAACCTGATCCAGCATGTCAGAAATGTCATCGATGTCTTCAACCGGCCGGTGGTGGTTGCCATCAACCGTTTCCCTGACGACACAGAGGCCGAACTTGAACTGGTCCGTGACGAATGCCTGAAAGAAGGCGTCAATGTCGCCCTGTCCGAAGTTTGGGGCAAAGGCGGCGAGGGTGGCCTGGAGCTTGCCAAAGAGGTCATCCGCCTTTGCGACCTGCCCGACAAGGGAGAGCTGGGCTTTGTCTATGGTGAGGACACAAGCATCAGCCAGAAGATTGAAGCCATTGCCAAGCGTGTCTACCGGGCCGATGGTGTTGACTTCATCGGGCCGGCTGTCAGACAATTGAAACAGTTGGAGGCAAACGGTTTTGGACATCTGCCTGTTTGTATCGCCAAGACCCAGTACTCCTTTGCCGATGACCCCTCCCTGATCGGGGTGCCCAAGGACTTCCGGATTACGGTCCGCAATCTCAAGGCCTCGGCAGGAGCCGGCTTCATCGTGGCCCTGACCGGGGATGTCATGACCATGCCGGGCCTTCCCAAGCAGCCCTCTGCTGAGAAAATCGATGTGGATGAAAACGGCCGCATCTCAGGGCTCTTCTAAGCAAAAGCAGCCAGCTCCGACTGGACAGACAATAGAGATAAACAGGTCCTGCCAGCTCTTTTGACTGGCAGGATCAGATGATTGAATAAAGTGAGGAAAAAGGGACATGAACAAAATCCAGGAATCTTTGAATGAGATGGCAGCACATCTTAACCGTTTGATCGGATTGGCAGATGGGCAAGGAACAATCTTTGCCGCCTCCAACCCGGACCTGGTGGGCGAACAGGACCCGACGGTTCGTGCCCTTCTGGCGTCAGGCGACATGATGGCGACTGCGGGAGACAAAACCTACCGGGTCATGCAAAGACCGGATGAGAGCTTTATCATCAGCTTTGCAGACGGGACCGACGAGATCGCCAGGGGCTATGTGGAACTCCTGTCCCGCTGGATCTGCGCTGAGCAATGCAATTACGACGACAGCATCCTCCGTGAATCCGAGCAGAAGTTCCTCTTTTTGAAGAATGTCCTCCTGGAAAATGAATTGCCCGGAGACATCCCCCTCAAGGCCCGCGAATACCGGATCCGCTATGCCGAACGCCGGGTGGTCCTCCTGGCCCACTTCGCACCCGAGGAACATAAGGCCGTCCTGGAAACCCTGAGCCAGCAATTTGCCGGCCGGGAAGACGATTTCCTCCTTCCTGTTGATGAAGAGAATATCGTCCTCCTGATCGAGGCCAGCGAAGAGACCATGGAAGGTCTGGATGACTTTCTCAAGGACTTGACCCAGCGCCTGAAAGAGGAGGCCATGGCCGATGTCAAGATCGGTGTCAGCATGCTGGCCTCTACCCTGACGGAAACCTCCAAGGCCTATCAACAGGCCTCTATTGCCCTGATCGTCGGCGATATTTTTCAGGGTGGGGACTCACCCGTCATGTACTACGAAAAACTGGGTCTGGGCCGTCTGATCTACCAGCTCCCCATCACTCTTTGTGAGCTCTTCCTCAGGGAGGTCTTTGAACCGGGAACCTATGAGGCCCTGGATCCCGTGACCATGAATACCATCAACAAGTTCTTCGAGAACAATCTCAATGGCAGTGAGACCTCCAGGCAGCTCTTCGTCCACCGCAATACCCTGGTTTACCGCCTGGATAAGGTAGAAAAGATTACCGGGCTGGATCTGCGGAATTTCGAGGATGCCGTACTCTTCAAACTGGCCGATATGGTTCGTGACTACCTGGCCTATGTGGAAGAAGAAAAAGCGGGACGATAAAAAACGATACCGGCCGCTTGGCGACCGGTGGAGAAACGAATGGGTTATATCGAATTTCAACATGTCAGCAAAACCTACCCCAACGGTACGCTGGCACTGCACGATGTGTCATTTTCTATTGAGGAAGGCGAGTTCGCCTTCCTGATCGGGGAGAGCGGGGCAGGCAAATCCACTGTTTTCAGACTCTTGACCCGTGAGGAGGATCCCAGTCAAGGTCAGGTATTTTTGGACGGTTGCGATTTGGCAAGCCTGAAGGCCAATCAGATTCCCTTCCTTCGACGGGGGATCGGCATGATCTTCCAGGATTTTCGCCTGATTGACAGCCTGACAGTAGGTGAAAATGTGGCCCTGGCCATGGAAATCATCGGGGAATCCCCCCGAAGGGTCCGCCAGCGGGTCCCCCTGGTTCTGTCGGTTGTCGGCCTTCGCCGCAAGATCAATGATTACCCCACTGAATTATCCGGAGGCGAACAGCAGAGGGTCTGTATCGCACGGGCCCTTGTCAACCGCCCCCGTCTGATTATTGCCGATGAGCCCACCGGGGACCTGGACCCGGTCAACGGGGAGGCCATCATGGCCCTCCTGGATCGGATCAACCGGGAGAACGGTACCACTGTCATTACCTGTACCCATGACCGTGAGATTGTCGACCGCATGAATAAAAGGGTCATTGAGATCTGTGATGGCCTTCTGGTCCGGGACGACGCCCGGGGCTACTATATCCTGGAAAGCGAACGCAAAAATGCCTTCATGAGCCGGGCAGCCTGTTCCAACCAACAAAGAGAGGCAGCCCAGGCCATCAAAGAAGAGATGGAGGAGGGCCAGGATGCCCTCCAGTATTTCCGCCAGGACGCAGACGATAAAGAATTGGACAAAAGGGTGTCGGATCGGGTCAACCGGATGCGGCAGACTGCCCAGCGCCAGGATTTCTTTGATCATATGAGCCGGACCGCCTCCTTGCGGAGGAATCGCCCGCCCGCCCAGGAAAGAGCCAAGGCGCCGGTGGAAAGCAGGGAAGCTGGGGAAAGGGTCAGGGGGACAACGGGACGGATTCCCCGGATCCGCCTGCGGGAGGAGCCCCTGGAGGCCATTAAAGAAGAAGAGGATCAAGGGTGAAGCATCACGAATGGCGTTATTCCATAAAAGCAGGCCTGCAAGGGCTGGTTCGTCACCCCCTCCTGACGGTAGCGGCGGTCACTACCCTGGCCCTCATGCTCTTTCTCATGAGCGCTTTTGTAGCGATTTCCATGAATGCCAACCACCTGTCCAGGATCGCAGCCCAGCAACCGCCCATAGAAATCTCCATGCGGGTGGGGGCCGATCTTGAGGAGGTGACGGCCCTGGCTGAATTCCTCCAGGATCATGAGATGGTCCAGGACTTTGAAATCTTCACACCCAAGCAAAACTTCCAGCAATTTATGGATGACATGGGCAAAGACGACCTCTGGAAGGATTTTGATTACACTCTTTCTATTCCCTATACCTTCAGCATCCGATTGACAGATCCGGCCTACGGGTCCTTTTTTGAGGAAGAAATCATGGAGTTCAGGGGCGTCCAGGAGGTCCTGATGGAATCCCAGCTCATGTCCCTTTTGACCACTATCAAGGGATGGACCAGGCGGGTAGGGATTCTGGTCTTTATCATTCTGGCCGTGACGGCGGCCGTTGTCATGGCCAATACCGTCCGGATCGCTGTCCTGTCCAGAAGCCGTGAAATCAACATCATGCGTTATGTGGGTTCCACCAATGCCTTCATCCGGACCCCCTTCGTGGTGGAAGGTGGGGTGATCGGCGTCTCGGGGGCCCTGGTGGCCAGCCTGACCTCGGCCTTGATTTATGGCCGGCTGACGACCCTGCTTAACCCGGCAGCCGGGGAAGCGGCCACCTTTTATCTATTGCCGGCAGGCTCCTTATCGGTCACCTTACTCTTACTCAACCTGGTCATCGGTGTCCTGCTCTGTGTGACGGTCAGCATCCTGTCGGTCAGAAAATATGCCCGTGTCTAGGCAGAAAACAAAGATTCCGACCGCCTGTTAAAATAGGATATAGAGATTATAAGGACCATAAGGAGGATATGGCTATGCGGGACAATCATGGAAAAAAGGCATCAACCTATCGGGTGCTTGCTTTTGTCCTGGCAGCCATCCTCTTTTGGGCACTGATCCCGGGTCCCGATCTTGAGGCAGCCCCCTCACTGGCCGAGATCCAGAAAGACCTCAAGGAAGTCCGGGCTAAAAAGGGCCAGCTGGCCGATAAAAAGACCAAACTGACGGGCGATCTGGCCTATCTGGAGAAGCGGTCTGAGGCCCAGCGGGCGGTTTATGAGGATGCCCTCCAGCAGAAGGAAGTGGCCCTCATGCTCCTGGAGATGAACCAGGAGGCGGCAGAGATTGCCCAGGCCGATTATGAGGAGAAGCTGGGCCAATACGAGGAGCGGGTAGCCCGCATGTATGCCTGGAACCGCCTGTCCCTGACTGAAATGTTGCTGAGTTCCCGAAGCCTTCAAGGGTTTTTTACCACCCTGCGCTTCATGAAAATGGTGGCAGAATCAGATGAACAGGCCCTGGCGGACCTGGAGGAGGCCTCTATCCTGGCCCGGCAGCTGGAAGAAGAGGCTGACGACCAGTACACGGAAATGATTGCCCTGGTCAAGGAGGCGGAAGTGGCCATGCAGGCCATCCGTGACCAGGAACACCAGACGGCAGCGGAACTCAAGCAGGTCTCCTCCAATCTGGAGATTTCCCGGCAAAAAGAAGCCCAGCTGGCCCGGGACGCTCAACAATCAAGCACGCCTTCGACTCCCCGGCCTTCGGCCAACACCAGCTGGGTCGGCACCGGCCCCTTTATCTGGCCCTTGCCGGATGCCTCTTATGTGACCTCCGTCTTTGGCTGGCGGGCCAAGTACGGCCGCTATCATTACGGGACGGACGTGGCAGCTTCAACGGGCACCCGTATCGTCGCCATGGCCGATGGAGTGGTCACCTATGCCGGCTGGCCGGGAACCGCCTATCACTGGGCCTATGGCATCATGATTGTCATCGATCACGGCAACGGCCTTCAGACCCGCTATGGCCATTTGAGCCGGGTCAACTGCCATATCGGCCAGCGGGTCAAGGCGGGAGATGTGGTGGGCTTTACGGGCAATACGGGACGGTCTTCGGGACCTCACCTGCATTTTGAAACCAGGGTGAACGGGGTGCCCAAGGATCCGCTCAGCTATTTCCGCCGTCGTTAAGAAAGGGCTTTTGGAGGAAGATAATGAATATAAATAAAGATCAGGGGCCGGATAAGGCCGAATGGGGACAAGGAGAGGGGAATTACCTCCACCGGCAGATGATAGGGCCGGAGGCGAGTCCGCCAAGTCCTGGTCCTTTCCAGGCTCCTCCCCCTAAAAAAAGAAAGCTCTTCTGGCCGCTTTTTCTGGCAGTCCTGCTGACAGCATCCCTGACCTTTGTTCTGACGGCCTCGGCCGGTTACCTCTTTTATGGCGACGCCATCCGGGCTTCCATGGGCAGCCGGCCCGGTCAAACGACGGATCCCAGTCAACCCAAGGACCCGGAGGCCGTCAAGGATGGCTTTACCCTGACCTTTACAGACGAAGAGGGCCTGGAAGAAGCCCTGGACAAGTTCAAAACCGTCTATAACCTCTTGCAGGACAACTATTACCAAGCCTTCAATGACGCCCAGATGATCGACAAGATGACCGAGGGCCTGGTCAACCAGATGGGCAGCCCCTATACCTTCTATTTGACCCCCGAGTACCACGAAACCGTCGAAGACTCCATGAAGGGCGAGTACTATGGCATCGGTGCCATCGTCATGAGGGACCGGGATGGCAGCTATATTGTCAATGACCTCATCCCCGGCGGCCCGGCGGAGGCGACAGGTCTTTTCGTGGGTGACATTTTCGTCAAGGTGGATGGTCGTGACGTATCCCAGTTTGAGGAGCTGGGTGAATTGGCGGCCTTTGTCCGCGGCGAAGAGGGCAGCCAGGTCACCCTGGTGGTATTCCGGCCGGTGGAGAACCGGGAAGTGACCCTGAGGATCACCCGGCAGAAGGTGACCAATGTCTCGGTTCGCTACCGTATCCTGGACCAGGGTGTCGGTTATATCCACATGACTGAGTTTTCCGACCATGCGGCCGAGAATTTTGAAGACGCCCTCCTGGACCTGATGAATCAGGGGGCCCAGCATTTCGTCATTGACCTGCGAAACAACGGGGGCGGCTATGCCCATGAGTGCATCAACATGTTGGATGTACTCCTGCCTCCTGTCACCGTGGCCACTATCCAGGGACGGGAAGGCGGCCAGGCCTATGAGGATGAATGGAAGACCAGGACAGCAGCCCTGGTACCCGATGAGATGAGTTTTGTCATCCTCCTCAACCAGTATTCTGCCAGTGCCAGTGAACTCTTCGCAGGTGCCCTGCGGGACCTGGGCAGGGCGGTGATTGTGGGTGAGCAATCCTTTGGCAAGGGGGTCGGTACCATGATGTGGCAGCTGCCTGACAAGTCAGCCGTCCAGATCACGGGGTTTGAATACTTCCTCCCCAAGGGTGAGTCCATAGATGAGATCGGTCTGACGCCCGACTATAAGGT
>CAZKLG010000023.1:0-26448 GCA_964553675.1 uncultured Mageeibacillus sp. | reverse complement strand
CCAGGACTTGCTCCCTTTTTTGGCATTCGTGACCAGACCTCTCTCTTGGACAGTATCCAGATTAGACCTTTGCCTTTAGAGGCGTATACTGAGGAGGGCTGGGGTGCCCTGCTCATCTGCACCAGCTTCAGCCTGAAAGGATGCATCCATGCGCTACCTCTATGGCCCTGTGCCCTCCCGTAGATTGGGGCTTTCCCTGGGTATCAGTCCCATTCCTCAAAAAACCTGCAATTATTCCTGCATCTATTGCCAGCTGGGGCGGACCAGCCAGATGACCAATCGCCGTCAGCTCTTTTTTCCGACCGAAGACATCCTGGCTGAGCTGGATACCTTGCTCGAAAAGGACTTGACCTTTGACGTCATCACCATAGTGGGCGAAGGGGAGCCCAGCCTTTATCTGGGCCTGGGGGATTTGATCTCGGGCATCAAAGAAAGGGTCTCGGTCCCTGTGGCTGTCATCACCAATGGGGCCCTCCTCTATGATGAAAAGGTGCGGGCTGACATGGCCCTGGCTGATCTGGTCCTGCCCAGCCTGGATGCCTATGATGAAGCTTCTTTCAAGGAGATCAACCGGCCCCATGGGGCCTTGTCCTTTGAGGGGGTCAAGGAGGGACTGACTTTTTTCTCCAAGTCTTTTTCGGGTCAACTCTGGCTGGAGATCATGCTCATGGAGGGGGTCAATGATGATCCGGCCTCCCTGGCCGCCTTGAAAGCCATTTTAGAGGACATTAATCATGACCGCCTCTACTTGAATACCCCGGTCCGGCCCCCTGCCGAATCTCATGTAAGGCCAGTGGGTCATGAAGCCATGCAGGCAGCGGTCGATACCCTGGGGGGTATCTCCATCGACCTCTTGGTCTCAGAGGGTTTTCATTCAGATATCCAGGATGACTATGAGGCCGTTTTGAGCATCATCAAAAGGCATCCCATGCACCAATATGAAATTGACAGCTTTCTTGCTGCCAGAGGCAATCAAAGACCGGTCCTTCTTCGTGACCGTTTGGAAAAAGATCCCCGGGTCTCTGTAATAGACTATAGGGGCTATCGGACCTATCGGATGAGAGATCATTAGAAAGAGGTGTCCCATGACCTACCAACTCCCCCTGGCCTCAGCCTTCAATGACACCAGCCTTCGGAGCAGGCATCTGACCCCCATCTCGGGCATGTGTTCCTTTTGTACCGAGGAATGCCCGGGCACCTGTGAGATCGCCCTGGCTGCTGTCCTGGGGAAAAGGGCTGTCTATCCCACCAATACCGGCAACAACCAGGTGGCCTCGGAGAAGGCCTATCCCATCGACTACTCCCATTTCAATATCAATGGCCGGGTCTTTGGTGCGGTCGGCGCCTGGGCCACCTATGAGGAGACCGGTATCTACCAGGTGGATCTGGAGCAGACTTACGGTTTTGATGATCCGGTCAAGTTGGCTTTACCCTTCATCCTGCCCGCCCTGATCAAGCTCAACTGGCAGGACTACTTTGCCGGGGCAGCCATGGCCGGTGTCAGCGCCGTCATCGGGGAGGAAGCCCGGGACAAGGACCCTGACCTGGTCATTGAAGGGGGGAAGATCAGGCATTTTCCTGCCCTGGCGGGTTTTTTGGCCCCCTTCCGCCGCTATAACCGGGGCTATGGTGAGATCATCCTCCAGTGCAATGTGGAGGACGATATGCTGGGCCTTCCTGAATATGCCCTCAGCCAGCATGGCGTCGAGGCCATCGAGTTTAAATTCGGTCAGGCCGCCAAGGGAACCCAGCCGGCCCGGCCCCTGAAAGACCGGGCAGAGGCCATAAAAAAGCAAAAGGAAGGCATGATCATCCATCCCGACCCCCAGGACCCCAAAATTCAGGTCCTGGAAGCCCAGGGTCTGGGACCCAATTACTACTCTTACGCCCGCCTGCCCCTTTGGGATGAAGCCTATCTGGTCAAGCGGATCGATAATTTACGGAAGATAGGTGTCCGGCATATCTATCTCAAGATGGCCGGCTACGACGTCCGGGACCTGGAAAGGGTCATGCGTTTGGGCAGTGAGGCCAAGGTGGACATGATCACTTTCGATGGGGCCGGAGGGGGCACCGGCTACAGCCCCTGCAAGATGATGAATGAGTGGGGCTATCCCGCCCTCCTGATCCAGGCCCTTGTCTGCCGGCTGGCCCGTGAGATGAAAAATGAGGGCCTTTACCTGCCCGCCCTGACCCTGGCCGGAGGCTTTGCCTCTGAAGACCAGGCCTTCAAGGCTCTGGCCTTCGGGGAAGGGGCCGTCACAGCCATCGGTTTTTGCCGGGCCGCCATGACCGCTGCCATGACCGGCAAGGCCATAGGCCAACGGATCAAGGCCGGGGACATCCCCAAAAACATGAGACAGTATGGCAGTCAGGTGGAAGACTTCTATGCTGACATCCGGGACTTGCGGGGCCTTTATGGCCAGGCGGCCAATGACTTCTCCCTGGGAGCAGTCGGTGTCTACTCCTATCTTAATAAGCTGGCCTTTGGCCTTCAGCACTTTGCCGCCTTGAACCGGAAATATGACCTGGAATACCTGGATCGGACTGATCTTATCCCCCTGACCGGGGAGGCCAAGGCCCTCCTCCAGGACAGCTGGTTCTAAGAGGGAATGGCCGTGTCCTCACCCAAGCGGACCTCACTTGATGCCTGGATCCTGGCCAAGCACAGCCTGGATGTGGCGGACCGCCGGGCTGTCCAAAGCTACCAGCTGGACAAGATCCGGGATTTGATTGCCCGGGCCAGGGCAGGCTCCCGCTTTTACGGTCAGCTCTACCAGGGCCTGGATCTGCCCGGCTCCCTGGAGGCCTTTGGCTCTTATCCCATGACCTCAGCCAGGGACTTGATTGAAAGGGGCACTGATCTTCTCTCTGTCCATCCGGGTCATGTGGCCCGCATCGTGACCCTGGAGACCTCAGGGACTACCGGGGCCTCCAAGCGGGTCTACTTTACCCAGGCTGACCTGGATCTGACCTATGACTTCTTCTACCATGGCATGCAGACCCTCTCCGGGCCCGGAGACCGGGTCCTCATCCTCTTTCCCTGGGCCAAGCCCGACAGTGTGGGCGACTTGCTGGGCCGGGCCCTGACCGATCTGGGTCTGGAGGTCTTTTATGCCAAAGTGGCAGAGGCGGGCCCCTGCTTGATGTCTGGAATGGACCTGGTCTGCGGACCTGCTTCCTGGGTCCTGGAGGCGGCTGAGTCCAATCCGGGCCTCAAGGTCAGGGCTGTCCTGACCAGCAGTGAAACGTTGAGGCCGGCTATGCGGGCCCGGATTATGACGCTTTGGGGGGCAGCCGTCTTTGACCATTACGGGATGACCGAGACGGGCTTGGGCGGTGCCGTTGAATGTGATGCTCACCAGGGGATGCATATCCGTGAGAACGATCTTTACTTTGAGTTGATCGATGGAGAGTTGCTGGTGACCACCTTGACCCGGCAGGGTATGCCCTTCATCCGCTACCGGACCGGGGACAGGGGAGGCATCACTTATGAACCCTGCCCCTGCGGATCTGTTATCCCCCGTATCCTTTGGGCGGAGCGCTTCTGAACCCTTGTCAAAATCGGCTATAATCTAAGGTGATTGATTTTCAGGCCCTTGGCGGGCTTTTTTGGAGGCTAGAATGGATCATTACGATTTTGCCAGGATCGAGAAAAAATGGCAGGACCGCTGGGAGGCGACAGGCGTCTTTCACGCCCAGCAGCCTGAGGCAGGGCAGGTGCCCGACAAACCCAAGTATTATTGCCTGGTGGAGTTTCCCTATCCCTCGGGAGAAGGCCTGCATGTGGGCCACCCCCGAAGCTATACGGCCCTGGATCTGGTGGCTCGTAAGAAAAGGCTGGAGGGCTGGAATGTCCTCTATCCCATGGGCTGGGATGCCTTTGGACTGCCCACGGAAAACTATGCGGTCAAGCACAAGATCCATCCGGCGATCGTGACCAAGAATAATATCGCCCGCTATAAGCAGCAGCTCCAGTCATTAGGCTTTTCTTTTGACTGGTCCCGGGAGGTCAATACCACGGACCCTGATTACTATAAGTGGACCCAGTGGATCTTCCTCCAGCTCTATAAGCATGGCCTGGCCTATAAAAAAGAGATGGCCGTCAACTGGTGTCCGGCCTGCCTGATCGTCCTGGCCAATGAAGAGGTCATCGACGGCAAGTGTGAGCGCTGTGGGGCTGAGACCTCCCACAAACAAAAGAGCCAGTGGATGCTCAGGATCACTGAATACGCCCAAAGGCTCCTGGATGGTTTGAAGCAGGTGGACTTTATCGACCGGGTCAATACCCAGCAGCGAAACTGGATCGGCCGCAGTACCGGGGCCGAGGTCAGCTTCCAGACCACAGCCGGTGACCCGCTTCCCGTCTTTACCACCCGGCCCGACACCCTTTGGGGGGCTACCTACATGGTCATGTCGCCCGAGCACCACTTGATTGACAAGTGGCTGGATGGGGGTCTTTTGGAGAATGTGGACGAGATCCAGGGCTATCAGAAGGAGGCCCAGCGAAAGTCCGAGTTTGAGCGGACCGAGCTCAACAAGGACAAGACCGGGGTCCGCCTCCTGGGCGTCGATGGCATCAACCCTGTCACCGGCCTGGATATCCCCATCTTCATCTCCGACTATGTCCTGACCACCTATGGGACCGGGGCCATCATGGCTGTTCCCGGCCATGACGACCGGGACTATGAGTTCGCCAAGACCTTTGACCTGCCTATCGTCTGTGTCGTCGAAGGCGGGGACATCTCCCAGGAAGCCTTTACGGACATCGAGACCGGCATCATGATCAATTCGGGCTTCATCAGCGGACTGCCGGTCCAGGAGGCCATCGACCGGGTCATCGACTGGCTGGAAGAAGAAGGCCTGGGCCAGCGCAAGATCAACTATAAACTGCGTGACTGGGTCTTTTCCCGTCAACGTTACTGGGGCGAACCCATCCCCATGGTCCATTGTGACCAATGCGGCTGGCAGCCCATCCCCGAGGACCAGCTGCCCCTGGAGCTCCCCGAGGCCGAATCCTATCTGCCCACCGAGACCGGGGAATCCCCCCTGGCCAAGCTGACCGACTGGGTCAAGACCACTTGTCCCAAGTGCGGAGGACCGGGGGAAAGGGAAACAGACACCATGCCCAACTGGGCCGGTTCCTCCTGGTATTTCCTCCGCTATACCGACCCCCACTGCCAGACGGGTCTGGCCTCGCCTGAGGCCCTGGACTACTGGATGCCGGTCGACTGGTACAACGGGGGCATGGAGCACACCACCCTCCATCTTCTTTATTCACGTTTCTGGCACCAGTTCCTCTACGATCAGGGCCTGGTCCCGGTTCCCGAACCCTATCTCAAGCGGACCAGCCATGGCATGATCCTGGGTGAGACCGGGGACAAGATGTCCAAGTCCCGGGGCAATGTGGTCAATCCCGACGATATCGTCGAGGAGTACGGGGCTGACACCCTCCGCCTTTACGAAGTCTTTATCGGGGATTTTGAAAAACCGGCCCCCTGGTCGACCACCTCCATCAAGGGTTGTTCCCGTTTCCTGGACCGGGTCTGGGCCCTCCAGGGCAAGGTCATAGGCGGGGAGAGCTACCGGCCCGAGGCAGAAGTCCTGGTCCACCAGACCATCAAGAAGGTGACCCTGGACATTGACGCCCTCAAGGGGAATACGGCGGTGGCCCAGCTCATGACCCTGACCAACCGTTTCTATGAGCTGGACAGCATCAACAAGGCCGAACTTAAGAGCTTCCTCCTCCTTCTCAATCCCTTTGCCCCCCACATCAGTGAGGAGATCTGGGAGCGACAGGGTTATCCGGGAGTCATCACTGACCAGGCCTGGCCTGCCTATGATGAGGCCAAGACCCAGGAGGACATGGTGGAGATCGCCCTCCAGATCAATGGCAGGATCAAGGCCCGGATTGACATCCCCCGTGACCTGGGCCAGGAAGAGGCCATAGAGCTGGCCTGCCAGCATCCCCAGATGACTCCTGAGATTGAAGGAAAAAAGCGGATCAAGGCGATCTATGTACCGGGTCGTCTGGTCAATATCGTTGTAGCCGGTTAGTTTTTCATAACTTTTGCTTATGATGCCAGGCGCTTCTCCTGACCAGGGAGAAGCGCCTCATTCATATACGGGAATACTGTTTATAACTTGACACGTCTCTTTCTTATACGTATTATTTATCAATGAATGGAAATGTCCTGAAAAAATCAGAATGACATTTTCGAGGTATTAGGAGGAGATAGATATGGAACAAAATACACAACAACCTGGCGGCTACTACCCGCCTCCGCCTCCGCCGCCAGCTGCGCCTGCCCCCACCAATGGCATGGCCATTGCAGCCCTGGTCTGCGGAATTTTGGGCATCATCGGATCATTCATCCCTTACGTCATGTTTTTCACCCTGATTCTGGCCGTTCTCGGCATTATTTTCGGGATCATGGGCATGAAAAAGGCCAAACAGATTGGTAGCGGAAACGGTCTGGCCGTTGCGGGCCTGGTTCTGGGCATTGTCGGCACCCTTTTCGGCCTGGTGGGCGTCATCTGCTGGGCTACCATCGCCTGCCAGCTGAAAAAAGGCTTTGACATGCTGACCTACTAAGCGATGATGATCGACTGGGTGACCCCAGGTCCCCCAGGCAATTGATTCGTCACATAAAGGCGTTGAATGGCAGGTCACACTGACCGTTCAACGCCTTTGACATGACCCCTATGGCCATGTCAGAAGCGTGGAGAAGGGCATGTTCCCCTATTTTTATCTATTTGGAAAACTGATCAGTGTTTACGCCCTCCTCTCAGTGATAGGGATCCTGACGGCGGGTACCTTCGCCTATCTTTATGCCCAAAAGTCGGGTCTGGACACCATCGAGATGACCATCCTCCTTCTGGTGTCCGTCTTTGCCGGCTGGGCAGGCAGCCACCTGACCTATGCCCTGGTCAACTACCAGGATCTTTGGACTTTTTTGACCAATCTCAATCGGATCAGATCCTTTTCACAGTTCTTCCAGTATTTTCAATATGTCTTTGGGGGGGCTGTCTTTTATGGGGGCCTCATCTTTGGCATCCCGGCCGGCTTTCTTTATGCCCGCCGCAAGGGCCTGGACAGGGGAGCCTACTCGGATGTGGCGGCCGCCGCCATCCCTCTCTTTCATGCCTTTGGCCGCATCGGCTGTTTCTTGGGGGGCTGCTGCTATGGGGTGGAATGCCGGCTGGGCTTTACCTACACCCAGGCCATCGTAGAGGAGGCCAATGGGGTCCGACGCTTCCCCATCCAATTGCTTGAATCCTTTTTCAATTTCGCCCTCTTCTTTATGCTCTGGTATTTTTTACGCAAGAAAAAATATGAGGGCAAGCTTCTGGCTCTCTATTTATGCGCCTATGCCCTGATCCGATTCACTTTGGAGTTTTGGCGGGGAGACGAATTCAGGGGCTTTATCCTGGGTATGTCTACATCCCAGTTCATCAGCATCCTGGCCTTTGTGGCCGGTTTGGCCATGCTCTTGAGCAAGAAAAAAAAGAAAGTCTGACCGCCATATCGCCCCATTAATAAATGCCTTGAGGGAAACTAGCTAGCCCAACAAATAAATGCCCTTGACCAGGGTTTTCAACAAGCTCTCACTTCCTAATAGCCCAGGCTGAGAGATTGGATTTGTGCAAGGAGCTCAGCCATTTCTTTTTGGATAGAGAGAGGGTCGAGTACTTGAAAGAACTGGTGCAATTCCTCTTTCTCTTGAGGGCACAAAGTGTCTTCGATCAAGAGACGGCGGTAAGGGGTGATCGCGAGGTCGCCTGGCGATTCGTGTCTTTGACCTATTGCTATAATGGGCATTGTTAAGCAGGATCAGCTTACAGTGGAGCCAATTGACCAAGAGGGCAAACAAGTTCTAAAGCAAATCGGCAAGGAGGTTTTAGCCATGCAGGATAGAATGAAAAAACACCAGCTTTCAGCGGAGCAAATTGACCAACTGCTTTTATCAGCACAAGTGGGGCATATTGGAACAAATAATGAAAATGGTTTCCCTTATGTTTTGCCTGTTCACTACATTTATGAAGAAAACACCATTTATGTCCATGGTCTTTCTCTTGGCCAAAAACTAAGCAATATTAAGCGAGACCAGCGAGTCTGTTTTCAGGTAGAGGAAATGAAAGGTCTCATTATGTCCGATGAAGCATGCGACGTGAATACGGAGTATGAAAGTGTTGTGATCTTAGGTCAGGCAGAAATGGTTGAGGATAAAGAAAAGAAGCTGGATATTCTGCATAAGGTTATAGCCAAATATGCACCGTCGCTTACAGGTCAAAAGCTACCAAGTAATATGGTAAATGGAACTGGGGTCATCAAGATAACCCCGGTCGAGACTACGGGTAAATATTTCAAATAAGGCCTGTATCGGCGGAGGACTCATCTGTCTCCATTGGGAACAGATGAGCTTTCTCCTGCTGGCCTGGAACACTGTGTGACTTTGAGTCTGGTTGCCATCTCTACACCAGTCAATGTCTACTACCAATGGATATCTTCATCATTTGCCAGGCAACTCGACCGCTTGACAGACTTTCTTTTCTGTGCGAGACTTGCAAGCAATTGAATAAATAAAGGCAGTGATGGGAAGAGTAAGCTGGCTGGTGCCGATCAGAGAACCCGGGTAGGTGGAAGCGGGGCGGGACTGAAAGCTGAAGATGGCCCCTGAGCCGCAGGACTGAGCGACAGTTAGGTTCTGACGGGTGCGCCCGTGATAGCGCCGGAGTATGATGGTACTCTCAGAGGCTTGAATCGTGAGGTTCAGGCGAAACCGGGTGGTAACACGACGTCATTATGCGCTCGTCCCGGAACCTTCGAAAGAGGGATTCCGGGACGGGCGTTTTTTATTGGCCAGGAGCCAGAGGGAAGGACAGGCGCGTGAGCATACTGACAGTTAAACATTTAAGCAAATCCTTTCCCCTTGAAGGGGAGACACTGAGGGCGGTCGACGACGTCTCCTTCTCGGTTGAGTCCGGGGAGATCTACGGCCTGATCGGCCTGTCGGGCGCAGGGAAATCGACCCTGGTCCGCTGCCTCAATTTACTGACCCGGCCCGACCAGGGCCAAATATGGTTTGACGGCTTGAACCTGGTGGAAGAGCCGGAGGAGGTGCTCCGCCAAAAGCGGAGGGAGATGGGGATCATCTTCCAGCATTTCAACCTCTTCATGAGAAAAACCGTCCGGGACAATGTGGCCTATCCCCTCCGGATCGCCGGCTGGGCCAAGGAGGAGATCAAGGCCCGGGTGGATGAACTTTTGGACTACATCGGCCTCAAGGCCCATGCGGCCTCCTATCCGGCAGAACTCTCGGGTGGCCAAAAACAAAGGGTGGCCATCGCCCGGGCCCTGGCCCTCAATCCCCGGCTTTTGCTCTCGGATGAAGCGACCTCGGCCCTGGACCCGGTCAACACCGAGCTGGTAGTCACCATGCTCCGCAAGGTGGTGGAAGATCTGGGCATCGCCGTGGTTCTCATCACCCACCAGATGGAGGTGGCCAAGGTCCTCTGCGACCGGGTAGCCGTCATGGAGGACGGCAAAATCGTAGAGGAAAACACAGTGGAAGCTCTCTTCCTCCAGCCTAAAGAGGCCGCCACCCGGCGGATTGTCAGAGGCTTTGACGAGGACATCCCCCTGGAACACCTGACCGAATTGGTCTCGGGTTCGGTCTACCGTTTGGGCTTTCGCTCTGATTCGGTGACCAGGCCCCTGATCTCAGATATTTCCCGTCGTTTTGACCTGGATGTCAACATCCTGGCCGGCAATATCAATGCCCTGGTCACCGGCGACGTGGGCTACCTGGTCGTCTCCTTCAATGGCGACCCGGACAAGGAAGAGACGGCCGTCAAGGCCTTGAGTGAGGAAGGCGTGGAAATTCTGCGCCTGACCAGGGGAGGGCAGGCCTCATGAATGATTTTTTAAAAGCCACTTATGAAACCTTGCTCATGGTAGGGGCCAGCAGCCTCTTTTCCGTCCTGGTCGGACTGCCCTTGGGCGTCCTCCTGGTTCTGACCCGGCCCGAGGGACTGACCCCCCGGCCGGCCCTTTATCGGGTCATGGACCTGGTCATCAATGTCCTGCGTTCCTTGCCCTTCATCATTCTCATGATCGTGGTTTTCCCACTTTCCCGCCTTCTGGTGGGTCGGGCCACAGGGACGGTGGCTACCATAGTCCCCCTTGCAGTGGCTGCCATTCCCTTCGTGGCCCGGATCATGGAACAAAGCCTCCTGGAGGTGGACAGCGGCGTCCTGGACGCCGGTCTGGCCTGTGGCGCCCGGGTCAGTCAACTGATCCGGACCGTCCTCATCCCGGAAGCTTTGCCCGCCCTGGTCAATGGGGTGACCATTACGGTTATCAATATCATCGGCAACTCAGCCCTGGCTGGTGCCATCGGGGGCGGCGGTTTAGGTGACCTGGCGGTCCGCTACGGCCTTTACAGGCGGGATGCCTCCAAGCTCCTGATCACCGTCATTATCATTATCGTCATTGTCCAGATCGTCCAGTTCCTGGGCCGTTATCTGGAGACTCATCTCAGACGCGACAACCCTCAGGTGTCGCTTTAGGGATAAAGAAAAGCGCTTTCAAATAAAAGGAGAAAAGATATGAAAAAGCAAAGCAAAAAAATTGGCAGCCTGATCCTCATCCTGGTCCTTGTGGCAGGCCTGCTCCTGACCGCTTGCGGTAAGAAAAAAGAAGAAGGCAAGATCGTCATCGGAGTCAGCCCCGCCCCCCACGCCGACATCGTGGCCCAGGTGGTTGATGAGCTGGCAGCCCAGGGGGTGGTCGTGGAAATCCGCGAATACAGCGATTACAAGACGCCCAACATCGCCCTGTCTGACAAGGAAATCGATGCCAACTACTTCCAGCACATCCCCTATTTTGCGGAAGAAAACAGCGTGGGTAAGTTCGGCCTGGAGATCCTGGGCGGTATCCACATCGAGCCCATGGGCCTTTTTTCCACCAAACACGCCTCCCTGGCCGACCTGCCGGATGGGGCGGAGATCATGGTCCCCAACGACACCACCAATGAAGGCCGCGCCCTTCTCCTTCTGGAAGAGTTGGGCCTGATCAGCCTGAAGACGGATATTTCAGCTGGCACAGCCACCCCCAAGGACATCGTGGACAATCCCAAGAATCTCAAGTTCACCGAACTGGAGGCGGCCCTGATCCCGGAGTCCTACAAGGATGCCGATGCGGCTGTCATCAACGGCAACTATGCCATTGAACATGGCTTGAATCCGGTGGCTGACTCCATCGCCATCGAGGGTTCTTCCAGCCCCTATGTCAATGTCATCGCCGTCAAAGAGGGGGATGCTGATCGGGAAGACCTGAAAAAACTCCTGGCGGCCCTGCAAAGTGACAAGGTCAAAGCCTTTATCGAAGACAAATACCAGGGGGCCGTGGTGCCCGCCTTCCAATCCAAAGAGGTAGCGGATTCATTGGCCGAAGACTATAAGCCCTAGGCCGGATCTGTTAATCTGTTCGGGGATGCCTGATGCTTCCTTCCTGTATGATGATTACCAATTTACAGGCATCCCCGATGATTGGAGACAAAATCTATGAGCCGCCTATTGATCAAAAATGCCCAGGCAGTTGTGACTGTTGACGACCAGGACCGGGTCCTGGAAGGGGTCCACATCACCATTGAAGACCAGGCCATCCTGGCCATCGATTCGATCGAACGGCCGGCAGACCAGGTCATTGATGCCTCAGGCTGCCTGGTCTATCCCGGCCTTATCAATACCCACCATCATTTTTACCAGACCTTTACCCGGAATCTGCCCCAGGTCCAGAATCTGGAGCTTTTTCCCTGGCTGACGGCCCTCTATGAAATCTGGCGTTATCTGGACGATGAGGCCGTCTACTACAGTTCCCTGACGGCCATGGGTGAGCTGGTCCGCTATGGCTGTACCACCGCTTTGGACCATCACTATGTTTTTCCCAGGGATAGGGATCAGGACTTTATGGGCCAGCAGTTCCGGGCGGCCGGGGAATTGGGCATCCGCTTCCATGCCACCCGGGGCAGCATGTCCCGGGGTAAAAAAGACGGCGGCCTGCCCCCGGATGACCTGGTCCAGGACGTGGAGCTTATCTTGCGGGACAGCCAGGACCTGGTGGCCCGCTTCCATGACAGCCAGCCCTTCTCCATGGCCCAGTTGGCCCTGGCCCCCTGTTCGCCCTTCAGCGTCACCACCGATCTCCTGAAAGAAACGGCAGTCCTGGCCCGTCAGCTGGGTGTCCGCCTCCATACCCACCTTTGTGAGACCAAGGACGAAGAAGCCTTCTGCATTGATCTTTTCGGCCAACGCCCCCTGGACTATATGGAAAGCTGTGGCTGGACCGGCCCCGACGTTTGGTATGCCCATGGCATCCATTTCAATACCGAGGAGCTGGACCGTCTGGCCCAGTCCCAAACCGGGGTGGCCCATTGTCCGGTCTCCAATATGAAGCTGTCATCCGGCGTTTGCCGGGTGCCCGAGATGCTGGAAAAGGGAGTCCCCCTGGGTCTGGCGGTTGACGGCAGTGCCTCCAACGACGGATCCAATCTCCTGGCCGAGATCCGGGCCGCCTACCTCCTTCACCGCCTGACCTGGAGCGACCGGGCCCCTTCGGGCTACGATTGCCTGAAGCTGGCCACCCGGGGCAGCGCCCAGATCCTGGGGCGGACCGATATCGGCTACCTGGCCCCCGGTATGGCGGCCGATCTTTTCCTAATTGACGTCACAGGCCTGGAAGCTGTGGGTGCCGACCTGGATCCGGCCAACTTCCTGGGCACTGTGGGCTACCATAAGCCTGCCAAGGCTGTGATCGTCAATGGCAAGCTGGTCTCTCAAGAGGGTAAACTCCTGGGACTTGACGAGGAGGCCCTTGTCCCCCTGGCCAAAAAGAAAGTAGCGGCCATGCTGAAGGCCGCCCAATAAAAAAAGCCAGGTGATCACCTGGCTTATTAAAAGGGAAAATCTCTACTAATAACCGTAACTGCCTTCTAAAGAATCGTCATGCTCGATCCAGTCATTGACATCGACCCGGCGGTAGTCATCCTTGCTGTCCCGGATGAAGACATCCTTGATGCCGGCATTGATGATCAGGCGCTTGCACATGGCGCAGGAGGAGGCTGCCTCCACATAGTGACCGGTCGAGACCTCTTTGCCGACCAGATAAAGGGAACTGCCGATCATTTCGCTTCGGGCGGCACTGATGATGGCATTGGCCTCGGCGTGGACGGAGCGGCAGAGCTCATAGCGCTCGCCGCGGGGAACCTGGAGGCGCTCACGGGTGCAGTAGCCCAGTTCATTGCAGTTGGCCCGCCCCCGGGGGGCACCCACGTAACCTGTGGAGATGACCTCGTCATCCTTGACGATAACTGCTCCATAGTGGCGGCGGATGCAGGTGGCCCGCTCGCTGACAACCTCGGCCAGGTCAAGGTAATAATTGACCTTGTCCCGGCGGGTAAAGATGGTTTTTTCGCTCATATCAAGCACCTTCTTTGACTGATCTTGCTAACCAGAATAGCACAAAGGAAAGGCATTCCAGGCCCCTTTCTAGAGGATGCCCAAAGCCACTTCCATCATCTGGGTCAGGCTTCTTTCCCTCTCTTCTGCCGTGGTCTCCTGAAAGTCATAAAGGAGATCTGAGACGGTCAGGAGGCAGGCTCCCTCCTTGCCTGTGATCCGGGCATTATGAAAGAGGGCGAAGCTCTCCATCTCCACCACCAGGCAGTCATGGTCCTCCAAGACGATCTGCCAGCGGGGCCTTTGACCCTCTGCCGGAGGCTGGTAGTAAAAGACGTCACTGGAATAGGTCCGCCCCTCAATCATGGGGATGGACAGGTCTCGGCCACTTTGTCTCAGCCGTTCCAGGAGTGCCGGGCTGGCCTGGGTGACAGACCCCTCAAAACCCGACTGCATCCTGGCATAGGTTGAATCAGCATAGGCGTCCTTGATCAGGAGGACATCATAGAGCTTGAGGTCCTGGTGGTGGCCGCCGCAGCTGCCCACCCGGATGATGTGGTCCACATCGTAAGTGGTGAAAAGTTCGTAGGAATAGATGCCTATGGAGGGCATCCCCATGCCTGACCCCATGGCGGAAACAGCTTTTCCCTTATAGGTGCCTGTATAGCAGAGCATGCCCCGGACACTGTTGACCAGGACAGGATTGTCAAAGTAGGTCTCGGCAATGAACTTGGCCCGGAGGGGATCTCCCGGCATGAGAACCGTTTTGGCGATTTCACCTTTTTTGGCAGCGATATGAGGGGTGGACATGATCAACTCCTTTGCATGAGCGTCATCCGGGATGACGGGGCCTAAAGACTTTTTTATTATATCAAGTCATGGGCTTTGGCTTAAAGTACTCATTGAAAATCAAAAACCCCTGACCTCCGAGGTCCTCCGTACATCGAGGTTCGTACTATCAGGGGATTGATCATCTGCAATATATGTTGCAGAACCATAATAGTATTTTCTGTTAACTTATGTCAATGACATGAACTTAACTCATAAGTGAGGTAAGTGAAAGACCAGCTAGATCAGAAAGACCCGACGCATGCGGACAGGGAGCTTAAATAGATACCTGTCGCTTTCTGCTAGTATATAAACCTGAACCATTCACTTTCATCTATCCTCTGGCTCATGCCAGTGAGGTCCTGGTGGGAGGTGGCGACATGGCAGATAGGAGATCTAAAAATGCTGGAAGCTTTAGAGCGTCCCTTGCTGCCCTGCGTCGTTCAAAAGATAATGTCAATCTGACTAACCTGCGAAAAGGCCATTTAAAATACATGCTGATCTTTCCCTTGGCGCCAGTATTTGCCAATATGCAGGGGGTCCTTTTCAGCGATTCGATCCATATGTTTGGCCTTGACCCTATGACCCTCATGGGTAGTGCTTATTGCTTGGGTGCCGGTGTCCTCTTTGCTTTTAGTAATATGAAAAATATGGCCTGGCTGGCCAGGTGGACGGCCCTGGCAACCGCCCTGGCTTTTTCCCTTTGGCTTTTCATGCCAGAGAGTTTGACCAGCCTTGTCATGGCTATCTTTTTCATGTTTGGCCTGGGAGGTTGTGCTGCTTGTGCGGCCTTTGCCTATACCTTCCTTCTCAATAACACGGAAAGGCTGCTGGGGGCTGCGGCCATCTCCTTATTCTTTGCCCTCAATCAGCTGGACTCGGGCCTGTCCTTTTTATCCGGTTATTTTGACAAGCTCTACTTGGCAACACTTGTTTTGGGTACCCTGCTTTGTCTGGTCTTCTACCGGACAGAGGACTTCTCAGCGATGGAGATCCAGGTAGGGGCCAGGATGAATCCAGCCCTGACCCTGACCCTTTATTTCTTTGTAGCCCATTATTTTGTGGAAATCTTTTACACCTACCTGCCCGGAGCCTCCTCGCCCCTTGCTCAGGTGGCCAACGGCAGTGTTGGAATCCTGGTTGTCTTCCTTGCCGTAACCCTGCAGTTGGTGACCAGGCGCAGTGTCTGGAATATGTGCAATCTCTTTTTCATTGCCATGATCCTGACATATGGCCTCTATTTTTTACCCCAGGGCTCCGCTTTACGGAGTCTGGCCCGCTACATTCACGGCTTTGAGCAAATGGGCTATATCGCCGCCTATTATCTGCTGGGCTGTGTCTTCAAAAAACACGGCGACTTTCGACTCTTCAAGCTCTGCCTGGTGATCATCCTGCCCCTCAGTATGGTCTCCTATGTCATCCCTGGCACCATTTCCACCTATGCGCCAGATCTGCTGCCCCTGGTGGCTACCTTGACCACAGCAGTTGTTTTCACGGGCTTCATCCTCTTGTCACCGGCCTATTCCAAATACCTTTTCGCCGCTGACTGGTCGGATGCTTTCCGGTCCCTTGATATGCTGGAGGCCGATCAGAAAGTGGAAGATCAGGATCGCCTGAACAAGCTGGCACTGACGCCCCGTGAAAAAGAAGTCGCCAGCCTGCTCTTGCAGGGCAAGGATGCCAAGCAGATCGCCGCTGACCTGATCATCAGCGTGCATACAGCTCATTTTCACATCAAGAATCTCTATAAGAAATTGGGGATCAATAACCGCTCTGAATTGTTCGCCCGCCTTTACGCTGACAATTTTTCCCGAGAATCTTAAAAGTTCAAGTAATCTCCTCAGATTTGAGCAAAACCTACTAGAACTGGTAGCTATTCAGGGCTGAACCGCCTATCTAAAATAAAAATCAGGAGGAAGTCTCTGATGGCTTCTCATCCAACTTCATTGGCTTAAGCATGCCATCAGCTGATCCCTTGTCCTAAGGGATCGATGGGCTCATCCGACAAAAGCATTTCAATAAGAGAAAGAGGAGAAAGATGAAAAAGAGAAGTCTGGTCCTTTTATTGGTCGCTCTTTGGATCATGGGCCTTTTGGTCTTCATGCCCAAGATGGCACATGCGGCCAGCGCCGATGATTTGACCTTCCAGATCAACCACACCTATGCCCATGGCGGCACGGGGACGCTTTCTGCTACGCAATCCGGAAATACCGTGACGGTGACAGGTGCCGTGACCCATGCGACACAGTCCCTGAACCTGGCCCTTGACGCCGGCGTCAAGGTGATTTGGCAAGCCGTCTTCAGCGGATCGGCCAATGGCCTGATCAACTTGTCTGGCAGCGGTAAGGGCACTTTTGAGGTCGTCAAAGGCGGCGTCATCACAAGCAGTGCCCAGGTCACCGTTTACAACCCGCCCAGCAGCAGCTGCCAGATCCAGCTGGATGGAGGAGAAGTCACAAACACGGGCGAAGAGGGGGCAGCCATTCGCTCAAATGCGGCCAAGGCCAAGGTCACGGTCAAGAACGGCCGGGTGACTGCGACAGGCAAGAATGGAACGGCCATTAGCTTGGCAGGGTCGGGTTCATCCCTAGAGGTCAGCGGTGGCAGGGTGGGCGTGAGCTCGGACAGTGTCCTTGGCCACGCCATCTTCAGTGGTGCTGCAACGACCACCATCACGGTCGATGGAGGTATCATCAATGCTTACCGGGACGCCATTTACCTGGGCGGCGACAATGCCACGGTCAAGGTCAACGGCGGGGAAATCAGGACAGATGGTGGCGCGGTCGGTACGGGTATTTATATTGCTGCCGGAGCCGGTAATGCCAAAGTCGGGGTAAAGGGCGGCAAGATCTATAGCCTGGGAAGTGAACAAAACCATGCCATTTGCAGCGACGGTGCCGACAGTGAGCTTGAGATCAGCGGTGGCTTATTGACTACTGCGGGGACCTACGGAACCGTCTATATGAGAGGCACGTCTCCCTCAATAAGTGTCAGTGACAAGGCCCAGATCGAGAATACGGGGTCAGGTGACGCCATTTGGGGCAATGGCCTGGTGGTGTCTGTCAAAGGAGGCTCTGTCAGTGCCCAGGAGGGATACGGCATCAGAGCTTTAGATGTGACGGTTAGCGGCGGCAAGGTGACGGCTTCTGGAGGACAAGCCTGCCTGGCAGCCTTGTCAGCGGAAGTGACCGGCGGCAGTGTGCAAGCCCTGGGAACAGGTCATGCCATCTCAGTGCAAAGCCTGGAGGTCAAAGGGGGCACTGTCAGCGCCAAATCGGGCTTTGCTGCCGATATGGCCATGGCAGGTTCTTTTAAGGCCAGCGGTGGATTCGTCTTTGCCTATGGCAAGAGTAGTGAGATCGTCGGCAATGTCATAAAAATGGATTCCGGCGCGCCGACCCTAAGTGGCCAAGCTGTCCTCTGTGTATGGGATAGCCCGGGAGGCAAGCCGGTCTTCACCGAGGGGACTTCAACCAATCTCTTCGTCAATGCCGGGGCCTCCGCCAGATGGGGACTAAAAGATGGGCAGCCCGGCATCCACTATCAAAGGGGGAGCAATCAAGGTTTCTTTGTGATTGGTGGGGTCACTATTATCGAGGCTCCGGCGACCTCTACCCCCACCTCACCAGAGACAAGTACAAGCAGCCCTGAATCCAGCCTGACATCCCAAGAGAGCATGATCACTACACTGACCGAGACAAGTCCGAGTCAGACCCCAAGCATGACAGAAGAGGAGACCCAGGGGGGCGAGGGCATCACGGGTGATGAAAAAACAGGGGGCTTCAACTGCTTGTGGTTACTGCCCATAGCCTTGGTGATCATCGCCATCGCTCTGGGACTGACATATTTTATCGTGAGGAGAAAAGGACATGAAAAGCTTTAAAAGAATCGGCCTGCTGGGATTACTCCTTCTCTTCTTCCTCCTGGCTGCCTGTGCAGGCGGGGGAGGAAGTCCTGAGACAAGTCCACCCGATAGCCCTGCCCCGACGAAGACAGGGGCCCCACTGCCCCATCCGACAGAGACTGATCCCCCGGTAGACAATCCTGAGGTCAGGCTTCTCATCCATGATGTGGATGGTGTCCGGATCTATTATCGAGACTTTGTAATTGACTCGGTTTTTGGACCCCAGCTCCTGGTCAGGATCGAAAACGACATGGCCATAGAGATAAACATTTATCTCTTTGACTTTTCGGTCAACGGCTTGGAGGACAAGGCTAGCGCCTATATAAACATTCCACCGGAGCATGCATCGGATTATGCCCTCTTCATTCTCAATGCCCATTACGATGATATCCAGCAGGTTGAAGAACTTGAGTTCTTTCTTGACATCATGAATACAGATGAAGACTACCGGCATGTGACAGACCCCATTCGCATTGATGTGATCAATCCTGGCGCTTGAATCAGGTAGCAGGAGGCAGGATCATGAAAAATGATAAAGACGCTTTCTCAAAGGCGGATGCCGTCGGGCGGTTGACAGCCCGAGAGAAAGAGGTCTTTCACATGCTTCTCAAGGGTATGAAAGCCAAGGATATCGCAGCAGCAAATGCCATCAGCATCTGGGGGGCCAACTATTTTACCAAGCAGGTTTACCGAAAACTGAAAGTCCGGAGCAAGGTTGAGCTGGTCTTACGTTATATCGAATTTGGCCAAGCTGAAAAAAAGGAGAACAAGGACTAACGAAGCTACTTGTTCTCCTTGCTGGCGGTCATGGCAGCTTGCTTACTATTCAATATCCAAGGGCAGCTTTCTTTTGGGCGGCGGGAAGGCCTGGTCCAAGAGCAGCAGCTCCTCATCAGACAGTCTAATTGACATGGCCTGGGCGTTCTCTATAGCACGTTCAGGCCGACTTGTCCGGGGGATGGGAAGGACCAGGGGCTTGGTCAGGAGGAAGGCCAGGAGGATCTGGGACAGACTGGCACCATGGGATTTAGCTATGGACTTTAAGA
The DNA here is from genome assembly GCA_964553675.1 of uncultured Mageeibacillus sp. Taxonomy (GTDB): domain Bacteria; phylum Bacillota; class Clostridia; order Saccharofermentanales; family DTU023; genus UBA4923. The sequence continues at coordinate 7,212 of CAZKLG010000023.1, read as the reverse complement.
CTTGATTCTCATAAAGACCCCGCTTCAAGGCACCGGCCTGGGCCAGGGGGCAGTAGGCCATGGTGATGATTCCATGGGCCTCTTGCCAGGGCAGAAGGCTGTATTCGATGCCCCGGCTGCCCAGATGGTAGAGGACCTGGTTGACGACACAGTTTTTGCCCTTGTCAAGGGCGAAAAGTTCTTCCATATCGTCAATGTCAAAATTGGAGACGCCCCAGTTGAGGATCAAGCCTCTTTTTTTCAGGTCCTCCATGCAGTCAACCACCTCCGACAAGGGGGTCATGCCCCGCCAGTGGAGGAGATAGAGATCCAGATAGTCAGTCCTCAGCCGCCGGAGGCTATTCTGGCAGGAGGTCAGGTAGTCATTCTTATTGGCATTATGGGGATATATTTTCGAGACCAGATAAAGATCATCACGGACCATTCCCTGGATCGCCTGCCCGATTACCTCTTCGGCCCCGCCCTGGCCATACATCTCCGCCGTATCAATCAGGTTCATGCCCTGGGCAAGGCCAGCCCTGAGACTGTCTGCTTCAAAGCAGGCAGATTGTTCCACTTCCCCAAAGCACCAGGACCCTTGACCGATCCTGCCAACTGCCAAGCCACTTCTTGTTTTCAACATGAAAAATCCCTCCCCAAAACCTTGATCTCTATTCACCTATCCTATCCTAATTTCGCTTCATGGGATTCCATGCTCTCCTTGCGGAGGGTCGGGCTCCCGCCCTCTTCTTCCAATCTCCATTAGAATAAAGGCAGGGTCTTCTGCTACAATATCGGACAATTTGGATCTTCTTTTGAGCCCTTCCCATGGTGCTGAAAGGGAATAGAGAATCGGATATCAGTGATGATCAGTATCATATTAGGAATCTATGCTTTGTATTGCTTGATAGGGGGCCTGCTGGTCTTTGCTTTTCCCAAGAAAGTGTCTCAGGAATATGCGGAACAAAGTAAGCCTGATCGTTTCTATTCACATGAAGAAGGGGCTGATCGGGCGGCTATTTTGGATAATCCCCTTGAATCAGGCCTGGCCAGACTCTTTATAATCGAAAATGCCAAGGACAGTTTGGATGTCGCCTACTTTTCCATAGAAAAAGGGGAGACCCCACATATATTCTTAGGGGCTCTTTTTGATGCGGCGGACAGGGGGGTAAAGGTCCGTATTCTCTTGGATGGCATTTTCCATGGACTTCGAGGAACCAGGCGAGCCATACTCTACGCCATATCCAACCACCCCAATATGCACCTTAAGATTTATGAAAAGATAAATCCTTTAATGCCCTGGACTTTGAATAATCGGATGCATGACAAATACATCATAGCGGACGGTAAAGAGGTCATCATGGGGGGTAGAAATATCGGCGACAAGTATTTTGCTCCTGAATGGTACAAGCGGGCGGTCACCAATGACAGGGATGTAGTGGTCATCAATTTTGGAGACAAAGGGGAAAATAGTGCGGTGGACCAAATGGCAGCCTACTTTGACCAGATTTGGAAGCACAAATATTCACAGGAAGTCAATCTTTTTACCCGGAGCATCTTCAGAAAAATGGCTTCCTCAAGTGCCGATGGCATGAGGAAAAAGGCAGCCATGGCCAGGGATTCTTATCGCCAACAATTTGAGGAGGCCAAGGATTTGCACCAGGTTAGCCTGGCCACCAAGAAGGTCACCTTTATACACAACCCCATCCAGCGATTCTCCAAGGAGCCCTGGTGTTGGTATGAACTGCTTGGCTTGTCAAAGCAGGCAAAGGAATCCGTTTTTGTTCAAAGCCCCTATATCATTCCCAATAGGAAAATGACAAAAGGCTTGGTGACAAGGGAGGACCTCCAGGGCAAGAAGGTGACTTTTCTGACCAACTCCTTGGCCAGCACCCCTAATCTTCCGGCCTTTTCCGGTTATTTGAACTATCGGAAAAAACTGGTGGACAGGGGTATCGATATCCTGGAAATTCAATCCAAGGATTCCATCCATTCCAAGGCTTTTGTCATAGACAAGGAAATAGCCGCCATAGGTTCCTTTAATTTGGATTCAAGAAGTGCCTTTTTAAGTACAGAATCAATGCTGGTCATCCATAGTCCTGACATTGTCGAGAGTTTTGGAGAAAATATTTTCAATTACACGGATGAAAGCCTTCTGGTCCATGAAGATTATGCCTATAAAGCCAGTGACAGGGTGGAGGCACTTCCTGTCAGCTGCTTGAAAAAAGTGACTTACAAGCTGGTATCCAAGTTGGTAAGAATTTTTGACTATATGCTGTAAAGAGGGTAATTGAATGAGATTGTTAAGACTTATCCGCAACAGGATATTCATCATCAGTCTATTGTTAGTGGCGCAGATCATCTGGTTTATTGTTTTTCTGGTTAAATTGACAAACTATTCCCTGGTCATTTCAACACTGTTTTCGCTTTTAAGTTTGATCATGGTCCTCTTCATCCTTGTCAAGGAAGACAATCCCTCCTATAAGATTTCCTGGATTATCTTGATCATGGCCCTGCCTCTTTTTGGGGGGCTCTTTTATCTCCTCTTTGGCAACAAGACGCCCTCAAGGGGGATTCGCTATCTCCTGGACCTGGAAAAGGAGAAGGTCAGGGAGCTATTGGACTATGATCCCCAAATCCTCGAGGCGATAGCCAAAGAAAATCCACGGGCCATGACGACTTTCTCCTATTTACAGGAAGCCAATGCTTTTCCCGTTTATAAAAACACCGAGTCTGACTACTATGCCTCGGGGGAAGCCATGTTCAAGGACATGCTGGAAGAGATGAAAGAGGCAAAGAACTACATTTTTATGGAATACTTCATACTTGAAGATGGCAAGATGTGGGCTGCCATGATCGAGATTCTGGCTGAAAAAGCCTCCCAGGGGGTGGATGTCAGACTGATTTATGATGACGTGGGCTCTCTTTTCCTCCTGGACAAGGCCTTCGTCAAGTCTGTGGAAGATCAGGGAATAAAGGTCCTGGCCTTCAATCAATTCAGGCCCTACCTCTCCCTGGCGATGAACAACAGAAATCACAGAAAAATGTTGGTCATTGACGGACATGTGGCTTTTACAGGCGGGATCAACATCGCGGATGAATATATCAATGAAAAGGAAAGATTCGGCTATTGGAAGGACACGGGGATCAGGCTGAAGGGAGAGGCTGCCTGGGCTTTTACACTCATGTTTTTAGAGATGTGGAATGCCTTTCGGAAAACGGACGACGATTTTGCTCCTTTCAAGGCCTGCCCCCAAATCCTGAGTCAATACAAATCCGATGGCTATCTGCAACCCTATTCCGATTCCCCCCTGGACGACGAGACGGTGGGCGAAAATATCTATATCGATATTTTGGACCAGGCCAAAGATTACGTCTATATTTTTACACCCTATCTCATCATCGATAATGAGATGAAGCATGCGCTTACAATGGCGGCTAAAAGAGGGGTGGATGTCTCGATCGTGACGCCGGGCATACCGGATAAGAAGCTTATCTTCAGATTAACCCGCTCCAATTATGAGCCTCTATTGAAGGCAGGCGTCAAAATATTTGAATACAGCCCCGGATTTTTGCACGGGAAAAGTTATGTAGCCGACGATGAGATAGGCGTCGTCGGCACCATCAATATGGATTATCGGAGTCTTTATTTACACTTTGAATGCGGGGTCCTTCTTTTTAAGAATCAATCTCTTCTGGATTTAAGAGATGATTCGCTTGCCACGATCAGTCAAAGCAAGGAAATTACCCTGGATCAGATAAAGCGCGGACTGCCAGCCCGATTTGCAGATGCACTCCTAAGATTGATTGCTCCCTTAACCTAGCGTCAGGCTGGTCAGCTATCACTTTGCAAAAGACCCGGCCTTATCCCTGGGGACTTGGCGGGTCGTCCATAAGGCTGAGGGTATTTCTCATTTTCCCGCTCTTGCCCAGGAGGGGTTTTTCCGGGCTTGTCATGAGCTCCAGATTCCCAAGGCCCTCACGTATGAGCCTATCCCGGGTGACAGTCAGAAGGGCTTGCCATAGCGCTTCCTGGCCTTCCCCGTCCTCTGAAATACAGCGAATTTCCATACGGGAAGGTCCCCTTTGGATGAACTGAACCTGGGCACAATTGGGGGTATCCATGGAGATGCTGATGAAGAGGGAGGAGGGGAGTCCGATCCATGCGCCTTCCTTGTCCTGAAAGGTCAGCCTGTCTTCCTTCCGCCCCTCGATCTCGATGTAGGGGAAGGGTGAACCGCAGGCGCAGGGCGCCTCGTGCAGGACGATCCGGTCTGACACATAGTAGCGGATGAAGGGCTGGACCAGATTGGCCAAATTGGTCAGGAGGACCCCCTCGCTCTCCTGGCCGGGAGGAAGAGGCCGCATGGCCTGATCGACAGGCTCGACGATGACCCAATCGGCATTCAGGTGCATGTGGTTTTCCCGGCAAAGACAGGCCACTTCCCCGCCCTCAGTCGAACAATAGTTGTTGAGGACCGGACAGCCGAAGCTCTCTTCGATGTAATGAATGTCTTCAAGGGAAAGGTGTTCGGCACTGCAGGCGATCAGATCGGGGGAAATGTCCAGTTTGCCCAGGCGCTGCTGGCCGGCCAGGATGCGGATATTGCTGGGGTATCCGGTGAGAAAGCGGGGCTGAAAGGCATTGAGGGCCTCCACCATTTCGCCGGTCGCCATCTCCACGAAGAGGGGCAGGATATCGTCCGCCCGTCCTGCCGTCTCATAGGCCTTCTTGGTCCTCAGGAAGGAAAGGTAGGTGGAGCTGTAACCCCCGCTGGCCAGGAGGCCCGCTGTGCGGGGGTAGGAGAGGGTGGGCAGGGGATTGCCTTCCGTCTTGCTGCTGCCCAGCAGGCGCTGTGAGATCAGGGCCGCGTGAATCAGATTATGGCGGTCGTCCCGGACCATGCGGAGGGGGACGCCGGTTGTGCCCGAGGTTGTCAAGACCCGATAGCGCCCCAGGAAGGGGCTGCTGGCCGAGGCCTCGTCCAGGCGGGCCAGATAGCCATCGAGCTCAGGACTGGTAATCTCGGGGTCGCAGACCCAGCGGTCCAGCTGGGGCATGGCCTCTTGACGGAGGGTGATGGGAATATCTGAAAGCTGAGGGCAGTCGGGAAGATTCTTATATTTTTCCCTGAGAAAGGGCGAATACTGTCTGGCATGATCCAGGAGAATCAGCAGGCGCTCTTTTTGCAGGGCCTGGATCTCCTGCCAGGTCATCTGGCCGGCCTGGCTGACAAGGGCAGATGCCAGCCAGGGGGTCATAAGGGATATTTTTTGCATAGGTTTTCCCTCCTATTTGGATTTGAGCAAGTAGGGATGTTCAAAGAAGCCCAGGCTGATCAGGTCACGCAAGAATTGGCGGAGGTAGTCATTGTCCGTGATCGGCCATCGCCAACCCATCCTGAGGAGCACCTGGCTGGTGTAGCGGTTATCCACTGCGACCGGAGCCAGGGTCTTTCCCTTGGCCATGCCCTGGTAGGCCACAAGGCTGGTCAGGTATTCGGCCCGGCCCGCATCCTTCATGCTGGCTTCAAGGGCTTCTTCATAGACCCCGTCTTCCACCAGATCAATGAGAATCCCCTCTTCCCGCATGATGGAGACAATGTCTCCCAGGAAGATGGAATGATCGTTGAAGGGCGAAAAGACCCGGCAGGGGGCCGGTGTTTTGGCCAGCAGGACCACAGCTTCTGCCGTGCTGTCGATGGGGGCCATGCCGGCCGGGGACAGATAGGCTGAATAGGGGAAGGATCCGACCACGCTATAGGCCCTCAGGCGGCCCAGGAAGCTGTTGGCGGCGGCATTCATCTGGAATTCCCCATCCGAGTGCCGGGCCATGAGATTGCCCACCCGCATGATCTTGGTGTCCAGGCCCCGGCTGACAGAGGCCGCAAGCAAATTGCGTTCAGTCAGGAACTTGCTGTAGACATACTGGTTTTCCATATTCTGTCCCAGATAAAGCCGCTCTTCGGTAAACCTTTCTCCCGCCTGGGGTTTACCGTCGACCGAAAAGCCGGCGACGCTGGCTGTGGAGATCTGAATGAGCCGGGCGCCCGTCTCCAGGCTGAAGTCAATCAGGTTATCGACACCGGCGGTGTTGATTTCGAAGATGCTGTCATCCTTTGCGAAATGGGTGACATTGGCGGCGCAGTTGATGACTGTATTGAGGCCGGCATCCTTGAGCGGAGCCAGGGATTCCGGCTGGGTGATATCCCCTTCAATGGGGATGATCCGGTCCCCAAAGAGCTGGGCGTAAGCATCCTCAAAGTAGTAGAAGAGGTGCTGTTTCAGCCGCTCGTCGGACTGCTTCTGGCGGCCTCGGCGCATCAGGCAGTAGATTTTCCCTGTGCCGGGGTCACGGATCAATTCGCGAAGGACATGAATGCCCAAAAAGCCGGTGGCTCCCGTGAGGAGGACATGCCCCAGCTGGTGAGAGGGCCCCTCCCTGAAAGCATCAAGGGTGTTGTCTGCCAGGGCGCGATCAATCTCCCGGTAATCGTAATCGTCTGCGGATTCCGAGACAGACTCCCGGACGTCACCACCAGCCAGAAGCGATGCCAGGGCTCTGGGCGTAGGGTTGGCGAAGACATCGGCAAAACTGATGGCTTCCCCATCGGCTGTTTCCAGACCGCCTTCTTTCAGGGCAATGACCACCCGGGTGACAGACAGGGAGCTGCCGCCGATATCAAAGAAGCTGTCTTCGGCTCCCACTTCATCAGGATCCAGGTCCAGGACCCTGGCAAAGAGGGCTGCCAGCTTCTCTTCTGTCGCCGTGGCGGGAGCGGTGTATGTCTGAAGGCGGAGGGGGTCAGGGTCAGGCAGTTTCTTATAGTCGATCTTACCGGTCGACGTCTGAGGGAAGGCAGGAATCTGCAGCCAGGCACTGGGGACCATGTAGGGAGACAAATGCTTGGCCATTTCCTCCTGCAAGTGGCCGGGGGCCATGGGCTGATCGGCAGTATAGTAGGCGCAGAGCCGTTCGCTTCCCTGTACCTCCCGGACAAGCACCGCGGCGAATTTTATGCCCGGGATGGCCAGAAGGGCCGCTTCTACTTCGCCCAGTTCGATACGGAGGCCGCGGAGCTTAATCTGTTTGTCATTTCGGCCCAGTAGCTCGATCTCGCCGTCCTGGGTCCAGCGGGCCAGATCACCCGAACGGTACATCCGCATGCCCTTATGAAAAACAAAACGCTCCTCGGTCTGCTCGGGCAGGTTGACATAGCCCCGGGCCACGCC
>CAZKLG010000022.1:0-27944 GCA_964553675.1 uncultured Mageeibacillus sp. | reverse complement strand
TGGTGGAGACGAAGGGGATCGAACCCTCTACCTCTTGAATGCCATTCAAGCGCTCTCCCAAGTGAGCTACGTCCCCAGGACCTGCATTAAGTTAGCACATGGGAGGAAGGGATGTCAAGCGATTGGCGGGCCGGGAGTGACCCGTTTCCTGTGTTTCCTCCCTGCATTTGATAAGATGGCATTGTTATCAAGGATTGTTCCCTTAAGGAGGTAGACACATGACATTCAAGGATCTGGCAAGCAAGCGTTATTCCTGTCGGAAAATATCGGATCGGCCCGTCGATGAAGCCATCATCCAACATCTACTGGAGGTCCAGCGTTTGGCACCCACGGCCTGCAACAACCAACCCCAACGGATCTATGTCCTGGAGGGAGAAGAGGCTGCCGGGAAGATCGCCCAGGCGACCCACTATAATTTCGGTGCTTCTTTATTCCTGGTGGTCTGTTATGACAAGGAAGCCAGCTGGAAGCGCAGGGCTGACGGATTTGACGGCGGCATTATGGATGCAGTCATCGCTGCCTGCCATCTGGATCTTGCCATTGCCGAGGCGGGCCTGGGGACCTGCTGGATCGGGGAATTTGATCCCGCCAAGCTGTCCCAGGCACTGGAGCTTCCCGATCATCATGTGCCCGTCGTCATCTTCCCCCTTGGCTACCCCACGGAGGAAGCCAAGCCTTCCCGGGGACACTATAGTCGGGAAGATCTGGAACATACGGTGATCCGGCATTCATGACCCAGGATACTTTGAAAGAAGATCCCGCTGATAAAGAGGCCCTCTATTGTCAGGAGGACCCTCAGGCCCTGACGCCTGAAGAGCGAAAAAAGGCCAGCCTTCGGGCAGCCATTACCGGCCTTTTGATTAATCTGCTTTTGGCGGCCGCCAAGCTGATTGCCGGAGCTTTATCCGGCAGTATCGCCATCTCAGCTGACGGCTGGAATAACCTGACCGATTCCTTCAGCTCGGTCATCTCCATCATCTCCATCCGTATGGCCGCCAAACCGGCTGATAAGAAACATCCCTTCGGCTACGCCCGTTTCGAATACATCGCCTCCTCGGTGATTGCCCTGGGCATGCTGACCGTGGCCCTCCAGATCGGATACCGGTCCATCCTCCGCATCATCCGGCCCGAGGAGCTGGAAACGGGCTATCTGGCCTTTTTGGCCCTGATCTTCTCCATCCTCATGAAGCTGATCCAGTATCTCTATTACCGGATCCAGGGCCGCAAGTTGGTTTCAACAGTCTTCATAGCCGCTTCCCGGGACAGCATGGCAGATGTCTTTGCCACCAGCGGCGTCCTGATTGCCACCCTCCTTTATGCCCTCTTTGGCATCAATGTGGACGGACCGGCGGGTCTGGTCGTCAGCCTCCTCATTGCCTGGTCAGCCATCGACATCATGCGCAAGACCGCCACCCTCCTGATCGGCGGCAAACCCTCTTCTGAGCTGACCGGCCTGATCAGCAGCCGGATCATGGAAGCCGATGACCGGATCCTGGGCGTCCACGACCTCATCGTCCATGACTACGGACCGGGCAGTCTTTTTGCCACCGCCCATGTGGAGCTGGACAGCCGGGAGAGCTTTCTTGAGGCCCACCTGATCGTCGATTGTGTGGAAAGAAAACTCCTTCGTGAATTTGATATCCACCTCCTCCTGCATGCTGACCCCTACTACCGGGACGACGCCGAACACACCTCCATTCACTCGGAGATAAAAAGGGTGGCTAATGAAATCGCACCGGGGGCCGTCGTTCACAGCCTCCATCTTTTCCTATCAGACCAGGGCTCCCAGGTGGCCTCCTTTGATGTCAGCGTGCCCGGCCTGCTGCCCCTGGATGAAGATGCTTTCTTCAGCTCCTTTCGGGAGAAAATGGCCCTTTATGATCCCCAACTCATTCTTTGGATCACCCTGGACCAGGAGTATATGAGCGTGGTGTCGGACGACCGGCCCAACCTCCGGGTTACAAGCGACCGCGAATAGGGCCTCTTTCCCGCTTGTCATTGTCCACAATTTCATTGCATCTTCTTCAAGTCCCTTGTTACAATGATGAGGGTCGCCTTCCCGGCTACTTGCCCTAAGAGAATTGAAAGGCTGTCATATGAAGCAATTTCTATCTGGAAACGAGGCAGTAGCACAGGGCCTTCACCAGGCCGGTGTCACTGTCGGCAGCGCCTATCCCGGTACGCCCAGTACTGAGATATTCGAAAGCCTCAGCCAATACCCCGCCATCTACCATGAATGGGCACCCAATGAAAAGGTGGCCCTGGAAGTGGCTTATGGTGCCTCCATCGCCGGCGTCCGCTCAGTGGCCGCCATGAAGCATGTAGGCCTCAATGTGGCCGCAGATCCCCTCTTTACCGCCGCCTATAACGGGGTGGGCCGGGGTTTTGTCATTATCACGGGTGATGATCCGGGCATGCACTCCTCGCAAAATGAACAGGACAACCGCCACTACGCACGGGCGGCCAAGCTCCCCCTCTTTGAGCCGGCTGACAGCCAGGATGCCCTGGATATGATCCAGGAAGCCTACCAGCTTTCTGAAGACTTCGATCTGCCCGTCCTCTTTCGCATGACCACCCGGGTCTGCCACTCCAGAAGCCTGGTCCAAACCGGTCAAGCGGTCCAGGTCGAGCCCATCCCCTACAAGAGGCAGGCTGAAAAATTCATCGCCTCGCCCGCCAACGCCTACCGGCACCGGGCGGCCCTGGAAGACAAGATGAAAAGACTTGCTGCTTACGCCGAAAGCTGTCCCTTCAATAAAATGGACATCCAAGGTTCCAAGATTGGGGTGGTGACGGCAGGTGGAGCCTCCCTGATCGCCCGGGAAGTCTTTCCGAAGGATAGCTCCTTTTTGACCCTGGGCTTTACCCATCCCCTGCCCCTGGACTTGATCCGGACCTTTTCCGAGAAAGTGGAGACCCTTTATGTGGTCGAGGAACTGGACCCCTTCATGGAAGAGCAAATCCGTGCGGCCGGTATTGACTGCATAGGCAAGGCGGTCGTCCCCTCCATGTACGAATTAAATCCCACTATCCTAAGAGAAGCCCTGACCGGGGAAGGGACGGAAGCCAAAAAAGTGGAGACTCAGGCTGTCCCCCGTCCACCGGTCCTCTGCCCGGGCTGTCCCCACCGGGGTTTCTTTTACAGCCTCTCCCGGCGAAAAAACACCATCGTGACCGCTGACATCGGCTGCTACACCCTGGGCGGGTCACCGCCCCTGTCGGCCATCGATACGGTCATCTGTATGGGGGCCGGTTTCACAGTGGCCATGGGCATGGCCAAGGCCTTTGAAAAGACCGGGGAGGACAAGACCATCTTCGGGGTCGTGGGAGACTCCACCTTCTTTCACAGCGGCATCACGGGTGCCATAGAGATTTTCTACAACCGGGGCAAGGTCATCCCGGTGGTCCTGGACAACCGGACCACGGCCATGACCGGCCAGCAGGAAAATCCCGGCACCGGCTTCAATCTGGAAGGAGAAATCGCCGATGTCGTTTCGATTGAGGCCATCTTCAAGGCTATCGGCTATAAAAAGATCATCACGGTAGATCCCCAGGACCTCAAGGCTATGAAGGCAGCCATTGAAGAAGCTGCCCAAAGCCAGGAGCCTTGTGCCATGGTGGTCCGCCGCCAGTGTGTCCTGATCAAGCGGTTGCCCTTGGAGCCAGCCCTTTGCCGGGTGGACCGGGACCTCTGCCGGTCCTGCCGCTCCTGCTTGAGGGTAGGCTGTCCCGCCATCTTCTTTGTGGAGGGCAAGTCCATGATTGATACGGATCTTTGCGTCGGCTGTACCGTCTGTTTACAGGTCTGTCCCTTTGACGCCATTGAAAAGGTATGAAGCCCATGACTGACAAACAAGTAAAAAGTATTCTTCTGGCCGGTGTCGGCGGTCAAGGGACCATTTTGGTCAGCCGGGTCCTGACCCGGGCCCTGATCGATGCCGGCTACGATGTCAAGATGAGTGAAATCCATGGCATGGCCCAAAGAGGAGGCAGCGTGTCGACCACGGTCCGCTATGGCCCCAAAGTTCACTCACCCCTGATTGGCAAGGGGGCCGCTGATATCCTGGTCGCCTTCGAGGAGATGGAGGCCGTCCGCTGGAGTGACTGGCTGAAACCCTCGGGGCTTGTGGTGGTCAATGCCTACAAGATCCGGCCCCTGCCCGTAGCCTCGGGCGCCATGGACTACCCTCCGGATTGTATCCAGGCCCTGTCAGAGGCCTTTCCCACCATCGCCTTTGATGCCGGCAAGGAGGCCCGGGCCCTGGGCAATCCCCGGGTCATGAATATCATCCTCCTGGGCGCCATGGTTGAGGCCTTTGACATGGACGAGTTTGACTGGGACAAGGCCTTGGAGGAGACGGTCCCGCCGGCCTACAGGGAGATCAACAAGCAGGCCTTCCAAGCAGGCCGTCAACTGGCCCGGGAAGCCCGATGAAAGGACAAGATATGGACAGGCAGGACAAGGCGGACACTTGCTCCGAACGCACCTTGACCTATGGCAGACAAAAATCCGCCATCCGTCAGCTCTTTGAGTATGGAAAAACCAGGGCCCGGGAAATCGGAGCGGACAAGGTCTTTGATTTTTCCATTGGCAACCCCTCCGTCCCCCCGCCCTCTCAGGTCGCCTTGGCCTTTAAGACTCTCCTGGAAAATGAGGACCCCATCACCCTTCATGGCTACACCAGTGCGCCTGGCGACCCGGCAGTCCGGACAGCCATCGCTGACCAGCTTAACCGGGACTACGGGACAGATTACGGTCCCGATGACCTTTACCTGACCTGCGGGGCGGCAGCCGCCCTCTCCTCCACCTTCCGGGCCCTGACCCTGGAAGGTCAGGCCAATGACTTTATTGTCCCTGCCCCCTACTTTCCCGAATACAAGTGTTTCGTGGAGGGCCACGGAGGCCGACTCCTTTCGGTCCTCTCCGACTTGCCTGACCTGGGCCTGCCCCTGGAAGCTATGGAAAAAGCCATCACATCATCAACACGTGCTGTCATCATTAATTCACCCAACAATCCCTCGGGCAAACTCTATGGAAAAGACGAATTAGCGGCCCTGGGCCGGCTTTTGACAGAAAAAAGCCAGGTTTATGGCCAGCCCATCTACCTGGTCTCTGACGAGCCCTACCGGGAATTGGTCTATGAAGGTCTTGTATCCCCCTTCATTCCCCACATCTACCCTGACACCATTGTCTGCTACTCCTACAGCAAGGCCCTTTCCATGCCAGGTGAACGGATTGGCTATGTCCTGGTTCCCCCCCAGGCCAACCACGCCCAAGACCTTTATGCGGCCATTGCCGGAGCGGCCCGGGCCCTGGGCTATGTCTGCGCCCCTTCCCTCATCCAAAGGGTCATCGGCCAGTGTGTGGATGTGAAACCTGATCTTAGCGTCTACGATCTCAACCGCCGCACCCTCTATGAAGGACTGACAGCTGCCGGCTATCACTGCATCAAGCCTGACGGGGCCTTTTATCTTTTCGTGGAAGCGCCTGGAGGCGACGCCCAGGCCTTCTCTGACTTTGCCAGGGAAAACTATGAGATGCTTTTGGTCCCCTCAGAGAGCTTTGGCTTTCCGGGTTACCTGCGCATATCCTATTGTGTATCCAATGAAAGAATCCGATCGGCCCTGCCGCTTTTTGACCATTGTCTGAAAGCTTTCCAGGCAGGAGGACCCCGGGCTGACTAGCGGGGTCTTTGGATCTCCCCCTCCTCAAACCAGACAAAGTCCGTGATCCCCAAGCCTTCCAGATAGGCCAGGGTCTCTGCCATATGGAGGCCGTTCTGGTCTTCATGATGGGCGTCTGAACAGATGCTGAAGGCCTGACCGCCCAGTTCCCGGTAGCGGTTGAGGATGGCGGCGTCGGGCATGGCATCCTGGAGACTATAGTCCTTGCGCCTGATCAGGGAGTTGACCGTGCCCACATTGATTTCCAGGGCCTGGCCATTTTTGATCATGATGGAAAAGAGGCGGTCGAAGGCCTGGGGGGCGTGCTCATAAAGCATCTTGGACTCCCTTTCGGGAGCATAGCGGGAAAAGAAATCAAAATGGCCGACAATCTGGGCTTCTGACAGATCCTCTGCCGAATCAGCGATGGCATGGATGACCTCGGTATAAGTCTTATGGAGGGCAGTCGTATAGATCTGCTCGGCATGGGTGTAGGGGTCGTGATTCCTGAAATAATGAAGGGAGACGATGGCAAAATCGAAGGGGTGACTGCCAATAACCCGGTGGAGGCGGTCACTGACCTCGGGCATCCAGCCCAACTCAATGCCCAGGAGAAAGCCGGGCGGGTCACCCGCCTGTCTCTTGGATGGCATCCGGCGCTTGTCATAGAAGGCCTCCATATAGGCCTTGGGGTCAAAGGTCCAGGCAGTCCCATCGGCCATGGCGCAGTCGGGGTCATAGTGATCGGAAATGGCCACACCGTGAAGGCCCCGCTCCTGGGCTTTGGCCATGAGGGTTTCATAGGATTGGCTGGCGTCGGGGGACCAGAAAGTCAGATGATTGTGGCTGTCAACAAGCTGCATGAACTACTCCTGACCGCAAAAACCGCCGTGAAGGAAATTATCCTTCAGGGTCCAAAGATCCTGGGACAGGTCCACGTAATATTCCTGGGGATTCTCAAAGCGTTTTAAAGAATCCCAGAGGCTGTCCTGCTGAGCCAGACAGAAGGCCCGGGTCTCCTCGATATCCCGCTTCTGGTAAAGGGACTTGCCGGAGATAAAGATGGGTTCCAGAAGGGGGACGGCCTTGAAGTCAGTCAGGGTCTTTCGTTTCCAGGTGTGGAGGGGGTCAAAGATAGTCAGGGGCTGGCTGTCGTCGATGACCTCATGGATCAGGGTAATCAGGTCGGCTTCCACCTTGCCCGTGGTCCGGTTGTAGAGGCGGTAGAGGGCCTTTTCGCCCGGGTTGGTCACCTTCTCAGGATTGTCAGACAATTTCATGCGGGGAATTGAGATCCCCTCCTTTTCAATGGCGGCCAACTTGTAGACCCCGCTGAAAACCGGTTCTGCCCGGGAAGTGATCAGGCGTTCCCCTACCCCAAAGGAATCGATCCTGGCCCCCTGGCGGAGCAGATCCTGGATCAGGTATTCATCCACGGCGCTGCTGACCGTAATCTGGCAGTCGACAAGGCCCGCCTCATCCAGCATATCCCGGGCCCGGATGGACAGATAGGCCAGGTCCCCTGAATCAATCCGGATCCCCTTCAAACGCTTGCCCTGGGGCTCCAGGATCTCTTTACTGACCCGGATGGCATTGGGCACACCACAGCGGAGGGTATTGTAGGTATCGACCAGGAGAAGGCATTCGTCTGGGTAACTTCTGGCATAGGCGGCAAAGGCCTCATATTCCGTTTCAAAGGCCTGGACCCAACTGTGGGCCATGGTCCCCAGGACGGGAATCTGGAAGATTTCGCCTGCCACGGTACAGGAGGTGCCGGCCACCCCGGCGATATAGGCGGCCCTGGCCCCCAGGATGGAGGCATCGGCCCCCTGGGCCCGGCGGGCACCAAACTCCATGATAGACCGACCCTCAGCCGCCCGGACAATCCGGGAGGACTTGGTGGCGATCAGGCTTTGGTGGTTGATGGTCAAAAGGATCATGGTCTCCACCATCTGGGCCTGGATAATGGGGCCCTTGACCTTGACGATGGGCTCGCCGGGGAAGATGGGCATACCTTCGGCGATGGCCCATACATCACAGGCGAAATCGAAATCCCGAAGATAGTCCAGGAAGGCCGGATCAAATTGATTGAGTTCTCTCAGATAGTCCAGATCCTTTTCGCTGAAATGAAGATTGGACAGGTACTCAACCAGCTGTTCAACCCCGGCCATGATGGCAAAACCACCCCTTTCGGGGATGTCCCTGAAAAACATATCGAAGACGGCGACGGTATCCCGCATCCCCTGCTTGAAATATCCATTGGACATGGTAATTTCGTAGAAGTCCGTCAACATGGATAAATTCATGTTTTTATCCCATCCCTTGGCCATAGCATTACTCCTTTTTTTGACAATCAAACAGAATCATTATAGAGGACCCCCTCCAGCTCCGTCAGCCCTCAGATGGGGGAGCTTGGAAGCCCGCCTGGGATCGGGGTAGGGCCAGGCGTCGTCACCGAAGAGCTGGTCTGCGAAGTAGAGTCTTTCCAGGCGCAGGCCCTGGGCCGGCATGGTGGGGCCCGCCAGTCGCCTGTCCCGGCTTTCAATGATCCCCTTCAGCCGGTCCGGATCCAACTTGCCCTGGCCTGCCTGGACCAGGGTCCCGGCCAGAATACGAACCATATGGTATAAAAAACCGTCTCCGGTGAAAGTCATCATAATCCGCTCATTTTCCTGGCTGATCCCCAGTGAATGGAGGGTCCGGACAGGGCGGCGGGTGGGTGATCCCTGGTCCATGAAGGCCGTAAAATCATGACTGCCCGTCAGCTGACCGGCGGCCTGACGCATGGCTTCCAGGTCAAGGCTGCCCGGCACATGGGCAGTCCGGTCCCGGTCAAGGGCAGGCCGGACAGGGCCGGTGGCCAGGCTGTAGCAATAGCTTTTACCCAGAGCGTCATAACGGGGGTTGAAGGCCAGGGCGACCGGACGGACGGCCAGGACCACCAGGGGGGGAGGCAGGACCGTATTCCAGGCCAGGGCGACCCGATCTGCCGGAATAGGACTTGAGGTTAGAAAAGAGGAGACATGGCCCAGGGCAGAGACACCGGCATCAGTCCGGCTTCCCCCCGTCAGGCTGACCTTTTCTCCTGTCAGCCTCTCCCAGCCATCTTCCAGGCAGGCCTGGACCGAGGGCCTCTCCTTTTGCCTTTGCCAACCGCTGAAGGCCTGACCGTCATATTCAGTCAGGACGGCGTATCGCCTTTGATGATTCCTCTTCATAGCTGACAAGGCTCTATCCTACTCCAGATCCGCTTTCTCAAGTCCCCCATGCCAGGCCCATGATACCACTTAGGGGTGGCAGCAGCCGGCCGGCAAAAAGGGCCAGGCCCAAAAGGGCCAGGACCAGGACCAGGAAACTGATGTCCCCGGCTGACAAGGGGGAGGTGTAGAATCGGGTCCGCCCTTTTTCCCCCTGGTAACAGCGGGCATCCATGGCCACGGCCAGGTCATCAGCCCGACGGAAAGAGGAGATGAAAAGAGGCACCAGGATGCTGGCCAGGCCATTCATCCGCCTGAAGATACCGCCGGTATCATAGTCTGCCCCCCGTGAGGATTGGGCCTTCATGATCTTGACCGATTCATCCATGAGGGTGGGGACAAAGCGGAGGGCGATGGACATCATCATGGCAAATTCATGGACAGGGAAGCGGAGGAAGCGCAGGGGTGACAAGAGGCTTTCCAGGGCATCCGCCATGGCCAGGGGGGTGGTCGTCAGGGTCAGGAAGAGGGAGCTGTTGATGACCATGAGGGTCAGTCTCAGGGCGGTCATGAGGCCCTGGATCAGGCCTTCCTCCGTTACTGTCAAGGGGCCGACGACAAAGAGGGGCCTGCCCTCAACCGTCAGGATATTAAGGAGGACCGCAAAGACAATGATGAAGATAAGGGGGCGGACGCTTCTCAGGATCAGGGGCAGGCGGATCCGGGAGACCAGCATGATCAGGAGGGTCCAGAGGCTGAAGACCAGGAGGATGCGGGGATCCCGGATAGTCAGGGTAGCCACCATCATGATGATGGCCGAGACAAATTTGATCCTGGCATCCAGACGGTGAATCAAAGAATCCCCCGGAATGGTCCGGCCCAGCATACTCTTGCTAATCATGGGGGACCTCCCGGGCGGCAGATAAAAGAGCTGAGCTGGCTTCCCTGGCGCTGAAAAAAGCGGTATCCAGGAGGGGGAGGTCAACCTTCATGGCCTCCAGAAAGCGTCTGGGGGCCGGCATATCCAGGTGGACGGTCTCCAGGAAGGAGGCCGATGAGGTGATCTCGGCCGGGCTTCCCTGGCCCACCAAGCGCCCCTCCTTCATGACCAGGATCCGGTCGGCATAGCGGGTCAGCATCTCCATGTCATGGGAGACAATGATGAGGGTGGCCCCCTCCTGGGCCAGAGTCATCAGGTCCAAGAAGAGATCCTGACAGCCTTCGGGGTCCAGGCCAGCCGCCGGTTCATCCAGGATGACGACATCCGGCTGGGCTGCCAGGACACCTGCGATGGCGGCCCGGCGTCTTTGACCGCCTGACAGTTCAAAGGGAGACCGGTCCAGGATATCCATGATGCCCAGGCGCTCAGCTGCCTTGATGACGGCCTCTTCAACTTCCCTGGGAGACTTCTTTTGCTGCTTGGGGGCAAAAGCGATGTCCAGGGCCACCGTTTCCTCAAAGAGCTGGTCTTCCGGATATTGGAAAAGAAGACCCACCTGGCGGCGGACATCCCGGATGACCTTTCTTTCAGACAGATCTTTGCCCATGACAATGACGGTCCCCGCCTTGGAAGGGATCAGGCCGTTGAAGTGCTGGATCAGGGTTGACTTGCCCGAGCCCGTATGGCCGGCGATACCGATCACCTGGGAGGCAGCGATCTCCAGCTGGATATCCAGGAGGGCCTGGACCGGGACCAAGCCCTCGGAGGGATAGGTGTAGTTAAGATGCCGGACCTGGATCAGCGGCTCAGCTTCCCTCTCCCTGGAGGGGACAGGCGACCCATCTATAGGAAGGGACAGATGGCCGGGCACATGGCTGAGTGCCCGCTTGACAGAGGCGACGGCCCCTTCAAAGTCGATGATCTCCTCAGAATCATAGGCGTGGCCTGTTTCCTGGCTGATCATTTGGGCGATCTCGACATAAGTGGGAAGGGCCAGACCTTCCTCCCTGACCCGGTCGGCCTGGTCAAAGATCTGGGCCGGCCGACCGCTCAAGGCAATGGAACCCTGGCTGATGACATGGATCTGATCCGCCAGGAGGGCTTCTTCCATATGGTGGGTGATCTGGACAATGGTCAAACCAAAACGCTGCTGGAGGCTGACGATCAGGGCCATGATATCTTTTCGGGCGACCGGGTCCAGCATGGAGGTGGCTTCATCCAGGATGATACAGTCAGGCCGCATAGCCAGGACCGAGGCAATGGCCAGCTTTTGTTTCTGACCGCCTGACAGTTGATGGGGAGCCCGGTCCTTGAGATCCAGGAGCCCGGTCAGCTCCAGGGCCCGGTCCACCCGGGACAGGATCTCCTCTTTGGGCAGACCCAGATTGGAGGGGCCGAAGGCCACATCATCCTTGACCGTGGTCCCGATGATCTGGTTGTCAGGATTTTGAAAGACCATGCCGCATTGCCTGCGGACTTCATAGATGGTGGACGCATCCTCGGTAACCAGGCCGCCGACTGTCACCCGGCCCTGGTCGGGCAAAAGCAGGCCGTTCATCAGGCGGGCAATGGTCGATTTACCCGAGCCATTGCGGCCGATGAGTGCCACATGTGAACCTTTTTCTATGGCAAAAGACAGATCACAAACAGCCTGGACAGGCCTTTGTCCCTGCATGGCCCCGTAGGTAAAGCAAACGCCTTCAAATTCAATAATATGCTTTGACATCCTGACCTATTTTACCAAAATAAAAGGACTTCCCCCGATTCAACCGCCGGGAAGTCCCCTCAATCTGCTTGGATTGCTTATTTATGTCAGTCAACCAGCTCCAAGATAGCCATAGGCGCCGCATCTCCCCGACGGGGGCCGATCTTGACGATACGGGTATAGCCGCCGGAACGGTTGGTGAAACGGGGGGCCACTGTATTGAAAAGGTGGTTGACCGTATTGATCCGCTCACCCTTGTCATCACGTGTCTCCACCATCATGGTCATGATCTTGCGACGGGCAGCCAGCCGTGAAGGCATGTCCACCTGGACCGTCTTGGTCTTCATTTCCCGCTCGACCACGTCATAGACCCGGTCATTCTTTGAAGTAGCGGTCCGCAGCACCTTGCGCCCCTTGTCGTCCAATTTGGCGGCCGAGACCTTGACGGTCCTGGTCGTAAAATTGTTCTGCTCCTTAACCGCCAGGGCAATAGCCTTTTCGGCGATGCGGGCAGCTTCTTTGGCGCGGGTTTCTGTCGTTGTCACCTTGCCCTCAACGATCAGTGTTGTGACAAGGTTTTTCAGTATGGATTTTCTTGCCGCCGTTTCGCGTCCAAGTCTTCTATATCCGGGCATGATCATGCACTCCTTCTAAACAATAATTTTTATGATTGATCGGGATCGGCCAGTTCCAGGCCGTGCGCTCCCAGTTTCTCAACCAGTTCGTCCAGGGATGTCGCGCCCAGGTTTCTGACCTTCATCAGGTCTTCACGGGAGCGGGCCACCAGGTCGGCAACGGTATGAATGTCAGCACGTTTGAGCGAGTTGAAGATCCGGGTGGAGAACTTCAAATCCTCGATGGGTGCCTCATAGATGCTCTTTTCTTCTTCCTCGATGACCAGGGGTTCCTGTTCGACGGCTTCCTTGTCATGGGTCATGGAAAGGAATAAATTGAGTTGTTCAATCAGGATTCCTGCCGCCTTGACCAGGGCTTCTTCTGCCGTGATGGTACCGTCGGTCCAGATCTCCAGGGTCAATTTGTCATAGTCAGTGATCTGACCGACACGGGTATCCTCAACCTGGAAGTTGACTTTTCTGACGGGCGTGAAAATAGAATCCATGGGAATGACCCCTATGGGTGCATTCAATTCCTTGTTTTGATCGGCACTCTTGTAACCGACGCCACTATTGAAGGTCAGGCCCATGAAAAGTGGACCGTCCCCATTCATGTGGGCGATGACCAGGTCAGGATTGACGATTTCCAACTCATCACTCTGGTTGAACTCACCGGCACGGACCGGTCCCTTGTAGCCGACTTCTTTATTGATAAAGACCGTCTTGGGGCCGGGGACATGAAGTCTGGCCCGGATGTCCTTGATATTCAAGAGGATCTCGGTCACATCTTCGATGACACCGGGAACCGTTGAATATTCCTGGAAGATACCTTCAATCCGGACGGAAGTGGCCGCACAGCCAGGGAGGGAGGACAAAAGGACACGTCTGAGTGCGTTACCCAAGGTCGTGCCGTAACCGCGCTCCAGCGGCTCGGCGACAAAAAGACCATAGGTCTCATCTTCCGAGTGCTTTTTATATTCGATGCTGGTAGTCGTTAGCTGTTTAAATTCGATCATGGCAACCTCCTTTTGGCTGAAAGGATCTCTTCAGGACCATTACTTGGAGTAGAGCTCGACGATGAGTGTTTCTTCGACATCCAAGTCGATCTCATCGCGCTCTGGCATCCTGAGAACCGTTCCCTTGAGCTGATCGGGGTCGGCTGACAACCAGGCGGGCACAATGGTATTGGGCAGTTCATCAAAAACCTTGACATGACGCGAGTTCTCGCGGACGGCGATTTCGTCACCGACCGAGACGGACATGGAAGGGATGCTGGCCCGGCGGCCATTGATGTTGAAGTGGCCGTGGTTGACCAGCTGACGGGCCTGGGCTCTTGTCGAGGCAAAGCCCAGACGATAGACCACATTGTCCAGTCTGAACTCAAGCAACTTCAGGAGGTTTTCACCGCTCTTACCCGGCATCTTGCTGGCCCGGTCATAGGTATTCCTGAACTGTTTTTCCAAGACACCGTAGACAAACTTAACCGACTGTTTGGCGCGGAGCTGACGTCCGTACTCGCCTTCTTTCCGGCGGCTCTGCCTGGGATTTCTTTTCGATTTTTTATTGATACCCAACATCTGAGGCGGCACTTCAAGTGACCGGCTGCGTTTCAGGATGGGCGATCTGTCTTTAGCCATATTCTGCGATCTCCTCTTAGACTCTTCTGCGCTTGGGCGGGCGGCAACCGTTATGGGGAATGGGGGTCACGTCTTTGATCATGACGATCTCCAGACCACCGGTTGACAGGGCCCGGATAGCCGATTCACGACCTGAACCCGGTCCACGCACGAAGACCTCTACCGTCTTCATCCCGTGTTCGACTGCCTTGCGGGCGGCCTGCTCGGCAGCCAGCTGAGCTGCAAAGGGAGTGCCCTTACGGGAGCCCTTCATACCCTGCGCCCCTGCACTCGACCAGGAAATCACGTTACCGGCCGGGTCAGTAATGGTCACAATGGTGTTATTGAAGGACGAATGGACATGTGCCGCTCCGCGTTCAACATTTTTGCGGTCCCGTCTTCTGGTGCGGGCAACCGGACGACCTTTCTTACTAGCCATGGTACGTCCTCCTTATCTCTTTTTCTTAGCCATGGTACGCTTGGGGCCCTTGCGCGTCCGCGCATTGGTGCGCGTCCGTTGGCCACGGACGGGCAGACCCATACGGTGCCGGCGACCACGGTAACACCCGATCTCCGCCAACCGCTTGATATTCATAGCTGTTTCACGACGAAGGTCACCTTCGACTGTGAAATGGTCTTCGATTGTCTCACGGATGCGGGTGATCTCTTCGTCCGTCAAATCACGGACCCGAGTGTCTGGATTGACTTCCGCCGCCGCCAGAATTTTATTCGAGCTCGTGCGGCCGATGCCAAAAATGGCCGTCAGTCCGATCTCAACGCGTTTGTCATTGGGCAAATCCACCCCGGCAATACGTGCCATGCGCTACCTCCAATTATGCTCGCATACTTATGATTTACGACCGGCCCTTACTGATCTCTTCCCGGATCCGGTCCTTATGGTTACCTGATTTATACTGGAGCCTCTGGCTCTTAGCCCTGTCTCTGCTTGTGTTTTGGGTCACTGCAGATCACCATGACACGCCCGCGGCGCTTGATCACACGGCATTTTTCGCAGATTGGCTTGACCGAAGGTCTAACTTTCATGGTTCTTCTCCTTTATGCTGGCGTAGTCTGACGCACAGCTAATAATTCTAACCCCTATCGCCCGGAAAATCAAGATCTTACTTGGATCTCCAGATGATACGGCCCCGCGTCAAATCATAGGGCGATAACTCGACTGTGACGTTGTCACCGTTGAGAATCTTGATGTAGTTTTGACGCAACTTACCAGAAATGTGGGCAATGACCTCAAAGCCATTTTCCAGTCGTACCCGGAAGACGGCATTGGGCATGGTATCGACCACCACTCCTTTGACTTCTATTGCTTCTTCTTTAGGCATCTTCTCCTCCGATCGCCCTGATCACGCTTTGTCAGTCTCTTTCATCTGAACCCATTCCGCGATCAACTTTCGGATCATGGTATTGCACTCGCTCTCGCACTGCTGGCCTTCCAGGATCCGATCCAGCTCCTGGTCATCAATGGCCTGGCCCAGGATACGGACATGCTTGGTGTTCTTCAGCTTGGCGTCAACATAGCCCCTGGCCCTGCCATCAGCCAGAAGAAGGCGATTATCCCCCTTCAGGGCCAAAAGCAGATAGAGCCTGCCGCGGTCGTGGCCCTTGGTTGAGACCACAATCATGCCGGGTTGAAAGCGGGGAGGAAGCGGATATTCCATAGCCTTCCTCATCCTTCAAGCTTGGTCAATATGATGGGACCGTCTTCCGTAATCGCCAGGGTATTCTCATAATGAGCGGCCACCTGGCCATCCTGGGTGACGAAGGTCCAATCATTGTCGGCCAGGGCGATCTCTCTTGAACCCAGGGTCACCATGGGTTCCAGAGCCAGGACCATGCCGGCCACCAGCCGGATGCCCCGCCCCTTTTTGCCGTAGTTGGGGACATTGGGTGCTTCATGCAGGTCAGTGCCGATACCGTGACCGGTCAACTCCCGGATGACTCCAAAGCCATGCGCTTCACAATGAGCCTGCACGGCGGCAGAGATATCACCCAGACGGTTACCCGGCCAGGCTTGCTCGAAGCCCTTCCAGAAGGACTCCTCGGTCACCCTGACCAGCTCACGGACCCGGTCGGGCACCTGGCCCACTATGTAGGTGCGGGCGGCGTCACCATGGTAGCCGTCCAAATAGGCACCGACGTCCACGGAGACGATCATACCGTTTTTCAAGATCCGCTTCCGGTCGGGGAAGCCGTGCACCACCTCATGGTCGATGGAGATGCAGGTTGACCCCGGGAAAGGGGTGGGTCCCTGACCGTCATAACCCAGGAAGGATGGGATGGCGCCACTTTCCAGGATCACCTGATGGGCGACCTGGTCGATGGCATAAGTGCTGGTACCTTCCTTCATGAGCGGCTCAACCGCTTCAAAGACAGCCGCTACCACCGCGCCGGGCCGGCGCATGAGGTCCATTGCTTCCTTTGACTTGAGCCTGATCATTCTGTCCATTCGTTTCAGTTTATCTGTCCTGACAAAGGCTGTCCGGCGCCAGACCCAAGAGGTCTGCCATGGCAGCTTTTGTTTTATCCCCGGGCGGCTCCGTGTTGGAAAAGACCCGCAGGAGGCCCTTGTCCCGGTAAAAACCGATCAGGGGTTCCGTGGCTTCATGATAAGTCCGCAACCTCTCCTGAAGAGTATCCTCTGTATCATCGCTGCGCTGGACTACCTTGCCACCGCAACGGTCACAGACACCTTCCACCTTGGGTATCATGGTCAACTTATTGTAGGGCTGACCACAGTCCAGGCAGACCATCCGGGCCAGGGTACGCTCGATCAGGACCGATTCATCCACGGCCAGGTTGACAACCGCATCCAGTTTGACCCCTTCTGACTCCAGAATCGCTTCCAGGGCCTGGGCCTGAACCAGGGTACGGGGAAAACCATCCAGGATGAATCCCTCTTTGCCCACCCCCTGCCTGATGACTTTCTCAATCAGGCTGATGGTGACTTGATCGGGAACCAGCTGGCCCGCTTCCATGATGGAGCGGATCTGCTGTCCCAGGTCGGTCTCCTGGGCCAATTCCTGGCGGAAGAGGTCGCCTGAGGAGATATGCGGCAGGCAGAGCTGGTCGGAAAGGATCTTGGACCAGGTTCCCTTGCCGCCT
This sequence comes from uncultured Mageeibacillus sp., assembly GCA_964553675.1. Lineage (GTDB taxonomy): Bacteria > Bacillota > Clostridia > Saccharofermentanales > DTU023 > UBA4923. Next base: position 11,088 of record CAZKLG010000022.1, on the reverse strand, counting down.
CCAGGCGGCCCCATAATGATAAGTCTTTCTACCATGGCCTTAATCCAGGAAGCCCTTGTAGTGACGCATGAGCATCTGAGCTTCAAGCTGCGACACAATATCCATGGCCACACCGACCAGGATCAAGACTGCTGTACCACCAAACCAGATACCGTGGGCACCCGTTACGGCACCCAGGAAGGCCGGCATGAGGACCAGGACCACCAGGAATACCGATTCGAACCAGTTGAGGCGACGGGCTGTCTTGCCGACAAACTCGGCTGTGGGCCGGCCAGGCCGGATACCCAGGATATAGCCGCCGTTCTTTTGCAGGTTATTGGCAATATCAACCGGATTGTAGCTGATCATCGAATAAAAGAAAGTAAAGGCGATGATCAGGATGGAGTAGACCACATAGTACAAGGGGTTGGTATTAAAGTTCATAAACCAGGTCGCCACCTTGCCCGTGCTTCCCGTAAAGGAAGCAATGGTGGAAGGCACCATAAGCAGGGACATGGCGAAGATGACCGGCAGAACACCCGACTGGTTGACCTTGATAGGCAGGTAGGTGGACTGGCCACCGTAGACCTTGCGGCCGACCACCCGTTTGGTGTACTGGACCGGGATCCGTCTTTCCGCACTTTGGATAAAGACGACCAGGGTAATAATGCCGATAAAGGCAGCGGCTGTCGCAATGACCAGGCCAAGGGCCAAAAAGACATTGCGGGTCACCGTCAGGGTCTGGAAGTAGACAAAGAGCTGGCGGGCATAGTCTGGCAGACGGCTGGCAATCCCGATGAAGATGATCAGCGAGATACCGTTTCCAACTCCCTTGACATCAATCTGCTCACCCAACCACATGATGAAGGCAGCACCTGCCGCAAAGCTGAAAATGACTACCACCAGGCTCAACCACTCGGGGATACCCGGCGTGGTCGCGCCCCGGGTCAGGAGGGCATAGGATGTCGCCATGACCAGGGACAAGGCCAAAGTCACCATACGGGTGATCTTCTGGATCTTCTTTTGACCTTCTTCCCCCTCCTTTTGCATACGCTCAAGGGCAGGGATGGCAAAGGTCAGAAGCTGCATGATGATCGAGGCGTTGATGTAGGGTGAGATACCCAGGGCCAGGACCGAGACCGATTTAAAGGCACCACCCGAAATGATATCGAGGAACTGGCCCAGCTGGCCAAAACGCTCGACCAGGGACGCAAAAGCGACACTGTCGATCATGGGGGTGGGAATGGCAGTTCCGAGCCGGAAAACCAGGACCGCAAAGAGGGTGAAGAGGATCTTCTTCTTGAGGTCCGGAATCTTCCAGGCATTGGCCAGGGTCTGAAACATACTACCCATGTCAGATTACCTCACAAGTTCCCCCGGCCGCTTCAATCTTCTCTTTGGCCGTGGCGGTGAAGGCACTGGCTTTGACATCCAGCTTTTTGGTCAGCTGGCCGTCACCCAGGATCTTCAGACCGTCATTTACCTTGGGCAGGGAGATGACGCCACGCGCTGCCAGCGTTTCTGCTGTCACGGCTTCGCCTTCTTCCATACGCATCAAATCACCCACATTAACCGTAATGTAGTGTTTGGCAAAACGCTTGTTGTTAAAGCCGCGTTTGGGCAGCCTGCGGTAAAGTGGCATCTGGCCGCCCTCGAACTGAGGACGGACACCTCCGCCGGAACGGGCCTTTTGACCCTTGTGTCCACGGCCGGAAGTCTTGCCGCTACCTGATCCATGGCCCCGCCCCACGCGAGAGGCTTTACGGGTGGATCCGGCGACAGGTTTCAAATCATTCAGCTTCATCGTCGCCTCCTTCATAAGCTTCCGCAACCACCAGGTGGCGGACCTTGCGGACCATGCCGCGAATGGCGTCATTGTCCTTATGAATCACGGACTGACCGATCTTCCTGAGCCCCAGGGCCCGGACGGTCGCAACCTGATCCTTGCGGGCACTGTTGGTGCTGCGCAACAATGTAATTTTTACTTGCTCCATGTCAGCCTCCTCACAGGATTTCCCGCGGGTTCTTTCCACGGATTTCGGCGACCTGTTCCAGTGTCCTCAGCGACTTCAAACCCTCGATCGTGGCATTGACGATATTGTTGGGATTGGCGCTACCCAGCGATTTGGTCCGGATATCCTTGATACCGGCCAGCTCACAGACGGCACGGACGGCCCCGCCGGCGATAACGCCTGTACCAGCAGCGGCTGGCTTCAGGAGTACCCGGGCGGCACCAAACTTGCCGGTCACCTCGTAGGGAATCGTATCTTTATAGGTCGCTACTTTGATCAGATTCTTTTTCGCTTCTTCGATGCCCTTGCGGATGGCCTCGGGGATTTCGCTTGATTTGCCCAATCCCTTGCCGACCCGTCCCTCGCCGTCACCGACGACGACCAGGGCCGTGAAACGGAAGTTCCGACCGCCTTTGACGGTCTTGGCGACGCGACCGATGTGGATCACCCGCTCCTGAAACTCGTTATCGCGATCTCTATCTTCTCTTCTGTCGCGGTCTCTATCTCTTCTCATATTGCCACTCCTCAAAATACAAGTCCGGCTTCACGCGCGGCTTGGGCCAAGGCGGCGACCCGCCCATGATAAAGGTAACCGCCCCGGTCGAAGACGACCGAACTGATACCCTTCTCGGCAGCCCGCTCAGCGATCAGTTTTCCCACAGCCTTGGCCGCTTCAAGGTTGCCACCGTGAGGGTGGGCTTCCTTGACAGAGGTCTCAAGGGTTGAGGCCGCCACCAGGGTGTGGTGACTGTCGTCATCAATCAGCTGGGCATAGATGTGAGAGGTGCTCCTGAAGACATTGAGTCTGGGACGCTCAGCTGTCCCGATGACATCTCTTCTTACCCGCGCATGGCGGCGGAGACGGACTTTATTGCGTGGTTCTTTTTTAATCATGCTGCACGCTCCTTACTTGGCACCGGCTTTACCGGCCTTGAGGCGAACCACCTCGCCGGCGTAGCGAACACCCTTGCCCTTGTAGGGGTCAGGCAGGCGGGAACCGCGGATCTTGGCGGCCATCTCCCCTACCAACTGCTTGTCTGCTCCCTTGACCGCGATACGGGTGGGGGAAGCCAGCTCAAAGGTAATGCCTTCCGGTTCTTCAAAAATCACCTGGTGGGAATAGCCCAGGTCCATGATCAGCTGATTGCCGTTCTTCTGGGCCCGGTAGCCTACTCCCTGGATTTCCAGGTTCTTTGTAAATCCTTCGCTAAGTCCCACCACCATGTTGTTGACCAAAGAACGTGTCAAACCGTGGAGGGCGCGCGTATTGCGGTGGTCATTCTCGCGTTCGACCAGGATCTGATCCTCGTCGATCTTGATCTGGATGCCCGGAAGGATCTTCTGGGACAAAGACTGATCACCGCGGCTGACTTTTATTTCCTCATCCAGGATCTCCACCTTGAGATCCTTGGGTATGGTAATCGGTTTTTTACCTATTCTCGACATTCTAGTCCTCCTGCTCTTAAGATTGTGGATTCAATGAACCCTTTTCAGAGTAAGGCTCCCCTTACCAAACATAAGCCAGCACTTCGCCGCCGACCTGGCTGCGACGCGCAAACTTATCCGTCATCACACCCTTGGAGGTCGAGATGATGGCGATTCCAAGACCGTTCTGGACGCGGGGCAGATGATCAACATCCGCATAGACGCGAAGTCCGGGCTTTGAAATCCGCTTGATGCCCGTGATAACTGGCTTGGAACCAGTGTACCTAAGTGTGACAGTCAGAACGCCCTGCTTGCCGTCTTCACGGTAAGAGGCCTTCTCTATGTAGCCTTCATCGACGAGAATATCCGCGATGGCGCGCTTCATATTTGAAGCTGGGATCTCACATGTCATCTTGCCGGCTCTCCCGGCGTTGCGGATGCGTGTCAGCATATCCGCGATTGGATCCGTAACCTGCATGATATCTCCTCCTTACCAACTGGCTTTGCGTACGCCAGGGATCTGACCTTTATAAGCGAGCTCGCGGAAGCAGAGACGGCAGACACCGAATTTCCTGATGTAGGCGTGGGGACGCCCGCACAATTGGCAACGGTTCTTCTGACGCGTCGAGTACTTGGGCTCGCGTTGTGCCTTGATTATCATTGATTTTTTTGCCATGGTCTACTCCTCTACCTGCGGAAGGGCATGCCCAGCGCGGCCAGCAAAGCTTTTCCCTCTTCATCGGTCTTGGCCGTCGTCACGATGGCAATATCAAGCCCGTTGATCTTATCGATGCTGTCATAGTCAACTTCGGGGAAAATCAGCTGTTCGCGTGCGCCCAGTGAATAATTGCCGTGCCCATCAAATGAGTTGGGGTTGACTCCGCGAAAGTCGCGGACACGGGGCAGGGCAATGCTGACCAACTTGTCCAGGAACTGATACATGCGTTCACCGCGGATGGTGACCTTGACGCCGTTGGCCATGCCTTCTCTCAGCTTGAAGTTGGCGACCGATTTCTTGGCGTTGACCACGATAGGCTTCTGGCCTGAGATGGTCGTCAGGTCGCGGACAGCGGACTCAACTGCCTTGGGGTTTTCACGGACATTGCCGATCCCCATATTGAGGACAATCTTCTCCAGCCGGGGCACCTGCATGATAGTCGAATAGCCAAATTCCTTCATCAAGGCATCACGCACTTCATCGAAGTATTTATCTCTCAAACGGTTCATGCCTTACTCCTTTTTTCCCTTGCTGATCACGGAAACGGTCGCTCCACAGGATTTGCAGTAACGGACCTTGTCCCCGTTTTCCAAAAATTTTCTCCCAACCTTGGTCGGGCGCTTGCACTTCTGACAAACCAGCATGACATTGGACGCATCCACCGGCATCTCCTGGCGGATAATACCACCTTGCTGATGCTGGGAGCGGGGCTTGACGTGGCGGGTGGCGATATTGACACCTTCCACCAGTACCCGTCCCTTGGCAGGATAAGCAGCAATAATCTTGCCTGTCTTACCCGCATCTTTACCGGTCAGGATGTAGACCTGGTCATCTACTTTGACATGTAATTTATTTCGTGACATCCTCTCCTCCTTTGCCCTTACAGGACCTCGGGAGCAAGCGAGAGAATCTTCATGTAATTCTTCTCACGCAGCTCACGGGCGATGGGGCCGAAGATGCGAGTACCCTGCGGGTTTCCATCATCTTTCAAAATAACCGCCGCGTTTTCATCAAAACGGATCACCGAGCCATCCTTGCGCTGGATCCCGGACTTGGTCCGAACAACCACAGCCCTGACGACTTCGCCTTTTTTGACGGTGCCGCCGGGATTGGCCTCTTTGACCGAACAGACAATGACGTCTCCTACGTTGGCGTAGCGACGTCCTGTACCTCCCAGGACTTTAATGCACATGAGTCGTTTGGCGCCGGTGTTATCGGCGGATTTCAGCCTCGATTGTACTTGAATCATTGACTTTCCCTCCTACAGCCGACAGGCTACCTGGCCTTTTCGATAATCTCGACCAGGCGCCAGCGTTTGTCACGGCTCATTGGTCTGGTTTCCATCACGCGGACCCGGTCCCCGATGCCGCATTCGTTATGCTCATCGTGGGCCTTCATCTTGGAGGTACGCTTGATGTATTTCTTGTAAAGCGGATGGCGGATATGCTCGGTGACTGCGATGACAATGGTCTTATCCATCTTGTCACTGACCACGGTGCCGACGCGCTCTTTTCTTTTATTGCGTTCTTGGGTCATGGTTCTCCCCCCTTATCTCGAGACAAGCTGCCCCAGCTCCTGCTGGCGCATGACGGTCTTGACGCGGGCAATATCGCGCTTGACCCGCTTCAATTCCATGGGGTTGGCAAGCTGATTTGTCGCGTGCTGGAAACGAAGTCTGAAGAGTTCCTGTTTGAGTTCCTTCAGCTCCTTCTCAAGCTCGGTCTGGTTTTTTTCACGTAATTCTTTCGCCTTCATCATCAGACCTCCTTTTACTCAGCGTCCGCTTCCGCGCTTGCGTCATCGCTGGTTCCCGGCTGATCATCTTCGGCCGCTTCAATCTCGGCAGCCTGTTCAGCCAGTTCCTCGTCAGTCAAGAGTTCATCCGGTATATCCAGTACCTGGACCTCTGCGAACTTGGCGATTTCCTCTTCGGTGAACTTGCGTTCACTCTCAACAAAGCGCACCTTGCAAGGCAGTTTATGGGAGGCTAGTCTCAGGGCTTCACGTGCCTGTTTCTCCGTCACACCGGCCACCTCAAAGAGGACCCGGCCGGGCTTGACGACCGCCACCCAGTATTCGGGTGAACCTTTACCCTTACCCATACGGGTTTCAGCGGGTTTCTTGGACACGGGCTTGTCCGGGAAGATCTTGATCCAGACCGTGCCACCACGTCTGAAGTAACGGTTGATGGCAATACGGGCAGCTTCAATCTGGTTACCTGTGATCCAGGCCGGTTCCATGGCCTGGAGGCCGAACTGGCCGTAGGTGACCTTGTTGCCCCGAAGCGCCTTACCCTTCATGCGTCCACGGTGCTGTTTTCTGCGCTTAACACGTCTAGGCATTAACATCGGGGATCGCCTCCTTTTCGTCACGGGCGACGTTCTTGATGGTCAAGACCTCACCCTTATATATCCAAACTTTGACTCCCAGTTGGCCGTAGGACGTCTTGGCCTCGGCAAATCCGTAGTCAATATCGGCATGCAGGGTGTGGAGGGGGATAGACCCTTCACGGTATTGCTCAAAACGGGCAATCTCCGCCCCGCCCAGACGTCCCGACACCATGGTCTTGATGCCCTTGGCACCATTTTTCATGGCCCGGTTGATGGCCTGTTTCATGGCCCGGCGGAAAGAGACGCGCTCTTCCAGCTGCTTGGCGATACTCTCTGCCACCAGCTGTGCCTCGACGTCAACGTTACGCACTTCCTTGACATTGATGTAGAAGGTGCGGCCGAATTTTTTGGTTAGCTTCTTTTTCAGATTCTCGATCTCTGAGCCGCCCCGGCCGATAATGATGCCAGGCTTGCCCGTGGTGATCGTAATGGTGGTATTGTCATCGCCCAGGCGCTCGATCTCAATTCTTGAGACACCGGCGCGCTCGGTTTCGCTCTTGACATAATCCCGGATTTTTTTATCTTCAACCAGGTAGCGGGCGAAGTCCTTTTTATCGGCATACCAGCGTGAATCCCAGTCCTTGATAACGCCTACACGTAAACCGTGCGGATTAACTTTCTGACCCATCTTAGACCTCCTGCTCCCTTTCTTTGAGTACAACGTCCACGTGACAGGTCCGCTTGCGAATCCAAGTAGCCTGACCACGGGCGCGGGCGCGAATACGTTTGAGGGTTGGTCCCTGCATGGCGTAAAGCTCCGCGACATAGAGATTGTCTGCGTTCATGCCATTGTTGTTGACAGCATTGGCTTCAGCTGATTTCAGGAGCTTCTCCAAAGGTTTGGCTGCCCCGTGGGGGGTGTACTGCAAGATTGCGTAGGCCTCCTCCAGGGGTTTACCAATGACCAGGCGAATCAGGGCATTGACCTTGAAAGCGTTCATGCGCAGATGGCGGAGGCTGGCCCGGCCTTCATCCCGGCCTATGCCCAGCACCTTGCGCTCCCGCTTGGTCAGGACCCGTGTCTTCTGGTTACGGGGGGTCTGCTTCTTATGCGCTGCGATCAACTCTTCGCGGCGGTCAAGCAATTCCTGCCTGCTTAATGTTTTCTTAGCCACAGTATTTCCTCCTCGCCGTCTCTTAGCGCATCCTGGCGCGTTTTTCAGAGCCGGCATGGCCTCTGAAGGTCCTGGTCGGGGCAAATTCACCCAACTTGTGACCGACCATCTCTTCTGTGATATAAACGGGAACGTGTTTGCGTCCGTCATGTACGGCAATGGTGTGGCCGACCATTTCAGGGAAAATGGTGGAGGCACGTGACCATGTCTTCAAAACACGATGTTCGTTTTTTTCGTTTTGCTCGTTGATGCGCTTGAGCAGTCTCTCATCAACGTAATATCCTTTTTTTGCGGAACGACTCATGCTGTCTCCTCCATCCCTATCTTCTCTTGGTACGGCGCCTGATGATCAGCCGATCGGTTGACTTGCCCTTCTTGCGGGTCCTGTAACCAAGTGTCGGTTTACCCCAGGGTGTGACCGGGCTGGGTCTGCCGATAGGCGCCTTGCCCTCACCACCGCCGTGGGGGTGATCAACCGGGTTCATGGCCGAACCGCGGACGTGTGGGCGACGGCCCATATGGCGTTTGCGTCCGGCTTTGCCGATGTTGACAATTTCATTTTCAATATTGCTGACCACACCGATGACGGCACGGCAGTTCTGCAGAACCATACGGACTTCACCTGAGGGCATACGCAAGGTGGCGTAACGGCCTTCCTTGGCCAAAAGCTGGGCCGAGGTACCGGCTGCCCGGATCAGTTGGCCGCCATGGCCAGGGTAAAGCTCCACATTGTGGATCTGGGTGCCGACAGGAATCGAAGACAGAGGCAGGCAATTGCCGTCCTTGATGTCCACGTCTGTCCCGGCGATGACCGTGTCACCGGCCTTGAGGCCGTGAGGGGCCAGGATATAGCTTTTCTCTCCGTCCGCATACATGATGAGGGCGATGAAAGCCGTACGGTTGGGGTCGTATTCAATAGCCTGTACCGTGGCTGGGATGTCGGTCTTGTTCCGTTTCCAGTCGATGATACGGTACTTCTGACGGTTGCCGCCACCCCGGTGGCGCACCGTGATCCGGCCGTAGTTATTGCGGCCGCTGTGCTTCTTCTTCTTGGCGAGCAGGCTCTTTTCCGGTGCCTTGTCCGTCAGTACGGAATTGTCGGCGCCTGTCATCTGCCTCCTGCCGGGAGAAGTCGGGCGATAGCTCTTAATAGCCATAATGATCTCCTTCTTTCACGCGGCCGGCTTACTGGCCAAATCCGAATTCTGCGATCTCGGTCTTGTACTTTTTCGTACTCGAACCTTTTTTACCGCCCGGGAGTGTGTACTCATGGGGGGCGGGATCCAGATCAATGGTCACAACGGCCTTCTTCCAGGAGGCGGTGCGACCGCTGGTCTTACCCATCCGGCGCTTTTTACCTATCAGATGCATGGTGTTGACCTTGACGACCTTGACGTCAAAGAGCAATTCGCATGCCTTGCCGATCTCTGTCTTGGTGGCGTCCTTGGCGACGGCGAAGGTGTACTTGCCATACATGGTATCGCCCATGCTCTGCTCCGTGATGATCGGTCTTAGAATGATATCGTGCGGATCTTTCATGACGCGTAGACCTCCTCTAAAATTTCCACTGCATCGCGGGTGGCGATCAGGCGGTCATACTTGAGCAGGTCAAGCACTGACAGGGCATTGACCGGAGCTGTTTTGACGCCGGGCAGATTCTGTGCGGATCTGACCACGTCATCACGCTTGCCCACCGTGACGATCAGCGAGCTTGTGTCGGCCCCGATATTCTTCAATACCTCAGCCATGACACGGGTTTTTCCATTTTCAATTGTCAGCTCGTCCAGCACCAGCAGTTTTTCACCGCCGGCCTTGGCCGACAGCATAGACAAGAGGGCAAGTCTGCGCAGTTTTTTCGGCAAACGGACCCGGTAGCATCTGGGGCTGGGCCCGAAGATCACGCCACCCCCCACATGGTTGGGGGCCCGGGTGGAACCCTGGCGGGCACGACCGGTGCCTTTTTGGCGGAAGGGCTTCCTGCCGCCGCCGCGCACTTCAGATCTGCCTTTTGTCTTATGCGTGCCCTGGCGCTTGTTGGCCTGTTGGGCGATCATGACGCGGTAGATGGCATCTTCGTTTGGTTCGATGGCAAAAATGTCATCCGACACATCCATGGAACCGACACGGTCACCGCTCATGTTATAAACATCGAGTTGCATAAGTCCCCTCCTACTTCTTCGACTTGACGGTCGCCTTGATCTCAAGCAAACCGCCCTTGGGTCCGGGAACAGCGCCCTTGACGACCAGGAAATGGCGTTCACCGTCAACCTGGACAACAGCAAGATTCTGCACGGTCACCCGCTTATAGCCCAACTGGCCGGGAAGCTTTCTTCCCTTGCGGACCTTGCCCGGTGTGGCAGCGGCGCTCATGGCACCCGCCTTGCGGTGATATTTGGAGCCGTGGGACGAAGGACCCCGGGCCATGCCGTGACGGCGGATGGCGCCCTGGTAGCCCTTACCCTTGGAGGTTCCGGTCACATCGACCGCTTCCCCGACTTCAAACATCTGGTCCACGGTAATCTGCTGGCCGGTCTCATATGCCTGGTCCGAGTGGAATTCCCGGATCACACGCATAGGCTTGACCCCTATTTTTTCAAACTGCCCCTTGTGGGGACGGTTGCCTTTTTTTGTTTCTTCATAGCCGACACGGACTGCCTGGTAGCCGTCCTTCTCTTCCGTCTTCTTCTGAACGACGGTGAGCGGCCCACAGGCGATGACGGTCACGGGGATAGCTAATCCGTTCTCGTCAAAGATCTGCGTCATCCCGGCTTTACGGCCGAGCATGAATTTTGACATGTCATATCCTCCTGAGTTATTGGTTTACTTTCGCAAACATTGACCCTTTTTCGAGGGTTACAGTTTTATCTCAATATTGACGCCGGCCGGCATTTCGAGGCGCATGAGCGCTTCTACCGTTTTCGAGGTCGGGGCCAGAATATCGATCAGACGCTTGTGTGTCCGGATCTCGAACTGTTCACGTGAATCCTTGTGCATATGGGGCGAACGAAGGATGGTGATGATCTCCTTATCCGTCGGAAGAGGGATGGGGCCTGATACGCTGGCGCCTGTGCGTTCCGCTGTGCTGACGATGCGGCGTGCGCTGTCGTCCAGTATGCGGCTGTCGAAGGCCTTGAGACGAATTCTGATTTTTTGATTTACAGCCATTTATTCTTTCCTCCTGCTGTCTGCTTTCGAAATCACTATTGCTTCGGGCGTGTCTTTGTCTGCCAATTTAAATCCCAGACGACGCCATGGCGGCAAAACGCTGGGAGCCCTACTGCCAATGGATTTCGCGCCCGGTATCTTGACCGGACTTCTCGGATGAAGTTCCCTTCCCCCTTGCAGTTAGCAGGAAGCAATCTCCATCGTCATCGCTGTTTTTTGTATACTCCAGGCACACAAAAAAGGCGCAAGGAGGAGTATACATGACAGCTGGCTTGAATGCAAGT
>CAZKLG010000021.1:0-30128 GCA_964553675.1 uncultured Mageeibacillus sp. | reverse complement strand
GATAGTAGCGTTCAAAGATCTCCAGGGCATAGTCAAACTGGGCCAGGATAGAGACCCCCTGGCTTGTTCCCCGAAAAAGAATCAGATTGATGTTATCGCCAAACTTGACCATATCGACCCCGGACATGGGCAAATCCGGACGATCACTGAGGAGCAGGGCGGCCCTGTTAAAGTATCCTTCCTTGGCATAGAGCCCCAAGATCTTCAAAATATCCAAGGTCAGGGAATCAATGCCAAGGCCCGATTTCATCTTCTCTTCCAATAGCTTGAATTCCAGTGACTGGTCTTCAGCCCTGCTAGCTTCGTAAGTCAGGTTCAGTCCCTTTAAAAGCAGGCGATTTAATTCTTGCCGGTCAAGCGGGAGGGTGGATGTGGCGCTTCGCTTATAAGCCTTGCCCTTGAAATAATAAGGCGTATCTTTGCCTTGCCGGACATGGAGAAAGACAAGGAACTTTCCATCTTTGTCTTCCAGGTGGAGACTGAATATTGGCCTCGGATCAATGCTATCGTTGACCATGTTTTCGATCTGTAGCATGACTTCTTCAGGTTTGGTCAGGCCCAAGATCTGTCCCTTATCCCTGACACCAAAAATGATTGTCCCATCCCCATAATTGGCGTAGGCGCTGACCGTCTTCAGGAAACTTTGACTGACCGCTTCCTTAAATTCCAGATTGACATTTTCTTCTTGAAACACAAGATCACCTCAATTCGGTGACATGATGATAGCAAAAAAAGTCGATAATTGCAACGATAGCTCTATCGCTTCATCTATCGTTGCAAATAGATTCTTTATTTCGTCAATCGGACTAATTCTTCTCAAAGGGAGCTGTCTTTATATTTGATAAGATTAATGTAATAATATGCAATCAAGCTGCAGACGCTTTAAGAGGAGATCCCCATGACAAGACAAGGCAATCATCAGGTAAGAGAAAGGCAGCCCCTGCTGCTTGCAGACGGGAGCCTGCGGGAGCCGGGTTGGTCCACGTCCCTGATTCAGACCTATGACCGCCAGGCCATCCGGGCCTCCAAATGGCGGATCAAGGAATGGGATTATTATCTGGTCCTCAACGAAGCGTTTGCCGGCTGTTTTACCATCTCAGACATTGGCTATATTGGCTTGCAGTCGGTGTCACTTTTGAATTTCAAGGAAGGCTGGGAGCATACCGAGTCCATAATCAACCCCCTGCCCATGGGGAAGATGAAACTGCCCCCGGATTCGGCCTCGGGCATGACCCGCTATGAGGACAAGCGGCTGACCATGACCTTTGAAGCCCTGCCGGGTTTGCGCCGGATCAAATGCCATTTTAAAAACTTTTATCAGGGCAAGGATTTTACCTGTGACCTGGAATTGACCCAGCCGGACATGGACAGCATGGTCATCGCCACCCCCTGGGCGGAAAAGAAGAATGCCTTTTATTACAATCAGAAGATCAACTGCATGCCGGCCAAGGGCCGGATGACCTATGACGGTCGCCACTACGATTTCGACCCCCAAACGGACTTTGGAACCCTGGATTGGGGCCGGGGGGTTTGGACCTATAATAACCGCTGGTATTGGGGGTCGGGCAATCAGCGGATTGATGGCAAGGCCTTTGGCTTTAATATCGGCTATGGCTTCGGGGATACCCGGGCAGCCACGGAGAACATGCTCTTTTATGATGGCCGGGCCCATAAGCTGGACCAGGTGACCTTCCACTTTAATCCCCGAAACTATATGGAGCCCTGGCGCTTCTCCTCCAGTGACGGCCGCTTCGAGATGGATTTTCAACCCATCATGGACAGGGCGGCCCGGACCAATGCCCTTTTGATTTCGACCGACCAGCACCAGGTTTTTGGCCATATGTCCGGCCAGGCCATCCTGGACGACGGGCAAGTCCTGGAAGTCCGCGATCTTCTCTGCTTTGCCGAAGATGTCCATAACCGCTACTAAAAGCTAAGGCTGAGAGAGGAGGGGATACATTTGCATGCAAAAGCCCTGAAGGCGGCCTTTCCTTACACCCTGCCGGTCCTGGCCGGTTTTTGGTTTGTGGGCCTGGCCTATGGCCTTTACATGCAGGTCTCGGGTTTCAGTTTCTGGTATCCGCTCCTCATGAGCCTGATCGTTTATGGGGGATCCTTGCAGTTTGTCATGGTCCCTCTCCTCCTCAGCCCCTTTGCCCCCCTCCAGGCCTTTTTCCTGGCTCTTTTGATCCAGGCCCGGCACATCTTCTATGGCATATCCATGCTGGATAAGTACCGGGGCTTGGGCTGGAAGCGCTTTTACCTGATCTTCAGCCTCTGCGACGAGACCTTTTCCATCAATTATGCTGCCCGGATCCCTCCTGAAGTCGACCGGGGCTGGTTCTACTTTTATGTCAGCCTGCTCAACCACCTCTTCTGGGTGGCCGCCTCAGCCTTGGGTGGCCTGGCAGGCTCTCTTATCCCCTTTGAGACCAAGGGTATGGAATTTGTCCTGACCGCCCTCTTCCTTGTCATCCTCCTGGACCAGTGGCGGAAAAAAAGAGAGGATGCCAATATCCTCATCGGCCTTCTGGCCTCCCTGGCCTGCCTTTTCCTCTTTGGTCCCGACCACTTCCTCCTGCCAGCCATGCTGACCATCCTGGCCCTCCTTCTGATCTTCCGCCAACCCTTGAAGAAGGCAGGGTGATCAAGATGACCGGTGTAGAGAGCCTGATCACCATCGCTGTCTCTGCCCTGGCCACCATGGCCAGCCGTTTTTTGCCCTTTTTACTTTTTTCGGATAAAAGACCGACGCCGGCCTGGGTTTCCTATCTTGGCCGGGTCCTGCCAGCTGCCTCCTTTGCCATGCTGGTCGTCTACAGCCTCAGGCATGTAGACTTAAGGGGAGGCAGCCAGGGAATACCTGAGTTTCTGGCCATGGGGATCACCGCCCTTCTCTATTTTTGGAAGAAGGGGATGATCCTGCCCATCGCCGGAGGGACTTTGACCTATATGGTCCTGGTTCAATATCTTTTTTAGGGAGAGAGGTTTCATATGAAGATCGCCATCTTGGGCTTTGGCAGGGTGGGACAGGGGATCTACCGGATCCTCATGGAGGATCAGGCAGCCTTCGAAAGAGAGGCAGGCCAGACTATCCGAATCGAGAAGATCCTGGTCCGTCAGCTCGACAAAGACCGGGGCCTGCCCCTGGACTCCCTGCCCTTGACCCGTGACTTTGATGAGATCCTCCAGGATGATTCCATCCAGATGGTTTTCGAGGTCATGAGCCAGGGAAAGGCGGGCTTGGACGCCATCCGTCAACTCCTTTTAAAGGGCAAGCATGTGATCAGCGCCAACAAGGCGGCCATTGCCTCAGACTTCTTCGGGATCCAGGAGGCCGCCCGCCAGGGGGACTGCCACTTTCGTTTCGAGGCTGCCGTGGCAGGGGGCATCCCCTTGATTGATCCCCTGGCCAAGCTGAGGCGGCTGAATGTCATCAGTCAGATCAGGGGCATCTTGAATACTTCCACCAATTTCCTTTTGTCCGGCCTGAATGAGGGCCGTCCCAAGGAAGAAGTCATGGCCCTGGCCCGGCGTTTGGGTACCTTGGAGGAAGACCCGACCGATGACCTGGAGGGCTATGATGCCCGCCGAAAACTGGCCATCCTGGCCGCCATGGTCCTGGCCCGGGAGATTGATGAAGGGCAGATTCCCTGCCTGGGGATCAATGAGCTGACAGCTGTGGATTTTGCCTGGGCCGCCTCTCAAAATCGTCAGGTCAAGTTGATTGCCAGCCTGGACCGGGACCCTGATTCTTTCTCCCTCTCCGTCCTGCCCACCGCCCTGCCTCCATCAGACCGATTGGGCCGGACCCCGGGGCAGATGAACCGGGTGGAGATCAGGGGTGACCGGATCGGCCTTTTATCCTTCATGGGCAAGGGGGGCGGCATGTATCCGACCGCCCATGCCATCTGGTCGGATTTCTTTGATGTTCTTGGCAGCAAGGCCCTCTACTATGACAAGAAGGCCAATGCCTTGGCAGATCTTTCCCTGGAACGGGAGGGGCTCTTCTATGTCAGGCCAGCCCATGAGGGAGAGGGCCAGCTTGTCCAGATGAACCTGGCTGGGGCCCTGGCCAGTCATGACCAGGGTCATGTCATCATGGAGCTTGCCTAGCCATGCGCTATCAGAGCAGCCGTTCCAAGGGGAACTTGGTGACCGCCTCCCAGGCCATCTTGCAGGGCCTGGCCCCTGATGGAGGCCTTTTCGTCCCCCAGGCTTTACCCAGGCTGGACTTTGCCTCCTGGCAAGATGACAGCTATCAGACCCTGGCCCAAAAGGTCTTTACCATCTTCCTGACCGACTTTGATGACCAGACCATCCAGGGCCTGGTCGCCCGAAGCTATGGGTCAAATTTCCAGGATCCAAAGATCACGCCCCTCCATCGTCTGGACCAGGGGACAAGTGTCCTGGAACTCTGGCATGGGCCTACCCTGGCCTTCAAGGACCTGGCCCTCCAGGCCCTGCCCCATCTTTTTACAGAAGCCAAAAAGATCCAGGGCCTGGAAGAAACCTTCCTGATCCTGACGGCTACCTCAGGGGATACGGGTAAGGCGGCCATGGCGGGGTTTGCCGGGGTCCCGGCCAGCACCCTGGCCGTCTTTTATCCGGACGGTGGGGTCAGTCAGATCCAGGAGCGGCAGATGCTGATGCCTGGCCCGCCCAATGTGGCGGCCTTTGCCATGGAGGGCAATTTTGATGACTGCCAAAGGGAGGTCAAGGCCCTCATGCAGGACCAGGCTTTCATAGCCGGTCTGGCCCGCCAGGGGATCCGGCTGACTTCGGCCAATTCCATTAACATAGGCCGTCTGATCCCCCAGATGGTCTATTACCTTTATGCTTATTTTCGGACGGTCAAGACTTACGGTGACCCGCTCTCCCTGGTCGTGCCTTCCGGCAATGCCGGCAATATCCTGGCTGCCCGCTATGTCAAGGCCATGGGACTCCCCCTGGCAAAGATCAGGCTGGCCTCCAATGACAATAAGGTCCTCTATGATTTTCTGACCAGCGGCCATTATGATGCCAGGCGATCCCTGGTCAAGACCTCCTCGCCGTCCATGGATATCCTGATCGCCAGCAATCTGGAACGTTACCTCCATCTTTTGACGGGGGATGAGTCCCTGATAGCAGACCTCATGGGGGAATTGAAAGTGCATGGCCACTTCAGCTTCAACCCTCAGCTTTTGGATCTGGAAGCCAGCTGGGTCAATGAGGGCCAGGTCAGGGACACCATACGGCGGGTCTACCAGGACTACGCCTATCTCCTGGATCCGCACACGGCGGTTGCCGCCCGGGCGGCCTTTGATGCCCGAGACCCCGGCCAGTGCCTGATCGTCTCGACCGCCAGCCCCTATAAGTTCGCCGACAGCGTCCTGGAAGCCCTGGGTCCCGACCTGACCAAGGCCGGGTCAGATCCCTTGGACAAGATCCAGGCACTTTTGGGGACGCCCCTGCCCCCGGGGATTCAAGAGCTCAAGGAGAAAACACCCTTGGCAAAAAGGCGGATCCAGCCCAGGCAAGCCAAGGAGGCAATTAGAGCCCTAATAGGAGTAAGAGATCATGAGACTTGATATCCGCCTGCCTGCCAGCACCTCCAATCTGGGCCCTGGCTTTGACTGCCTGGGCCTGGCCCTTAAGCTTTACAACCAGGCCAGGCTGACCTGGGAAAAGGCCGACCGGCCCTTGCCCTTGGGGGAGCTGGAGCCCTGGGCCCGAAGCCTGCCCTACAGCCAGCGGGCAGTCGCTTTGGCCTATGCCTTCTATGCAGAAAAGAAAGGTCTGGCTTTACCCAAGGTCCAGATCGACTTTGGGGGCGACATCCCGGTGGCCCGGGGTCTGGGTTCATCGGCCACCTGTGCCATCGCCGGCCTTGCGGCCGGCCAGCTGCAGGAGAGGGGAGAGCTGGACAAGGAGGAGCTCCTGGTCCTGGCCACTGGCCTGGAAGGGCATCCGGACAATGTAGCACCGGCCATCTTTGGTGGCCTGATCCTGTCAAAGATGAAGGGGGAGGCGGTGGTCTATGCGCCCCTTGCCTGTCATCCCTCCCTTCGTATCTTTCTTTTTATCCCAGACTTCAGCCTGTCCACCAAGGATTCACGGGCTGTCCTGCCCAGCCAGATTCCTCATGCTGAAGCCGTCAGACAGGCGGCCTCCCTGGGCTTTCTCCTCCAGGGCCTGGCCACAGGCCAAGAGACTTTCTTGCAGGAGGGGAGCGAGGACTTTTTGCACCAAGCCTACCGGCAGCCCCTGATCCCTGACTACCAGCTAATCGCCGACAGGGCCCTGGGGGCGGGCTGTGCCGCCGTCATGCTGTCAGGGGCAGGTCCTGCCCTGGTCGGCCTTGCCTCAGCTTCCAGGGAGGAAGCCCAGGATCTCCTGGCCCGCTTGGAGGTCGGCTTGCCGCCTGGATGGCAGGTGAAAAGCCTGGCCGTCGATCCTGAGGGAAGCCAGTTTACAGTGACCCATAGCCCGTAGATTCAAAGGCTTGGAAAGCCTGGCCTTCATAGTATTTGGAGCCTGGCTGGGCTATAGTGACAGGGATCAGATCTTCTTTGGGGAGGCCCGGCGTGAATCGAACCAAAAGAGCACATTTGCTACTTTTTCTAACGGCCTTTATTTGGGGGACTTCTTTTGTCGCCCAATCAGCCGGTATGGAATATGTGGGACCTTTCACCTTCAATACCATCCGCTATGGCATTGGCGTCCTGGTGCTTTCGCCCTTTATCCTGATCAGAAAGATCCGCCTGGACTGGACTTTTTTCAAGACAGCCCTCCCCATCGGATTTATCCTCTTCATTGCTTCTTCCTTTCAGCAGACAGCCCTCCAGACAGCCACTGCCGGCAAGGCCGGCTTCATAACCAGTCTTTATATTGTCCTCGTGCCCATCTTCAACCAGGTCTTTGGCCATAAGGTGACTCTTCGCCACTGGCTGGCGGTTGTGGTAGCCCTCTTCGGTCTCTACCTGATGACCTATGCCGGGGGGGCTATTACCCGGGCCGACCTCCTCCTCCTGATGGCATCGGTGGGCTACAGCTTTCACATTATCTCCATCGGCCGTTTGGGCCATAAAGTGGATGCCCTGGCACTCAGTGCCGGCCAGTTTGCCGTTGCTGCCCTCCTTTCCGTCCTATTTGCCCTCTTCTTCGATGCCAGGTTGGACACAGCCTCTCTGGTACCTGCCCTGCCCTCCCTGCTTTATGCGGGGGTCCTTTCCTGTGGCATTGCCTATACCCTGCAAATCGTTGCCATGAAGGACAGCCACCCCAATGTGGCCTCCATGATCATGGGTCTGGAGTCTGTCTTTGCCGTCCTTGGCGGCGCCATCATCCTCCAGGAGCGCTTCAGCTCCAAGGAAATCTGGGGCAGCCTGATCATGTTGGCAGCCGTCTTCTATGTCCAGTATGTAGAAAGCAAGATGTCTTCCCAAAGTCCGGCCAAGCCCTGATCTTCAGCTGGACAGTTAAGCCAAGAGGCTCCAGCCAGCCAAGTCCTGGCGGCATAAAAGGAAGGACAGTTATCCATGTGTGACACCATGGTTGCCTTAGGCAACTCAACGGTGGACGGCAGGGTCATCCTGGCCAAAAATGCTGACCGCCAACCCAATGAACATCTCCTGACCATCCGGGTTCCCCGACGCAGTCATCCGCCCGGAAGCAAGCTCCAAACGACCTACCTGACCATTGATCAGGCAGAGGAAACCTATGAGGCCATCCTCCTCAAGCCCCATTGGATCTGGGGGGCAGAGATGGGGGGCAATGAATATGGTCTCAATATCGGTAATGAGGCCGTCTTCACCCGTGAACCCAAGGCCAAGGAGGGCCTCTTGGGTATGGACATGCTCCGCCTGGCCCTGGAACGTTGCAAAAACTGCCGGGAGGCCCTGGATCTCATGGTGGAACTCCTGGCCTGGCATGGCCAGGGTGGCAACTGTGGCTTTGAGAAGCCCTTCACCTACCACAATGCCTTCCTCCTGGCCGACCGACAGGAGGCCTGGGTCCTGGAGACAGCCGGTCCCTATTGGGCGGCCTTGAAAGTCAAGGATATCTACAGCATCTCCAACCGACTGTCCATTGGACGGGACTATGACCTGGCCCACCCCCGCCTGGTGGACCATGCCATGGAAAAAGGCTGGTGCAAGGGCCCCGACGACTTTGATTTTGCCCGCTGCTACAGCGAGCCCGTCTTCACTTACTTCAGCGGATCAGCAAAAAGGCAGGCGGCAAGCAGGGAAATCCTCAGGGCCGCCAAGGGCTCCATCGATGTCTCCACCATGCTGGAGGCCCTTCGAAGCCATAGCCCTGCCTACACCAAAAATCCCTATCGCAAGAGCTCTGTCTCCAGTGTCTGCATGCATGCAGGCTTCTTTTTTGGTGATCAGACGACAGGATGTTATGTCGCTAAGATAGGTGATGGTATGGAGGGCGAAGAGGGCGGTCTGGCCGGCTTTAGAGGCGATTGCTACTGGATCAGTGGAGGGGGACCCAGCTGCCTCAGTCTCATGAAGCCCTATTTTTTGGACCAGAGGTGCAGGCTGGCATTTTCTGAAGAGGAGAAGGAGGAAGCGATGACCGCCTGGAGGGGACGGGAAGAAATCCACCGTCTGGTTCTGGAAAACCGAATCGATGCCAGGGCTTTTCAGGCGGATCGGGACCAGCTGGAAGTATCTCTTTTTAAAAGAGCAAAAGACCTGGAAGCCAGTCAGGCAGGGCTTGAGGAGTGGATCGACTTTGCCAGCCAGACCTTGGAGGAGGAAAGAATCCTCCTGACTTCCTACAAGAAGGCAGCCCAGTGTAAAAAGGCCAGGATCAGGGGCAACCCCTATTTTCGCTCTTATTGGAAGCGGATGAACCGTCATTTAGGGGAAATTGACCAAAAAAGTGACTAAAGTGTACCAATTTGTCAAAATCCACCAAGGCTGGGCCTTATACTGCAAGGAGAGGCAACCTTTTATGGAAGGGAGGGATCAAAATGAAAGAGCTAAGATGGAAGCGAGTATACCAACCAGCTGATGCGTCCGACGGGGACCGGATTCTGGTTGACCAGCTCTGGCCACGTGGCGTCAGCAAGGAAAAGGCGGCCCTGAGTGAATGGGCCAAGACGATCACCCCCAGTACGGAAATCCGAAAGGCCTACCACGAAGGGAATTTGTCCTTTGAGACATTTTCCAAGAAGTATCGGGAGGAGTTGGAGGCAAGTCCGGCTTTCCCGGAATTCGTAGACGACCTGAAGACGCGGATGGAAAAGCAGGATGTTACCCTGGTCTTTGCGGGCAAGGATCCCGCGACCACCCACCTGCCCGTTTTGCGCAAGCAATTGGAAAAGGCCGGCATCAAGAGCCAGGCCTTACCCGAGGAATAAGAAGAAAGCCGTCGGCTCCAGGGCCGGCGGCTTCAACCTTCAGGCTTTCTTCTTCTTTGGTTTTTTCTTCCCTTTTTCTTTACTTTTCCTGATCAGGCTAAGCACCAGGCTGGCAATCCCCACCACATCCTGGACACGGCTTTTGGTTGCCGCTTTTTTACGGCTGCCGCCACCAAAAAGGGAGGCGATGGCCCCGGCCAAACCCTCAACGACAGAGGACAGGGCGTCGACCGTCCCACCTATGGCACCGGTTACTGTTTCAAGATCTCCCAGCACCTCAGGCACGGTTTCAGCCAGGTCATCGGTCATATCAACCAGATTGCCGCTGATAAGCTCAATATTCTGGGTGATGGCGGGCAGTTGTTCGACCGTCTCCTCAAGACCAGGCGTGATGTCCTTGACCAGCTTGTTGACGCTTCCAAGGGTAGAGGCCGCCTTGAAAAGCATCATGGCCAGCGCGATCAGGGCAACCGTTCCGCTTAAGCCCAAGATAAGATAAATCAGGCTACTGACCGGAATGGTGGCTTCGAGCAGCATGATAGCCATAGGTTACTCCTCTCCTGCCAATTGCCTTAGTCTTCCTCGTCTAAGGCTTCAGCGACCTCGGCGGCTTCCTCTTCGACTTCTTCAGCAAGATCTCTGGCCTTGCGGCGGGCTTCACGGGCCAATTCCCGGGCCTTCTTGGCGACGACCTCGGCGGTCTCTTCTGTCTTTTCCTTGATCTTCTTACCAGCTGCCACTGAGTATTCTTTTACCGCATGGGCACCCTTGCTGGCTGCTTCACAGATCTGTTCACGGGTCTCGCTACCTGCCTGGGGGGCGAAAAGGACACCCAGGACCGCGCCACCCAGTGTGCCCAGGAGGACACCTACTGTCACTTGACGCCTGCGGGTTCTTCTGTTTTGGCCGGTGAAGGCTCCGATGATTTCTTCAAAAAACATATTATTCATCTCCCTTCAGAAAATGCAATCTTACGATTGGGTTCTGTCATTGTAACACAAGGACCAGACCACCATCCTGTCTGTAAGCTCGGATACAAGGGCATTTGAGGGCAAGACCAGGCTGGAAAAATCTTCCCTCTACCCCCCCTTTTCCATTCGTAGCTCCAGGGCCAATCATGGCAGAATCATGAGTTGGTGTGGACAAATAAGTCCAAACCAAAAACAGATGATTAATATTAATACCATTCAGTGAATAATATAACATACGATACCAGTCCTGTGCACCAATGTTACCTTAGGTGGATCAATGACTTATTTAGTCAACATATAAGACAGATAGTGCCACAAAGGTTGGCATTGGTTGATCATAGGCGTAAGTGGCAAATTTCATCAGTTAAAGCCCATGAATACGGTTACATTGTAACTTAGGAATTGAATTTTGACATATGAATATTTATGAACTAATCTTTTGGCATACGAGCGGCAATCAAATCGGATTGTCATGGATGCTTTCTCATAAAGCGTGGCTTGTGTGTCAGATATGAGGACACACCATAGGGGTTGAACCGTTGGATGCAGATTCTACCTTTCGACCACACCTCTCAAGGAGATGTAAAGAAAAAGTTTTAGGCCCGGCTCGAACAGGAGGCTGGGCGACGCTTCTGGACTAAGGATGTACCGAAGCTAGATATATAGGAGATAAGGACATGGTTACAAAGAAACAGCATAAACTACTGGCTGTTTTGCTAACTGTCATTATGTTAGCTAGCCAATTATTTTTGACGCCGGCACCTGCCTTGGCGATCAATAATTTGCAGCCGGGAGAAGTAAGAACAGATAAAACCGCAACCCCGGTCCCCGATATGGTCAATACCTGGGACATTAAAGTAAGGGTCGAGGGTAAAGCCGACACCAGGGTAGTCACGACCGATATTGTCCTGATCATTGACAGATCAGGGAGTATGGCTGACTCAGGCCGTATGGCCAATGCCATCACGGCGGCTAAGGCTTTCGTCAATAAAATGTTAACGGCAGATCCGGACAATACACAAATCGCCGTCACTTCTTTTTCCAGTGATTACGATGGTTCATCAACCTTTCCACCGTCGGATCTATTTACCATTAATCAGCCTTTTTCGGACTCCATATCAATCTTGGAAGAAGAGATTGGAAAACTCGTGGCGTCCGGCGGTACTCATACCCAGGCCGCTATAATCAACAGCAGAGCCTTACTCACTGGTTCTACCGCTGATAAGAAGTTTATGGTTCTTCTATCGGACGGGCAGCCTACCTTCAGCTATGAACCCCAGAACTGGACTCTAAGCGGGACTGAGTACCATGGAAAATATGATGGAACCTACAACACAGGCAAGGTAGTTGGAACCGGGAATGCGCTGACCCAGCGATACAATGACGGAACCCCAAGTAATCCCATTTGGCGAAATATCCACAATGGAGACGCAGCCATAAAAGCAGCGACGGATGCCAAGCCAGGTATTGATGGAATCTTTACCATTGCAGTCTCTGCCGGAACAGCGGGAACTTCTACCCTGAATTCAATCGCTTCACCTGGGATGGCTTACACCACCAGTGACCCCAGCACGCTGACCAATATCTATAACCAGATTGGTACCCACATCCAAACCCTCTACGCCATGCGAAATGGACAGATTGTGGACGAGATGGGCGATGGTTTCAGGCTGGTACCCGGTCATCCCATTACCGTAACTCAAGGAACAACGACAGTGACGCCGCCCACCGGAACCAATAACGAGACCATAACCTGGGATCTGGGTTCCTTTGTGTCTGGCGAAACAGATGAATATGGTGTCCACTACGCTGAGATGACCTATCGGGTTGAAGTTACTGACGGGATCTTGACCGCGCCTGTGGCAACACCGGGTGCGACTTCTGATCACGATCTCTTCGAGACCAATAAGTCTACGGTTCTCACCTACAAGAACATCAATGATCAAATAAGCTCGGCCAGTATCACCTCACCCCAGGTGGACCCGGTCCTGCTCAAGATGAAGAAGATTCTGACCGATGCCTTGGGCAATGAGGTGACAAGTGATCCTCGGACCTTCAATGTAAGGGTCAAGAAGCCCGGTACTAAAGGATTTGAAGAAACCAAATCCCTGGTAGTGGGCGCGGATTATATCTGGTTGACGTCATTACGTCATGAAGGCACCTATACGGTCACCGAAACCGGTGTCTCCGCGGGGACGCTGAATGATTTTGATATCGAATACGAGATTGACGGATCAGCGATACAGACCTTTCTGGTTTCCCATGACTCGAATGGCATCCCCAGAGGTGACATCACCGTTAAGGTGAAGAACCGTGAGAATGTCGCCAGGGTCTCCTTCGGGGGAACTAAAACCCTGACCGGCCGTACGGGCACATCCGTGCAGGATGTCTTCACTTTCACCTTGACAGCCAAGGATGGTGGCAAGATGCCGGCCAGCAGCAACAAGCAGCTGACCTTTAATGGCAATGGAACACAGTCCTTTGATTTTGGGCAAGTCAAGTATGTCATTGGAGATCTTGGCGGTGCTCTGACCAAAGAATTCAACTATGAGATAAAGGAAGTTGTTCCTTCGCCAGGCATTCAGGGCATGGATTATGATCCCAGCCCTGTTCGCAATGTCAAGGTAACTTTGACCAAGAATCCAGCTACGGGAGCGATCAGTGTCAGTGTGGATCCTCAAACGGTCCATTTCACCAACCACTATCGGACGACCGCTGCAGGGGTTACCCTGGGCGGCAGCAAGGAATTGACCGGTGGCCGGACTCTGGCCAATGGAGACTTCCAATTCAGGCTCTTTGCATCCGACAGCATTGGTTCGCAAGGGACTCAGATCGAAACGGTCTCTAATGTGGGAGGTAACTTTACCTTCTCGACCATGACTTACAGCTCACCGGGAACCTATTACTACCTGGTCAAGGAAGTGATCGGCAGCCTGGGTGGGGTAACCTACGACCAGAGCAGCTTCCTGGTTGAAGTGGTTGTGACGGACAATGGTCTGGGTAATCTGCTTGTTTCAAAGACCTACAAAAAAGCAACTGGCTCAGGTGGCTGGAGCAATGTTGGCGGCATTGGTTTTATCAATAGCTATCAAACCACAGATACCCAGGTCACTCTGACCGGCAGCAAATCCCTGACTGGTGTCCGACCCCTGGCTAATGGAGACTTCCAATTTGAGCTCTATGAGTCAGACAGCAACGGTACAGAAGTGGCTCTGATTGAAACGGTATCTAATGTGGGAGGCAACTTCACCTTCCAGACCATACCTTATGCTTCACCTGGGACCCATTACTACCTGGTCAAGGAAGTGATCGGCAGCCTGGGTGGGGTAACCTACGACCAGAGCAACTTCCTGGTTGAAGTGGTTGTGGCAGACAATGGGAGCGGTGCCCTGGTGGCGACGGTAAGCTACAAGAAAGCCGCTGCCGCAGGTGCCAGCTGGACCCAGACTGACAAAATTGGCTTTACCAACAGCTATCAGGCTGCTGGTACCCAGGTCACTCTGGCTGGCAGCAAATCCCTGAATGGACGGACCCTGGCCAATGCAGAGTTCCAGTTTGAGCTCTATGACTCCGACAGCAACGGTGCAGAAGTGACTCTGCGCCAGACGGTGGCCAACAGCGGAGGCAGCTTCAGCTTTACGCCCATCAATTACACTGCTGCGGGGGACTACTATTACCTGATTAAGGAAGTAGCCGGAAGCCTGGGTGGCGTGACCTACGACCAGAGCCGTTACCTGATTAAGGTTGAGGTGACGGACGATGGTTTGGGTGCTCTGTCCAAAGAAGTAATCTATAAAATAGCAACCACAGGTGGCGGCTGGGCCACGGTTGAAGCCATTGGTTTTACCAATAGCTATCAAACCACCGATACCCAGGTCATCCTGGACGGCAGCAAGACCATGATCGGCCGTACACTGGTCGACCAGGAATTCGAGTTTAAACTCTATGAATCCACCATCGCTGGTGCAGAAGGAAACTGGCTGCAGACGGCGGAGAACTTCTCAGGTGGCTTCGCCTTTGTGCCCATCGGCTACACCGAAACAGGGACCCACTACTACCTGATCAAGGAAGTGGAGGGTAGCTTGGGCGGCGTGACCTACGACCTCAACCATTTCCTGGTTAAGGTGGAGGTGACCGACAACGGCTTGGGCAGCCTGGTGGCGACCAAGTCCTATCAGGTAACAGATCCTGAAGGGGATGGCTGGATCACGGCTGGCAATGTTGGTTTTATCAACCGCTATCTGGCCGCCAACATCCTGGTTACCCTGACAGGCAGCAAGTCCCTGACCGGCCGGACTCTTGAAGATGATGAGTTTGAATTCACCCTCTATAAGTCCGATGCGGATGGTGGACAAGGAAACGAAATCGATACAGTCTCCAATGATGGCAACAGCTTCACCTTTGAAACCATGACATTTGACGAGGAGGGTACCTACTACTTCCTGGTCAAGGAAGCGAATGACGGCCTGGGCGGCGTGGTCTATGATGATCACCGTTTCCTGGTGACAGTTGTCGTCACTGATGATGGAAGCGGCGCCTTGGCAGCCTCTGTGACCTATCAAAGGGCCTTGGCCACAGGTGATGACTGGGCAGGTGCTCAGGGAATCGTTTTCGCCAACAGCTACGGTGCAGAAGAAGTGGAAGTCGACCTGGGCGGCTGGAAAGATCTGGAAGGCCGGACCCTGGTTGATGGAGAATTCAGCTTCACCCTCTTCCACTCCGATCCTGCGGGTACAAAAGGAGCAGAAATAGAAACCGTCACCAACCTGGCTGGTCAGTTTGACTTCACGCCCCTGGTCTTTGACGAGGCTGGTACCTACTACTTCCTGGTTAAGGAAGTGGACGGAGGCCTCGGTGGGGTGACCTATGACGGTCGCAGCTACCGTGTCATCGTTACGATCACGGACGATCTTGAAGGCCAGCTTGTCGCCAATGTCACCATCCTGGATCTGGATACAGAGACAGAAGAGTGGCTGGAGACTGAGAGCATGAATTTCTTCAACTCCTACCTGGCAAGGGAAGTCAGGATCGAACTGGGCGGCTCGAAAGGTTTGGAAGGCCGGACCCTGGTAGATGGTGAGTTCGAATTCGCCCTCCATGAGTCGGATGAAGACGGTAACGAGGGAACTGAAATCGAAACTGTGACCAACTCAGGCTCAGGCTTCCTCTTTGGGCCCATAGACTATTACGAGCCCGGTGTCTACTACTACCTGATCAAGGAAATGGATGGCGGCCTTGGTGGGGTGACATACGACGACCGTATCTTCAAGGTCGCCGTGACGGTCACCGACGACCTGGAAGGCCAGCTTGTCATCAGTGTCGGAATCCAGGTTCTGGTGCCGGAGGCTGAAGGCTGGGCAGATGAGACCAGCATGACTTTCACCAACTTCTATGAGGCGGAGGAAGTCGAGATTGAACTGGGTGGCTGGAAAGACTTGGAAGGCCGGACCCTTGAAGATGAAGAATTCGCCTTCAGACTCTTTGAATCAGATGACGAAGGTGTGGAAGGCGATGAGATCGAGACAGTCAGAAACCTGGGCGATAACTATGACTTTACGCCCCTGGTCTATGGCCAACCCGGTGTCCACTACTACCTGATCAAGGAAGTGGATGAGGGCCTTGGCGGGGTCACCTACGATGACCGCTATTACTGGATCCAGGTCACCATTACGGACAACCTGGAAGGTAATCTGGTCGCCGAGATCCATATCCTGACCAATGGACTCGAAGAAGGCTGGGTTGAGACCGAGAGCCTCCTCTTTGCCAACTTCTATGAGGCCGAGGACGGCCAGGGAATCATTTCCGGCACCAAGGCCTTGAGCGGACGGCCGCTGAGAGAGGGCGAATTTACCTTCGAACTCTACCTGGCGGATGGAGAAGGTCAAGTGGCCACAGATGCGACGCCCCTGGCGACCACAACCAACCTTGGGTCGGCCTGGAGCTTCACTCTGGACTTCACAGCTGAAGAGACAGGAACCTATTACTATCTGGTGAAAGAGAGAGCGGGCAGCCTGGCTGGCGTCAGCTATGACAGCAGCAGCTTCCTCTATCGCCTGGAAGTGGAAGATGACCTTGAAGGTCAGATCCAGGTTGAGGTGATCGCACCAGAAGATACAGAATTCAACAACCGTTACACCTCCCGTGACGGCAGCGGCACCATCTCGGGCACCAAAGCCCTTGAAGGACGGCCTTTGGTCGACAGCGAGTTCACCTTTGAGCTCTACCTGGCCGATGCCGGAGGAAGGGTGGCCCCGGGCGCAAGCCCCATCATGACCACCACCAACACGGGCAATGTCTGGAGCTTCACCCTGACCTTTGGCAGTGGTGATGACGGCACCCACTATTATGTGGTCCGCGAAAAGGCAGGTAGCCTGGCGGGTGTCATTTATGACAATGCCGACTTCTTCTACCAGGTGGCGGTCGGTGACGGCGGCAGGGGTGCCTATGAGGTGTCCGTGACGCATCCGTCCCAGACGGAGTTCAAGAACCGCTATGTGGCAGAGGGCAGCTACCAGCCCCAGGGCGTGAAGAATACAGTTAATGGCCCCCTCCTGGCCGATGCCTTTGAATTCGAGCTGATCGATTCTGAAGGGCATGTGATCCAGCGGGTCAAGAACCTGGCAGATGGCAGGATTCCCTTCGCGTCCCTGATTTTTGGTCTGGAGGATGTGGGCAGGACCTTTGTCTACACCATCCGTGAAGTCGAGGGCAGCCAGGAAGATATTATCTACGACGACCGCGTCATCACCCTGACCTTGACAGTCAGCGACGAGGGCGACGGTCACCTGAAAGTCACCCGTGCCACGGGTGAAGCCCCCATCGCCTTTACCAACCTCTATGAATTGGTAGCCGGCGATGAAGATGAAGTACCTGTGACAGGTGAAGGTCAGTCCCTCTACACTACGATGGGATTGCTCATGATGGGCCTGGCCCTGATGGCAATCATCATGATCCTTGCCAAGCGCAGGAAAAAGGAAGTAAACCACTAGTTTGAACTGCCCGGGCCCTCGGGTCCGGACAGTCAGTCCTGGCCCCCCTCCGCGCATCCTGGAGGGGGGTCTTTTTGTCGCCTGATCTGTGTATAATATGGGCAGATTTTTTGGGGGGCGGGGCGGCGTGCAGGACAAATTTCGATACAAGAAAGCGATCGGTCCCGAGAACCTGATCGCCCTCCTTCTTGTCATCCTCTTTTTCTTTTTGCTGGGCCGGGAAATGGGCGGCATCAAACTGATCCGGGCCATGTTTACCATCGCCTATGACCTGCTCATGAACACGGTCTTTTACATCATGGCAGCGGCCGTCCTGGCCGGAGCCCTGGCGGGGGTCTTGACCGAATTTGGTGTCGTAGCCCTGATCAATCGGATCCTGTCGCCTCTCATGTGGCCTGTCTACCGCCTGCCGGGAGCGGCCGCCATCGGTATCGTGACCACCTTCATTTCCGACAACCCCGCCATCTTGACCCTTTGCGATGACAAGCGATTTCGCTCTTATTTTAAAAAATACCAGCTGCCGGCCCTGACCAATCTGGGTACCTCCTTTGGCATGGGCCTGATTGTCATTGTCTTCATTCTCAGCGTGGATGCCAATCCCGGCGACCCCATGGGCCTGGCTGTCTTTTGCGGTATCCTGGGCGCCCTGGTGGGCAGTGTGGTCAGCACCAGGCTCATGATCATGAAGACCCGGCGCTACTTCGGTACTGAGGCCGAGAGCGTGGAAACCCGGGACGAGATTCCCGACGTCTCCTTGATGGACTATCGGGAGGTCCGGACAGGCAGTGCCATGAGACGGCTTATGGATGCACTCCTGGAAGGAGGGGCCTCAGGGGTCAAGGTGGGCATGAGCATTATCCCCGGTGTCCTGGTCATCTGCACCCTGATCATCATCCTGACCAACAATCCCGGCGACAGTTTGCCCGGCGTAGGGGTCCTGCCCTGGCTGGCCGCCAAGCTGGACTTCATCCTGGTACCGGTCTTTGGTTTTTCCAGTCCCGATGCCGTGGCCGTACCCCTGACAGCCCTGGGTTCAGCGGGTGCCTCCATGGGCCTGATCCCTGAGCTCTATTCCAGCGGCCGTATCCATGCCAACGACATCGCCGTCTTTAGCGCCATGTGCATGTGCTGGTCGGGTTACCTCAGCACCCATGTGGCCATGATGGATGCCCTGGACCATCGGGAATTGACCGGCAGTGCCGTCTTGAGCCACACGGCCGGAGGCCTGGTGGCCGGCATGGCCGCCCATGGTTTCTTCCTTCTCTTCGGCTCGATTATCTGATTATCGAAAAAAGCCCTGGCCCCTCAAGGCCTGGCCTGACAGCATTTTCATCTGACCTTCCCCGGGCCTGTGATATAATTCACGCGTATGAAAGGCTGGTAAAAGGCGCTTTTCTGGAGGTATATTCATGGAAGAATTCGGTGTAAAGCTGAGCACTTTGATTGAGCTTTACGACTTTAAGGTCATATGCAATTTTGACAAAATCGATCAGACCAGTATCACGGTGGCCGACGTCACGCGGCCGGGCCTGCAGCTGGCCGGCCACTTCAAACACTTTGGCGCGGACCGTATCCAGCTGGTCGGCAATATGGAGATGGCCTTTTTGGAATCCCTGACTTCGGAAGAAAAAAGGGCCAGCATTGACAAGCTCTTTTCCACCGGCATTCCCTGCCTGATCCTGTCCCGTAACCACAAACCCTTCCCCGAGTTGCTGGAGTCAGCCAAAAGACACGAAATCCCTATCTTGCAAAGCAACGATTCCACGGCCAATATCTACAGCTCCATCGTCAAGTACCTGAATGTGGAGCTGGCCCCCAAGAGCTACATGCACGGCGTCCTGGTCGAAGTCCTGGGTGAAGGCATCCTGATCCTGGGTGAGTCGGGTGTGGGTAAATCGGAAACGGCCCTGGAGCTGGTCAAGCGGGGCCACCGCCTGATCGCCGATGACCTGGTCGAGGTCAGGCGGGTGTCCGACACCACCCTCCTTGGCAAGGCCCCCGAAAATATCCGTTATATGTTGGAGATCAGGGGCTTGGGCATCCTGGATGTCAAGGAGCTTTACGGCGTCTCAGCGGTCAAGATCCAGGAGAATATCAACTTTGTCATCAACATGGAATTCTGGGATGAAAACAAGGTCTATAAACGGATCGGCATTGAAGATGAGCACACGGATATTTTGGGCGTGACAGTGCCCTCGGTCACCATCCCCGTCAGACCGGGTCGGAACCTGGCCATCATCGTTGAATTTGCCTCTATTAATTTCAGAAACCAGAAGATGGGTCACGATGTAGTCAAGGAGCTGACCGAGCGGATCTATGACCGCCCCTAAGAAAAGGACAGATATGACAAATAAAGGATTGACTTTCCCTATAGATGAAGCCCTGGCTGCCCTGGAAGCCATCCCGGACCTGACCGTCCACAAGGGGCAGGACCTGGCACCCTTTACCCAGATCAAGTCGGGTGGACCGGCCGATCTTTTGGTCATGCCAAAAAGCAAAGAGAGCCTCCTGGCCCTGAAGGCACTTTGCCTTGCCAGGGACTGGCCTCTGACTGTCCTGGGCCGGGCCTCCAATGTCCTGGTCTCCGATGAGGGCATCCGGGGGATCACGGTCCTTTTGTCCCCCAGCCTGACCGGTATCAAGAGGGAGGGCAATCAGCTCCTTTGTGCGGCCGGCCTCCCCCTCTATGAAATCGCAGCCTTTGCCGCCCGCCAGGGTCTTTCAGGCTTTGAATTTGCCTGCGGGATTCCCGGCTCCCTGGGCGGGGCTATTTTCATGAATGCGGGGGCCTTTGAGGGCAGCATATCCCAGGTGGTGACCCGGACGGTCTTCCTGGATTCCCAAGGCCAGCTGGCCCAGATCCATGGCCCCGACCATGACTTTGGCTACCGCCACTCCTACTTTTCCGACAAGCCGGACGCCCTGATAGTAGAAGCGGAACTGACCCTGACCCCCGATCAGCCCCAGGCTGTCTACGACCGCATGGGGGTCCATGCCAATAAACGTTACCAGTCACAGCCCCTGGCCTGGGCCTCGGCCGGCAGTGCCTTCCGGCGGCCGCCCGGGTATTTTGCCGGTAAACTGATCAGCGAGGCGGGGATGAAGGGTTACCAGCGGGGCCAGGCCGGTGTCTCGGCCAAACACGCTGGTTTCATTGTCAACCATGGGGGGGCCTCCTCCCGGGAAATCCTTCAGATCTTCCTGGATGTCAGGCAGGCCGTCTATGACCGGGAGGGACTGGTCCTCATGCCGGAGGTCCGCCTGATCGGCGACTGGGGGGAAGATCCCTTTGCCAGTCAGGGATTGGAGTAAAGATGGATATCACCATTGTCACGGGTTTATCCGGCAGCGGCAAAAGTATGGCCGCCAAGATGCTGGAAGATCGGGGCTTTTTTTGCATCGACAATATGCCGCCCCAGCTCCTGGTGGACCTGGTCCATGTCCTCTCCGAGGACGAGGGGGATCGGGGGTCAGGCCAGATTGCCCTGGTCATGGATACCCGAAACCCTCATTTTGCCCAGCACCTGGCCCCGGCCCTGGAAAAGCTGAAAGACATCAATATCCCGGTCCGCATCCTCTTTTTGGAGTCCTCTGATGCCGCCCTGATCAGCCGCTACAAGCAGAGCAGGCGGGATCATCCCATGGCCCGGGACCGGTCCCTGGCCCAGGCCATCGCAGAGGAGCGGCGCTATCTGAAGCCGGTCAAGGAACTGGCCCATGACATCCTGGATACCAGCGATCTGCCGGCTTCGCTGATGCGGGAACGCCTCCACCAGCTCTTCAAGCTTTCGGGCGACCAGACAGGTATGGCCGTCTTTATCCAGTCCTTCGGCTTCAAGTACGGTCTGCCGCCTGACTCGGATATCGTCATGGATGTCCGTTTTGTCCCCAATCCCTTCTACTATGAGGAACTGAAAGCCCTGTCAGGGCTGGACCAGCCAGTCATTGACTTTTTGCGGCAATTTCCTGAGCTTGACCAATTCTTGGCAATGCAAAAGGATCTTTTGGCCTACCTGCTCCCCTTTTATGTCCGGGAGGGCAAGCAGAGGCTGAACCTGGCTGTCGGCTGTACCGGAGGCCGCCACCGCAGCGTCATGGTGACAGAAGACCTGTCAGCCTTTATCGAAGGCCTGGGCTACCAGGTCATCACCATCCACCGGGACCTGAAGAGCGACGTCAGGCAGGTCATCCTGGACCAGCTGCTGGACCAGACTGACGACCAGCCATGACCTTTTCTTCCAAGATCCGCCAGGAGCTGGCCCAGCGCCACCGCCAGCATGCCAGGGAAGCCGATTGGGCCCTGGCCTCCTTTGCCTCCTTTGCGGCCAGCCTGGGGAAAATCCGGGAGGAGAAAGCGGGCTGGGAGCTGACCCTTCGGGTCGCCAACGGTCCCACCGTCAGCCTGCTTGAAACCGTTATCCCCACCCTGGGCTTTTCCATCCGAAAGCGGCTGGCAGGCAAACGGGATCTGACCCTGGTCATTTTCATTCCCCTGTCCGGGCGCCCGGCCCTCTTTTTTGACTTTGATGCCTGGCTGGAGGAGACGGGGGACCTGGGCCTGGAACCCCTCCTGGCCAGCTTCTTTTTGGCCACGGGCGTCATGTCCGACCCTGTCACCGGCCGCTATCGTCTGGCTTTTTCACCCTCGGCAGGAGGGGCCATCCCCCTCATGCTCCGGGTCTTTGACAAGGCCGGCTTCCAGGCGGGCCAGACCCGCCACCAGGGCAGGATCCACCTGCTTTTCACCAAGGGTGAAGACGTGGCCCGTTTTTTACTCCTGTCAGGGGCCCATAATGCCCTTCTCCTCTTTGAGCAGGAGCGAAGTGAGCGGGAGCTGATCGGCCAGGTCAACCGCCAGGTCAACTTTGATGAGGCCAATGCCAACCGCAGGGCCGATTCCATCGCCCGGCAGCTGGAGGCCATCCAGATCATCGAGGAAATAAGGGGGATCGATTTTCTCCCCCCTGCCCTGGCCGAAGCGGCCTATGCCAGGCTGGACAACCGGGGAGCCTCCCTGGAAGAGTTGGGTGAGGCCATGGAACCCCCGGTCAGCAAGTCGGGGATGAGCCATCGTTTCAGCCGGATCCGGGTCATTGCCCGGAACTTGAAGGGGGATGAATAATCCCAAAATCCAGGATGGGCAATGTTATACTGAGGCGACATGAAGAGGTGTTATGGACTATCTTGAGGGATTTTTGGTTGGTCCGGTATGGAGCGATACAGACTACCGGACAAGGCGGCATTTCAATGCGCACGTTCTCCTGGCAGCCTTTATGGCGGCTGTCTTTGTCCTGCTGACCCTTTTCCCCCCTTACTATCCCAAGCTGGTCCGGGTGGACTGGCCCCTGTCCCTTATCCTCCTCCTGCTTTTGACCCTCCTGACGCCGGCCCTTTCCATCCTTTACCGGCGCTTGCCCCTCTATGTCAGGCCCTTATTACTCATCATCTATGCGGCCAAGTATCTTTTGCTCTTCTATGTCCTGGTCCAGTATTTTCTGCCCCTGGTGACTGTTGAAAAGGAATCGGTCCTGGCCCTCCTTTATGAGCGGGTGGATGAACACATCGGCACAGCCCTGGAAGTGATCGCCGAATCCGGCGGCATCCTGGTGACCGTGGCCGGTGTCGTGGCGGGTGGTCTTTGGGTCCTGGGTGAGGGCCTGCTTCTGGTCGCCGTCCTGATCCTGGTCCCCCTCCTGGCTATTACCCTCTATAAGCTCCTCCAATACGGGCTTGATCGCCTGGTCAAAGGGTTTTTGGACCGCCAGCTTGACGGGATCGACTACTATGTCCCCCTGACTCCGCCAGAGCCCGACCTGACACCGCCAAGCCCTGAAGGCCTGCCTGAAGACCTGTTCTTTCCCGGTCCTCCTCAAGAAGAGGTCATGATGCCCGCTCCCCAGCCAGGCCCCGACCTGACGGAAGACCGGGTGCCTGTCCTGGCCACCAGGCCCCAGGAAGTCATCCGGGAACCTGCCCGCCGGATTCCCCTTGAGGACAAGCTGCCCCGGGAAAAGGTGGCTGCCCCCAAGGAAAGGGCAAAAAAGCGGGCCAGCCTGGATGAGCGCATGCTTGTGGTCAAGGCGAAGACCAAGGACCTGGCCTCAGGTTCGGGCAGGCAGATCAAGCGGGCAGGTCGGGCCATCAAGGGCTGGAGTCTTGCCTTTTGGGCCCTGCTGGTCAAGACAGCCAGGCGGTCCAAAGAGGGGATAGCCCGACTTGTTGACAAGGGGAAAAAGGATAAGGGCAAAAGACATGACATGCGCCAGGTCAAGATCAAGACACTTCCCCGGGATCCGGAGGATACATCGGATACAGACAGGCCCTGATCTTCCTCTCGCCACTTGTCACATGGCCTTTGGCTAATTAAGATAAGATAGGACAAGAGGAGACTGATTTAGGGAGTTCGTAGACAAGGAGCCTGCTGGAACACCAGGAGCGGGATAGTTTGAGACATGGACAATCATCAGCAAAATAGAGATCAACATTATTCAGGAGAACCAGCCGACAAAAAGGCCAAGTCAGGTAATCTGGCCCTGGGCCTGATCATCGTCAGCCTGGTCATTGTCCTGATTTTTTCTGCAGTCACCGGTCTTTTTGTCTTCCTTTACAAGAACAAGGACAACTTGATGCGACTGCCCTCAGCCACGGAGACAGAGTCCACAAAGGAGGACAATTCCCCTCCCTACGTCCACCTTCCCACAGAGGGAGAAGAGGAACCCTCCCAAGGCCTGGATCCCCAGTTCAGCCTGGAGGATGTGGCCCGGCCCCTGCCCCAGGAGGGCAAAGAGGTCCTGACCATCCCCACCATCGTGGAGCGGGCCAAGCCGGCTGTGGTCGCCATTTATACCAATGTGGTGGTGGCTGACCAGTTCGGTGGTCTTTCCCAGAACACGGTGTCAGGGTCAGGTTTCATCATTTCGCCCGACGGCTATGTTGTCACCAACGCCCATGTCATCGAAAACGCCAAGTCCATCTTCGTCACCCTGGAAGATGGCCGGACCTATGAGACCAGCCTGGTCGGCAGTGACGCCTATGCAGACGTGGCCGTCATCAAGATCGACGATGACCGTCTGCCTTATGTGGAGCTGGGGGATTCATCCAGGCTCCTGATCGGCGAGCTGGCCATCGCCATCGGCAACCCCACAGGCCGCCTGAGCGGGACAGTGACCTCAGGGGTGATCTCGGCCCTGGACCGGGAGCTGGCCCAGTCGCCCATCCTCCTGATCCAGACGGATGCGGCCCTCAATCCCGGCAACTCGGGAGGAGTCCTCCTCAACGCCTACGGTGAAGTGGTGGGCATCAACCAGCTCAAGATCCTGCGGACGGACAGCGCTTCCTTGGACCAGATCCAGGGGATCAGCTTTGCCATCCCCATTAATGCTGCCAAGCCCATTATTGAGAGCATCATCCAGACGGGCAAACACATCTGGCCCATGTTGGGCATATCCGTTTCAGCCGTGGAAAAAGACCTGGCGGCCGACCAGGGCCTCCACTATCCGGGTGTGGTTGTCGTCTCCCTGGAAGCGGGCGGGGCGGCCCAGCAGGCAGGGCTGAGACCAGGTGATGTCATCACGGCCCTGGATGGGCAAAAGGTGGAAACGACCCGGCAGCTGGCCGATCTGAAGAATAAGAAAGCCCCTGGCGATCAGGTCAGCCTGACCTTTTATCGGGGCGATCAAAGAATGGAAATCAAGATGGTGCTGGGTGCATCATCCTAGAGTTTTTGGGAGAAAAGACAAATGAGTGAGATCAGGGCAGTATTTGAACCCCGCTACCGGGGGATTATCCAAGGGAACCGGGCCCGCTTGGTCCTGGGACCGGAGGAAGGTGAGTTTGGCCCCTATGACCTGGTCCTGGGGGGACTGGCCGGCTGTTTTTATGCCACCTTTTTGGGGATCGCCGGCAAGATGCACCTTCACTACCATGAGGTTGTCATCGACATAAAGGCTGACCACCGGGAAGAACCACCCACCATGATGAGCCATATCCTGCTGGATATTGAGGTCAAGGGGGCTGATCCTCAAAAGGAAAAACAGTATGGGCGGGCCATGGAGATCGCCGGCAAGTACTGTTCGGTCTTCCAGACCCTGGGCCATGTAGCCGAGATGGAGACCCGGCTGACCCTGACCCCCTGACCATGCGCGGCAAGGGTTGGATCCGCGAAATAGTCTCCCATTTTCTTATCCTGTCGATTTTAGGGGGCGGGCTGGTTTTCCTTTACAAAAAAGCCAGCCAAATCCCCCTCCTGACCTCATTAAGTTATTTCAAACCTGTTTTCATTGTGGCCTTTTCCCTTTTGGGGCTCATGGTCCTCATCTTCGCCTTTCAACTCTTTTCCTCGGTCAGATTGGAGCGTTTCAGTCCGGGCAATCCGGGAAGCCTCAAGCGCCTGGAGGGTATCCGGCGCTTCCGCCTGCCCAGGCACTATGTCAAACTCCAGAAGACCTGGCCGGCTTACCGGACTGACTTTTCGGACCGCTACAAGGAAAAGGGCTGGAAGGATCTGGGCGGACAACCCTTTGAGGCCGTCATGGTCCGCAAGCGGTCTTTACCCAGCTTTGGCCGGCCCCCCCTGGTCGACCGGCTCTTCATCTTTTATCACCCCATGATGAATGTCATCATTGTCGACCAGATCCTGAAAGAATGTGAGCGCCTGATCGAAGCGGATTACGACCGCCTGCCAGCCCGCCGCAACCGCCTTATTTTCCTGACCGACATGAAAAACCGGGACGAGGTCACGTCTGCCGGGGCCGGGGTCGTCAATTACCTTTGTACGCCCCTGCACAAGGTCAGCCTCTATCCGGTCCTGGTTGACATGGACGCCGGTCGTTTTTTCTATCCTTTGGATACCAGCCTGGCTAAAAGCAGGCATCGTTTTCACTACTGGCGCTGCCGTCTCGCCCTCCGATCCTGGATAAAGCGCAAAGCCAAGGAAACCATCTCAAGCCATCCACAAGAGACCCTTGCCTGAAGCCCCTGCCGCGCCTCTTGTTACGGTGGTTGGGGGTCCCTTTTCGTATGCTGATTTATAGGAAAGAAGGTTCACCATGAAGAAGACATTTGCGGTAACGGGCATGACTTGTGCGGCCTGCCAGGCGGCGGTGACCCGGTCAGTTGAAAAGCTGGATGGGGTGACCGAGGTCAATGTCAATGTATTGACGGGCACCATGACCCTGGACTTGGACCCTGCCATCCAAAATGATGCGGCTGTTATGGAGGCCGTGGAAAAGGCCGGCTATGGCATCAGCCTGGTCGGTGGGTCTGAAGGGTCAAAAAAGGCCGATCCCAGAGCGGAACGACAAAAGCTGGTCCAGGAGCGGGAGAGGGAGGAAAGCCTGATGACCAGGCGCCTGATCGCCTCTGCCATCCTCCTCATCCCCCTTATGTGGGTCTCCATGGGACCCATGTTTGGCCTGCCCCTGCCTTCCTTTTTGTCGGGCTATCCCAATGCCGTCGGCTATGCCCTGATCCAGATGGTCTTTGCCCTGCCGGTCATGCTGATCAACAGCTTCTTTTTCACCTCGGGTTTCAAGGGGCTCATGAACCGGGCCCCCAATATGAATACCCTGATCGCCCTGGGTTCGGCCGCTTCTTTTGTCTTTGGTCTTTTTGCCATCTACCGGATCGGCAATGGCCTGGGCCTGGGCGACTTTGAACTGATCGACCGTTACCTCCACCAGCTCTACTTTGAATCGGCGGCCATGATCCTGGTCCTGATCATGGTGGGTAAGACCCTGGAGGCCAGGGCCAAGGGCAAGACTTCAGAGGCCCTGACCGGCCTCATGGACCTGGTACCCCAGACGGCCCTGGTCATGCGAAATGGCCAGCGCCTGGAGATTGACGCCGGCGACCTCAGGCCCGGTGACCTGGTGGTCCTTTTGCCCGGCGCCCGGGTCCCCTGTGACGGGGTGGTCCGGGAAGGCCACAGTTCCATCGACGAATCAGCCATGACAGGGGAGAGTATCCCGGTGGAAAAGGCGCCGGGTGACCCGGTCACCTCGGCCACCATCAATGGGACGGGTACCCTCCTTTTTGAAGCGACCAAGACCGGGGAAGATACCACCCTGGCCCAGATGATCCATCTCATGGAGGAGGCTTCCTCTTCCAAGGCCCCGGTGGCCCGCCTGGCCGATAAGGTGTCGGGCGTCTTTGTCCCCATCGTCATCGTCATCGCCCTCATCACTCTGGCCGTCTGGCTGATCGCCGGTTTCCCGGGTGAGCTGGCCTTTTCCATGGCCATCTCTGTCCTGGTCATCTCCTGCCCCTGTGCCCTGGGCCTGGCCACCCCTGTGGCCATTATGGTGGCCACGGGCCAGGGGGCCCGCCACGGCATCCTGATCAAGTCAGGCGAAGCCCTGGAGTCAGCGGGCAGCCTGAGCAGTGTCATCTTTGACAAGACCGGTACCCTGACGGCCGGCCGGCCCGATGTGACCGAGATTGTCGTCAAATCCGGGGACCCGGATTTCCAGACCGAAGATGACCTCCTGGTCCTGGCCGCTACCCTGGAGGAGCTGTCAGAGCATCCCCTGGCCGGCGCCATCCTCAGGGCCGCCGAGGAGCGGGAACTGACTGAGCGGATTCCCCTGGACCACTTTGAGGCCGTCCCCGGCCGGGGTATCAAGGCCAGCTTGAAAGACGGCCGCCAGGTCTACATAGGCTCTGCCAATTACATGAAGGAACTGGGCCTGTCAGACGTCAACCTGGAAAGAGAGGCCGATGACCTGTCCCTGGAAGGCCGGACCATCCTCTTCCTGGCTATCGACCAGACCCTCCTGGGCCTGATCGGGGCCACGGACCAGTTGAAGCCGGGCAGTATCGAAGCCGTGGACAGGCTCCACAAGCTGGGTATCAAGGTCATCATGCTGACCGGAGACCGCCAGGCGACAGCCGAGGCTATCGGCCGCCAGCTGGGTGGGGTCCAGGTCATTGCGGAGGTCCTGCCTACCGACAAGGCAGCCGTGGTGGAACGCCTCAAGGCCAATGGCGAGAAGGTTGCCATGGTAGGTGACGGCATCAATGACGCCCCCGCCCTGGCTGTGGCCGATGTGGGGATCGCCATCGGGGCCGGTTCCGATATCGCCATTGAGTCGGCCGATGTGGTCCTGGTCAGAAATGAATTGAAAGATGCGGTGACTGCCATCGAGCTCAGCCGCAAGACCCTGAGGACCATCAAGGAGAATCTCTTCTGGGCCTTCTTCTACAATGTCATCGCCATCCCGGTGGCAGCCGGTGCCTTCTACCTGCCTTATGGCCTCAGGTTGACCCCCATGATCGGGGCCCTGGCCATGAGCTTCAGCTCGGTCTTTGTTGTCCTCAATGCCTTGCGTATCAGGCGTTTCAAGCCCGGCAGGGAGCGGAGCAGGCTCAAAGAGATCACACAAGAAACGACATCATTACATTATGATGATTTATCAGCGATCGGACTGGGAGACAGGGCTTGCCCCATTCTCCCGGAAGAAGAGGAGGAAGCCAAGATGGATAAAGAAATAATTCTGACAGTTGACGGCATGACCTGTGGCCACTGTACGGCCCGGGTCGAAAAGGCTCTCAAGGCCATGCCGGGTGTCCTGGACGCCAAGGCAGACCTGGAAAGCAAAAAGGTCAGGGTCCAGACCGATGGAACGCCTACAAAGGAGGCCATGGCCCAGATCATTGACCAGGAAGG
The DNA here is from genome assembly GCA_964553675.1 of uncultured Mageeibacillus sp. Lineage (GTDB taxonomy): Bacteria > Bacillota > Clostridia > Saccharofermentanales > DTU023 > UBA4923. The sequence goes on along the minus strand of CAZKLG010000021.1, from coordinate 1,145 downwards.
CTATCAAGTCCTTTAAGCTAACAAAGGCGCCCCGTGAAAACGGGGCGTCTTTCATTCACCGATGATCTTGACCAGGACCCGCTTGGGCCGCTTGCCGTCAAACTCGCCATAGAAGACCTGTTCCCAGGTTCCCAGATCCAGTTTTCCCTCTGTCACCGCAACGACCACTTCCCTGCCCATGATGCTCCTTTTGAGGTGGGCATCCGCATTGTCCTCGTAGCCATTGTGGCGGTATTGGTCATAGGGTTTTTCCGGGGCCAGTCTCTCCAAAAAGACCTCAAAGTCGTGATGGAGGCCCGGCTCGTCATCGTTGATGAAGACACTGGAGGTGATGTGCATGGAGTTGCAAAGGAGGAGTCCCTCCTGGATCCTGCTTTCGGCCAGGCAGGCTTCCAACTGGCGGGTGATATTGATGTATGCCCTTCGGCTGTCCGTATGATAGATCAAAACTTTCCGGTAAGATTTCATAAGAACCTCCCAAATCATGGTCTCCCAAGCATTATAGCCCAGGTGAAAAAAGCCTGGGCCAGGATACTTTTCCAAGGCGGCCAACGCAAAATTTGGGGTTTGACACACTTTGCCTTCTTGTGTAGACTTGGTTACGGCCCGGGTGATTGGCTCAGCTGGTTAGAGTACCTGCGTGACATGCAGGGGGTCACTGGTTCAAGTCCAGTATCACCCACCAGGAAGCCCTGTGACGAATCTGTTGCAGGGCTTTTGTAATCAATTTTTTAAGCTAGTTCTATCCTGTTGAGATTGCATTTTGGATGTGCAGGAAGGCTATTCCTTCTTAGTTGACAATGGAAGAGGAAGATTCTATATTGGGTTTGCAATTGCGATTGCGTTGATCCAGTTCCTGGCAGTAAGTCCCCCACTATAAGGGGAGTACCAAACCCGGGGACTTTTTATATCCAGAAATAATCATGATGCGTTTATGTTGTTAGCCTTCGTGTTTCCATTTTTCGGGTTAGAGTCTAAATCACCATGCTTTCCTTTTTTATCCTCAATCAGCGACCTATATTCTCCCTTGAACAGCTTGACCTGATCACGGCTCCTTCCTTATGCTGGGGTAAGAGTGAAGCTAAGAAAGGGAGGTGTCTATGGCCATCAATTGTGTCATATGTGGCAGAAGGCAAAGTGGCATG